>NZ_JALQDQ010000049.1:0-150642 GCF_023631105.1 Caballeronia sp. AZ10_KS36 | reverse complement strand
ACGGTTTTGTTGGGGCCGGGCGGGACGCCCCGCCCGCGCCGCACCCCCCCCGCGGCGGCCGCCCCGCGCGCCGCGCCGACCCCGACCCCCGATCCGCGGGGGGGGCGCCCCCACCCCCCCCCCCCCCCCGCGCCGGCTTGCGGCAGATAGTCTTCAAGCACGAGCGTATCGACGCCCGGAATCGACTTGCGTTCGAACTCGGATTCGCGGCCCCAGGGCTTCGTCGCATCGATGGCGAGCCGCCCCCAGTGATCCTTGTGGGCATCGCGATAAAAGCCCGGCACATTCTCGATGACCATCGTGCGCGTGTCCGCGCGCCCGCGTGTGAGGAACGCCCAAATCACTTCGTCCATGTCGTAGATGTCGATGTCCTTGTCCACGACGATGCACAGCTTGTTGTAGTCGAGGTGCGAGCCGAGCGCGGCAAGGAGCGCGTGTTGCGCGTGGCCGTCGTATTGCTTGTCGATCTTGATGATCGTATTCATCACCGTAGGCTTGCACGTGACGTCCAGCACGCCGCGCACTTGCGCCGATATCGCTTTGTAGATGCGTGCGGCCGTTGCCGCTTCGAGCGGTCGCAGGTCTTCGTCGGACCCGCAAATGAGGCCATGAAACACCGCGCCTTCACGCCAGCCGACATGCGTGACTTCGAACACATGGTTGTCGCCGACTTCGACGTAATAGCCCATGAATTCGCCGAACGGACCTTCGGGACGCCGCTCGTTCGGCAGGATGCGGCCTTCGATGACGATCTCGGCGGCCACCGGAACGTCGAGGTCGACGGTAAGCGCGCGGCGCATCGCGAGCGGGCCGCCGCGAATGGCCGCGGCGAGCGCGAGTTCGTCGCCTTCCGGCGGCAGCGACACGCACGCGCTCATGAACAGCTCGGGCGCCGCGCCGATCAGAATGGCCGCTTCGAGCGCATCGCCGCGCGCTTCCGCTCGCAACTGGTACTGCGCGAGGTCGTGACTGCTGCCGAGGCGAATGCGCAGTTCGTCGTCGGAGACGACCATCGAGCGATGAAACGAGAGGTTCGGCACGCCAGTGTCCGGGTCCTTCGCGAGGAAAATGCCCGAGGTGATGTACGGCGCGCCGTCGCGTTCGTGATAGGTGAGGATCGGCAGGTCGGACAGCTTGCCGGTGATCCAGTCCGATGGCATCGGCACATGTTCTACAGTGTTGTCGAGCGTCGATGCAAGCGTGATCTCGCGATCCAAACGAGCGCAGAACGTCTCTTCCGGCGCGCAGCGGATGATTTCGCGCAGACGGTCGTGATCGCTATAGAGGTTGAGCAACACGGGCAGCTTGCTGCCGCGGACGTTCTCGAAGAGCACGGGCTTCGTGGTTTCGCGCTGCAGGCGTCGCGCGACGGCGGCGGCTTCGAAGCGCGGATCGACTTCACGCGTAACGGTCAGCAAGTCGCCGCGTGCGCGCAGCCGGGAGAGGTAGTGTTTCATCGTGAAAGAAGGCATGACCAGGAATGAGCGCGGACTGCGCGCCTGTGGCCTTCTTATACCCGCCGCATTTTTTGCCGGGATACGCAAAGACGCCGCGAACCTAGGAAAAGCGGTTTTTCTTGGCTGGTCCGTCGATGCATCGCGCTAGGATCGCCACCATACTTTTGGCGATCCATAATGCAGGTTCATGAATGATCGGCGCGCGTCCAGTCGGTAGTGGCGCACGCAACGGCAGGAGACAGAATGACCGATTCACACGCTGGACTCTTCAGGAACGCGCTCGCAGGCCGGCAGGCACGCCTTACCGAAGCGTTCTATCAACTGCGCGTGCAGCCGGATTGCGTGAGCGTTCCGGAGTTCGGCTTATATGGCGGAACCGTCATGGTGCCGGGCGGTGCGGAAGAGGGCGTGTGGAAGATGGCGAGCATTCGCGACGAAATCTATCTCGTCGTATCGGACTGCAACTATGCGCATAGCCGCTCGGAGAAGATTCTTCCCGAAGGCTTCGTCGAGTTTCATTTTTCGATTGCGGGACCGGCAAGTGTCGACTTCTCTGATACCGGGCATCTGCATGTGAACGCGCCGAATCTGCTCGTGTGCAGCCAGGGCGCAGACGTGCAGTATCAGGTGACGTGCGGGCCGGGGCCGTGGCAATCGGTGGGCATGTATGTGACGCGGCGTTACTTCGACCGCCTCGTGCAAGCGCTCGGCGGCGAGGCCGACAAGATTCGCGCGGAACTGGCATCGATCGATCGCGATCAGATCTACAACCGCCAGATGCCCTTCAGCGTCGACGCGCTGCAGATTGCCGAGCAACTGCTGGCATCGCCATACAAGGGTGCGCGTCAGCTCTTCTATCTCGAAGGCAAGTGCAACGAAATACTGTGCGCGTGCATCGAAATGTGGCTCACGCATCTGCGCGACGATTCTCCGGGCGAGACGCTTTCAGCACGCGATCTCCGACTGATTGAACAGGCGCAGCGGATGATTGTTGCGGACTTACGCGTCGCGCCGACGATTCCGGAACTCGCGCGCGCCGTTGGAACGAACGCGTCGAAGCTCAAGCGCGGCTTCAAGTTCTTGTATGGCATGACGATCTTCGAATACGGGCATCGATGCCGGATGAATCATGCATTGCGATTGCTCGTCGACGAGCGCTTGCCCGTTGGACAAGTCGCTCTTGCAACGAGTTATCAGCATCAGACGAGCTTCACGGCGGCGTTTCGCGACTACTTCGGCTTCGCGCCTAAAGATGCGCGGCGTCTCGCAAGCCCTTCCACGCAGCAGCGCGATGCGCCGGAAGCCGCTCGTGCTAGAAGCGAAACCGGAAACGCGGATACCGCGGACAAGCGTTGATATCGGAACAACGCTCTCACTTGTAGGAAATCGGCCGCATCTGGCGCGCGTGACTGCCGTGTCGAAATATCTGTTGTTAGCATCGTCCTTACTTTGGACAACCGCCCATCACCGGGCAGACAACAGACCGGAATCACGATGAAGTCAATCAAGGTACGCAACCCCCGCACGGGCGAACACGACTACGAATTCAACGCGGCATCCACGGACGATGTCGCTCTCGTGATCGCGCAGGCACGCGACGCACAGCGCGCATGGAACGCGCTCGGACTCGAACATCGCACAAAGGCGCTCGGCGAATGGGCAGCGCAACTGGAGGCGAACGGCAAGGCGATCGTCGATGCGCTGTCCGTCGATACGGCGCGCCGCCGCATCTCCGAGGAAGAACTCGGCGCGGTCATTCACTTCATCCACGGCTTCTGCGATGCCGCGCCGGAAGTACTCGCCACGCCGTTCCGCAAGCTCGACGCGCATCCCGACGTCGTATTCAAGGTGACGTATTCGCCGTACCCGGTGGTAGGCGTCATCAGCCCGTGGAATTTTCCGCTCGTGCTGTCCTTCATCGATGCGATTCCCGCACTTGTCGCGGGCGCGGCCGTCGTCATCAAGCCGAGCGAAGTCACGCCGCGCTTCGTCGAACCGCTGAAGCGATCACTCGATGCAGTGCCGGCGCTCAAAGGCATCGTCAATCTCGTGCAGGGCGCGGCCGAAACCGGCGCGGCGATCGTCGCGCAATCGGATGCCGTCGTGTTCACCGGCAGCGTGCCGACGGGTCAGAAAATTGCGGCAGCGGCGGCGCAGGCGTTTGTTCCCGCGTTCCTAGAACTCGGAGGCAAGGATGCGGCCGTCGTGCTGGAAGGATCGGACGTGAAGCGCGCAGCGACCAGCATTTTGCGCAGCGCGCTCTATAACTCGGGGCAGGTATGCTATGCGATCGAACGCGTGTACGCGCACGATTCGCTCTACGATGCGCTTGTCGCCGAACTCACGACGCAAGCGCAGACACTCAAGCGCAGTCACGCAGCGGGCGACGGCGGTCACTACGGCCCGATGATCTTCGGTCAGCAGGCGTCCATCATCGATGCGCAACTCGACGATGCGCTCTCGAAGGGCGCGAAAATCGTGCTCGGCGGCAGGAGCGAGACGGTGAACGGCGCGGTGTGGATCGATCCAACCATCGTCACCGATGTGACGCACGAGATGACGCTGATGACGGACGAGACGTTCGGGCCTGTGGTGCCGGTGATGCGCTTCTCGACCGCGGATGAAGCCGAGCGCTTGATGAACGATTCGATGTTCGGCCTGAGCGGCGCAGTATTCGGCCCGGACACGCACACGGCCGGCGACTTTGCGACGAAGATGGAAGCGGGCGGCGTGAGCATCAACGATACGGAACTGCCGCGCGTGATGATGTTCGCCGGCGAAAAGACCGCATTCAAGAAGTCGGGTATGGGTGGATCGCGTTACGGCGCGACTAGCATCATGCGTTACGTGAGAAAGCGTGCACTGCTGGCGAACGAAGGGCCGGTGCCGCCGCTAGACAAGTTGGCCGAGGTCTAAGGGACTAGCAAGACGATATAGCGCTGCGGGGGGGTGAAAAGGCGCACTTCTACGCAGCGCCGCATCATCCCCTCGCGCGGAACGCGGTCACGCCAGCCGCATGCTGCGCCTGGACTAGGGGACTGACTTTATTGGGTTGGTGCATAGATAACGGCCGATGCCGCTGTTTCGCGAGCCAGAGACTTGGGGAACTAGACTTATCGCCGTCGTATTACCGGTCGCATCGCGGGTTCCGGCAACCCTTCCAGAACTTGACGTGCTGTTTGCGTCCCAGCCAACGGGTGCGTCGGCCGAGGCGCCGAGCACGTCGGCCGGTGTGCGTTGCACAAGCAACCCGACGAGCACGCCATGTCTGAAATCGGCCGTCAGGAGCGGGGCGAACGGTGGCCAAACCGCCCTAAGTTTCGCCCCGGCTCTGGAAAGAATTGGTTAGGGCTCGGTCTGACGATCAGCTTGTTGCTCAACGGGCCGTTTGCCCATTTGCACGTCCGTCGGCCGTTAGGAGACGTCCGTCATTCTCTGGCTTTAGACTTCCGATGAGTGAATCGTGCTCCAAGAGGGCCTGAAACTTCGAAGCAGGGAGGGGGCGACTAACGAAATAGCCTTGTATGGCACTGCAGCCTTCTGCCACGGCGAAGCGGAACTGGTCGGCTGTCTCAACGCCTTCCATCGTTGTCGGAAGGCCGAGACACGCGGTCATCGTAATGATCGCCCGCACGATGGCGACGCTTTCCGCGTCCTCGGGGATGTTGCGAACGAATGACCTGTCGATCTTGATCTTATCGAATGGGAACTTGCGGATGTAACTCAACGAAGAATAGCCCGTGCCAAAATCGTCCATCGAAATGCGCACATGCATTGCGCGCAGTTCGTCCAAGGTTTGAAGCGTCCGGGCCTCGTCAATGAGCAACACCCCTTCAGTGATTTCCAGTTCGAGGCGCTGCGGCGCGAGCGCAGCGTCCTGCAGCGCCGATCGGACGCTCGACGCCAGACCCTTGTCGCGGAACTGAACAGGCGAGAGATTGACCGCCACGCCGATGTGCGCGGGCCACGTCGCTGCCTGCGCACATGCCGTCCGAAGCACCCAGTCGCCGAGCGGAATGATAATGCCCGATTCTTCGGCGATCCCGATGAACTCCGCTGGCGACACGAGCCCGCGGTCCGGATGACGCCAACGTACCAGCGCCTCGGCAGAAGCGATGCGCCCGGTTCGAGCGTCAACCAGCGGCTGATAGTGCAGCTCCAGTTGTCCATCCGTTAGCGCACGCCGCAGTCCCGCTTCTAACGTCTGCCTTTCCTGCGTCTTGTCGTTCAATGCAGACTCATAACGCCGATGGACCCCCTTGCCATCCGCTTTCGCGGCGTACAGTGCGAGATCCGCGTTGCGCAGCAGTTCGGCCGGAACGTGGCCGTCTTCCGGGTAAAGCGCAAAGCCGACGCTCGCGCCGAGGTGGATCGACTGGCCACCCACGATGAACGTCTCGCGATTGCACGCGTCGACGATGCTGACGCACAGCCCGCAGGCGGCTTGTGCGTCGGCGCCGCGTTGCATGACTGCAAACTCGTCGCCGCCGAGGCGTGCGACGACGTCGTCAGCCCGTGCGATCGCCCGCAATCGCTCTGCGATCCGCACGAGAACGTCGTCACCCGTGGGATGACCAAACGTGTCGTTGACTTGCTTGAAACGGTCAAGGTCGACCATGACGACGGCGAACGGCTTCGCCGTATTCGCCGGCAGAGCGGTTTGCTGCGTGAGCAGTTCGTAGAAGCTCGCGCGGTTCGGGAGGCCCGTGAGCGAATCGTTGAAGGCGAGGGCGCGCATCTTCGCTTCCGTGCGCAGGCGCTCTCGCTGATCGCGTACAGCAATGACAGTCTGCAGTTTGTACCCTAGCGGCACTTGTGAACGGAGCACGCGAACCGGAATCCTCTGCCCTGTCGCTCCCACTAGTTCGGTTTCGCGCTCTTCCTTCTCGGGCAAGCCCGCAAGATCGATATGGGGAAGGAGCGCGCTGATATGTGTGCCTGTAAGCTCGTCCTGCCCGAAGCCGGATAGACGTTCGACGCTGCTGTTCGACGTGATGATGACGTCGCTTTGCGTGATGAGCAGGCCTTCGAGTGCGACGTCCGCGAGATCGCGCAGCCGTCGCCTGTCTTGCCGTATTCTCGCTTTGGCCGCGAGGTCGAATCGCCAGCCGAGCACTGCCAGCACGATCAGCGCGATAGAGACGCCGGCGACGACGGGCGTAACGGTCTTCGGCGAAACCGCATCGGCGGGAAAGACGAAGGTCGGATCGTACCGCAACGTCATCGCCGCCATGCCGCAGAAATGCAGCAGCGCGATTGCCAGGAGCATGAGCGGAGCGGCGAGCTTCCGAATGCGTCTGTCCCGATTGGCAATTGCCAACATCGCCAGGCCGAACAACGGCAGGCTCACGGCAATCGAAGAAACCACCAGTTCGACGTCCCAAGACACCGAGCCCTGCACCAGATAAGCGCTCTGTCCGATATAGTGAAGGGCCGCCACGCCCGTTCCAATGATCAGCCCCGCAAGAAACTGCCTCGACCGTTGCGCGCCGGCGATCGACACGGTCACGCCGGCGCCGATGCCGACGATCGCGCAGGCCAGCGACGTCGCGGTCAAATACGGTTCGAAGGCCGCCGGCATCTCTGGTTCAAATGCGAGCAGAACGATGAAGTGCGTTGCCCATGCAGTGCATCCGCTCGCCACAACATTTACAACGCCCCAGTAGACCTTTGCTTTGCCCGAAGCGCGGGCGGCATGCCGTCCTACAGCGAACGATGCATAGATGCCGATTGCACATACCACACACGCAAGAAGCATAAGGCTTCTGTCGTGCGCGTGAAGAATGCAGTCGATGACTCGAAGGCCCGCTGTGTTCCCGTGTTCCATTCTTGATTCGGTTCTAGTGGCAGTTTTGCTGCAGCGCCAGGCTGTCGAGATGGGCTTGAGCGAGTTCCGCTTGTCGCTACATGAACTTTAGGTGCAGCACTCCAGCCACGCATTTTTTACTTCGTGCAGTCCGCGCCGTCTCGAGCAACTTCCCACCGCTTCCGCGGCTCCTGAAATTTTTCAGGACCGTGACGACGCGTCGCGTGGCAGCGCGGGCCGCCCACGCGTGTTGATCACGCGAATGCGCTTGTGCTGAGTTCGACGCCTATCGTTATGAAGGCATAAGCACAGTGATGCCGCAGCCAGGCGTAGCAGGCGGACGCATTTCGTCTAATTCAGGTACGAAATACCGCGACTGAAGCCCGCAACTGTTCCGCTTGATCCTCCAGCATGGCAGCCGCCGCGCTCGCCTGTTCGACGAGCGATGCATTCTGCTGTGTGACTTCGTCCATTTGAGACACCGCCTGATTGATCTGGTCAATGCCACGGCTCTGTTCCACCGATGCCGCCGCGATCTCGCTCATGAGATCGGTGACCCGCCGAATGGCAGCATCGATCTTCTGCATCGTCTCGCCTGCTTCGGCCGCGAGCGATGCGCCCGTCTCAACGCGCGTGCCCGAAGACATGATGAGTTGCTTGATTTCCTTGGCGGCCGTCGATGAACGTTGCGCGAGGCCGCGGACCTCTGTCGCGACCACGGCGAAGCCGCGCCCTTGCTCACCAGCGCGGGCAGCTTCGACTGCTGCGTTGAGCGCAAGAATGTTGGTCTGGAACGCAATGCCTTCGATGACGCCGATGATCTCGTCCATCTTCCCGGCGCTGTCGCGGATCTCGGTCATCGTGTGGAGCACCGTTCGGACGATGTCGTTGCCTTCCCGCGCCACTGCGCTTGCATCGTCGGCTAGACCTGTCGCGTGCGCCGCATGTTCTGCGTTCTGCTTTACCGTGGCGGTCAACTCCTCCATGCTCGCCGCCGTCTCCTCGAGCGACGCCGCTTGCTGTTCCGTACGTGATGACAAATCGGTGCTACCCGCCGTCAACTCTTTCGCTCCCGTGCTGACTGCACGGCTTGATTCGGCGATGGCGCCGACGGTTTGGGCGAGCCTGGCCTGCATCGTGCGCAGGGCGCGCATCAACTCACCGATTTCTCCAGACGCGGATGCCGGCACGTTGCGCGTCAGATCTCCCGATGCGATAGCCTGACACGCGGTGACCGCTTCGCCGATCGGCGCAAGCACCGTGCGTTGTGCGCCGATGCGGATCAGCACCAACAACGCAATGACGATGACGCCGGTCAAGGCCATCTGCTTGACGAGCGAGCGATGATAGGCCACATCGACATCGGCAATATAGACACCGGTCAGAATGACCCAATGCCATCGCGGGTCGTACAGATAGTATGCAAGCTTGTGTTCGGCGACCGTCGACCCAGGACGAGGAAAGTCGTATTCGTACAGACCGCGACTGTTGCGCTGGCCTAGCGTAACGAAATCTCGATAAATGAATTTCCCATCTGTCGACTTGAAGTCGCCGACGTTCTTTCCAATCAAGGCCGCATTCGCGTGCGCTAGTACGACGGTCTCGTCCGATAGCGCGAGGAAGTAGCCATCCGCGCCGTAACGCATGGCGTCGATCTGCTTAATGACCGATGCTTTCGCCTGCTCCACGGTCTTTTGGTTCGATGCAACCTTGGCTTGCTCTGCGGCCATCAGGCTATGCAGCGATTCAGTAAGATGCTGCAGCTCGGTCGCGTGACCGGCGATCAGCGATTCGCGCAACTGCATCGCGTTCCAGACGCTCGCCGTGACGAAGGCGACGCCGATCGCCGCGATGAGCCAATATAGCTTGGCCTTCAGACCTCGATTCGTGTAAGACATGTTTTCCCCGAAACGGCGGCGCAAAGCGCTCCGCTAACACCGCCCTTGTTCTTGATTATTAAGTGCTCAGCCGTGCGGACGATCGTCGTCGCACACTCCTGCCCTTGAGCCGCGAGGCGGTAGCTATGCGACTGCTTAACGACTGCTCAACGCTGAACTTGAGCAAAGCGGTTGCAAGGAAGGCGTCCCGCAACAGCGCGTCCGACGAGCGATCTGATTTGTATTGTCGAGATCGTTGCACCTCGTTCTTCGTAATCTCAGACGTCAGCTTTTTGTCCACCGGTGAACGCGCGGGCATTTCCTCTGAGCGTGCTTGCCAGCAGACTGTTTGCTGTGCCCGATCTTTGGTGGGTATCCACGGCGCTGAAGCAGACTGAGCGCGAACTTGAGGCAGAGCGAGACTGAGCTCTAATGCTTAGCGGCGTCGACGAACTGACTGAATCCCAACAGGCCCTTAGCGCTACGCCGATTAGGCTATTGTCTAGCACTGCTAAATGCAGGCAACCGATGTGCGTCGGTCTCGTCGACCGTGACCACTTCAACGCCATCAATGACACTTTCTGGCATGAGGTCGACGTGCGGCAGTCCGCCATTTCGCCCGGTACTGTGCGTCGTCATTGATGGACGAGGCGTTGATATGCCGTCTAGGCCGGAAGAGCTTGTCGTCTTCTTCCCATGGCGTTGACAACGAGCGAGCTAAGCAATCAGGACAGTGGAAACGCTCGAACGTTGAGGGGATCTTGGGCGACAGCGCTGTCGCCCCAACGCTGTGACCAGTGGCCACGACTTGGGCTGCTGTCGCTGGGTTGCGGGCGTCCCGCAGTTCAAGCTCGAGCGGTACTCAACCGGCCTGATCGCTCTCGCGGTTGACGACTAGAAACATTCCGGCTCCCGAAACGGCGATGCCAAGGCCCATCAGCCATGAGAGTGGCTCGCGAAACATGGCCCACGCCCACACTAGCGTGACCGGTGGGCTGAGGAACAGCACGCCTGTGACGCGAGCAGACGAGGACCGCTGCAAACATAGCCAGTATAGGCCGCACCCGCCAAGGGTCGCCAGGACGGCGGTCCACGCCACACTCGCCGCAAATCCAGCGGAGACGATCGGCGCAATCCCGCCCTGATATGCCTGCAATAGGACAAAAATCGGTGCTGACACTAAGCTGTGCAACCAGAGCGTGGCGAGCGGGCTAAGGGCGTTGCGGCTGGAGATACGTTGCTGCCAGACCGTGCCCGTCGCGAGCGACAACATACCAGCGACTGGCAGTCCGTAGGCCCACGCGGGCGCACTGCCGAGCGAAAGGGCAGCGTGGCCGACGATCAGCGTCCCTGCAACACCGAGCGCGAGTCCGCCCCACACACTAGCCGGCCTGGGCTGGTGCAGGGCGCAGGTGGAGATCAGCACCACGCCGACAGGCAGTAAATCCGCGATGAGGGCAGCCAGACCCGCCGGGACACCCAACTGGATCCCACCCGCGACGCCCGCAAGGTAGCCCGCCATCGCAAGCGCGCCAATGCATGATTGCTGCATCAACACCAGCCGCGCCGCTTGACGGATCTCTTTGGCCACGAAGGGAAACAAGCCAACAGAAAGCGCGATGAGCCGCCACAATGTAACGAGATAGACCGGGGCATAGTCGGCGGAGAACCG
Source organism: Caballeronia sp. AZ10_KS36 (assembly GCF_023631105.1). Taxonomy (NCBI): domain Bacteria; kingdom Pseudomonadati; phylum Pseudomonadota; class Betaproteobacteria; order Burkholderiales; family Burkholderiaceae; genus Caballeronia; species Caballeronia sp. AZ10_KS36. The sequence goes on along the minus strand of NZ_JALQDQ010000049.1, from coordinate 139,830 downwards.
CATTCCTACGAAGCCCGAACTCCACGTGAGCACCATCGCTGCCTCGAGCACCGGTAGTGGTATGCGTTTCTGCCGTTGTGCAGGCATGTCTGAATGAGTCTTCGCCATCCATCGACACTACCGCGTCGCCCTCGTTAAGAAAATCGAAATATACTGAACCGGTCGTTCAATCGGGCTCAATCACCAAAATGTCCACCGTCTTTGACATCGAACTGCTGCGTACCTTCCACGCCGTCGCGCGGCTTGGTCGCTTCCGGGCCGCCGCCGAGCACGTCAACAAGAGTCCAGCGGCGGTGAGTCTTCACATCCAGCGCCTGGAAGCCATTGCCGGCGGCAGGCTACTTGAGCGCGACAACCAGTCCGTGACGCTTACCGTGCTTGGCAGACGGCTGCTATCGAGCACAGATGCTCTGCTGGCAGAGCATGACCGGGTAGTCGAGGAGATCAAAGGCAAACGGCTCACGGGCCGTGTCGTCTTAGGGATACCGGACGAATACGCGGCGCACGTAATTCGTGACATCGTGCCGGGGTTCGCGGCCAGTTGGCCCGACGTGATACTAGAAGTAAAGACCGCGCCGAGCTACAAGCTCCGCGATCAGGTCGCGCGCGGCAGGCTCGACATCGCGATCTATGTTCAGCCTGCGCACCGAAGCAGGTCGCCAGACGTACTAATGCTCACGACGCCGGTTTGGGTAGGCAGCCCAACGCTGCGACTCGACGACAGCTGTCCAGTTCCATTGGCACTCTATGCGGAGCCGTGTCCGTACCGGGCTGCAATGACGAGCGCGCTCGAAGCCGCCGCGCGCAAGTGGAAAGTCGTGCTCGACAGCGGATCGACGCATGTCATCAAGGCATGCGTCGAATCAGGGCTAGCTGTGACGCTTATAGACCGCGCAAGGGTTACCGCAGGTATGCGTGTCATCGACGGCCTGCCGCTCATTGCCGAACACGAAGTGGTCTTGACGCGGCCTAACACGCGACGCGCGAGTGAAATCACCGATCTGCTTGCAGCAGCGTTACGACAGCAGTTTCGCCTCTGACGCTGCCGGGGACGTTTCAAGCAGTCATCGCCGGGCGATTGCCATGCTAGTCGCGCACGTCCAGCGCCGTGCTTCGGTAAAACGGCGGCTTTCGCAACAAGCCAATGCCGCCATGCGAGAACGAAAGAATCTGCGGTCGGCATGAACTAGACGACTGGTCTACTATGCACATTGGTACTCTCAAGGAGCAAGACATGAAGGTATTGATGGTTCTGACCTCACACGATCAACTCGGCAATACGGGACGCAAGACCGGCTTCTGGCTGGAAGAACTCGCCGCGCCTTACTACACGTTCAAGGATGCGGGCGCTGAGATCGTGTTGGCTTCGCCGCAAGGCGGGCAGCCGCCGCTCGACCCGAAAAGCAACGAACCGGCGAACCAGACGGACACGACCAGGCGCTTCGAACAAGACGCAGCGGCCAAGGCGCAACTCGCAGCGACAGTGCGCCTTGACAGCATCTCGCAGGCGGACTTCGACACGGTGTTCTATCCCGGTGGTCATGGCCCGCTGTGGGATCTTGCCGAGGACGCAAGCTCGATCGCGCTGATCGAGTCGTTCATTGCTGCCGGCAAGCCTGTGGCGCTGGTATGCCATGCGCCGGGCGTGCTGCGGCACGTGACCGCGCCGAACGGCAAACCGCTCGTCGACGGCAAGCAGGTCACGGGCTTCGCAAACTCCGAAGAGGCCGGGGTTGGCCTGACGGACATCGTGCCATTTCTGGTGGAAGACGAACTGAAGGCCAAGGGCGGCATTTACTCGAAGGGCGACGACTGGGCGCCGTACGTGGTCACGGACGGGCTGCTTATCACTGGCCAAAACCCGGCTTCGTCGTCTTCCGCTGCCGCGGCCTTGATGAAGCACCCAGCGCTCGCCGCGCAATAAAGGCAGCGTATGCGCTGACCGCGCGTTGCCTTCGGGTGAGCGCGCGACGATTCACCGAAGGCCGGTATGGGCTGTTCGCCGTCCGTAGCGCGCGCAGGATTGGGCCGCTCGGAGGGACCGCAGGCGGCGTACGTTGTACCAGCCTTCCAAGAAGGATGCGCCTCCGTGCCTGTTCATCCGCGAGCGGCGCGAACCCATTCAACGCAGGGAAACCGCTGACCGCCAGGGACAGCGCCCGGACGCGTTTTTGGCCGACTATGATCCGTCGACGCTACACTGCACGCACATCGATGAAGGTCTTCGCCCTGCCTTACGATTTCCCGATCACCGGCACATTTTCCGTGGCGTCGACCGCGCTCGTAATCATCGACATGCAGCGCGACTTTTGCGATCCGCGGGGCTACATGGGCACGCGCGGCGCGGACGTCGGCCCGGCGCGCGCGATAGTGCCGCGAATTCAACGCGTGCGCGAGCGCGCGGCGGCGTTGGGCATTTTGGTGATTCACACTCGCGAAGGCCATCGCGCCGATCTCGCCGATCTGCCGAAAAGCAAGCGGCTGAAGACCGCTCGCTCTGGCGCCGAAATCGGTAGTCCTGGCCCGCTCGGGCGACTGCTCGTGCGTGGCGAACCGGGCTGGCAGATCATCGATGAGTTGACGCCGCGCGGAGGCGAAATCGTGATCGACAAGCCGGGAACCGGCGCGTTTCATGCGACCGATCTCGATCACGTGTTGTCGGTGTCGGGGATCTCAGCGCTGATCCTCACCGGCGTGACGACCGGCGTCTGCGTGAACAGCACCGCGCGCGAAGCGAGCGATCGCGGCTACGAGGTGCTCGTGTTGGAGGACTGCTGCGCGGAGCCCGATGCGGGTGACCACGAGGCGGCGCTGCGCCTGCTGCGCATCGAGGGCGGCTATCTCGCGGCGACCGCGCGCTCGGACGATCTGCTCGCCGCGCTCGAGACACTGGGAACCGTCCGCATGCCTGCGGCGCGGCACGCGTGAACGCGGGGCGCGCCGCTTCGTTCAAACCGCCTTGCGCGTAAGCTGTTCGAGCATCTCGAGGTCGGTTTGCATCCCCGACGTCTCGCGGATTCGCGCGAGAATCTCCCGCTTGAGTGCGGTGAATTGCGGCGACAGCTTCATGTCCGGGTCGCGCTTCGCCGGCAGCGGCACGTCGTAGATCGTGTCGATGCGGCCGGGCCGTGGCGCCATCAGCACGACGCGGTGGCCGAGGTAGATTGCTTCCTCGACGTCGTGCGTGACAAACGCGATGGTCGTCTTCTCCAGCCCGTGCACGTGCAGGATCAGGTCGTGCATCACTTCGCGAGTCTGCGCGTCGAGCGCGCCGAATGGTTCATCCATCAGCAGGATCGACGGCCGGCTCTGCAACGCCCGCGCGATCGCGACGCGCTGCTGCATGCCGCCGGACAATTGATTCGGATACGAATGCTCAACGTGCGTGAGGCCCATCGAACGCAGCAGCGCGTCGGCCCGCCCGCTGGCCACCTCGACGGTGCTCTCGGTCTGGTCGCGACAGTTGGTCTTGAGCCGCCGCGAGAATCGGATGTTCTCGCGCACCGTCAGCCACGGATAAAGGCTGTAGTGCTGCGACACCATCGCGCGCTCGACGCCGGGGCCTCTGATCGCTTGCCCGTCGATCCGCACCGCGCCTTCGTCGATGGTCTCAAGACCGCCGAGTATGCGCAGCAACGTGGACTTGCCGCATCCTGACGCGCCAACGAGCGTGACGAACTCGTTCTCCTGAATATCCAGCTCGATGTCGGCAAGCGCGCGAATCCGCGCGCTGCCGCGCCCAAAATACTTCGATACCCGACCGATGGAGATCTTTGAGGAGTGAAAATTCATCGCTTGGTCATCCACTTTCCAAAACAGAGCCGGTGTACGAGCCGGAACGCCTGATCGATCACCAGACCAATCAGCCCGATCAACAGGATGCCGCCGAAAATGCGGTCGGTCTGCAGGTACCGCTGCGCTTTCAGGATCGCGTAGCCGAGGCCCGAATTGGCGGCGACGAGTTCGGCGACGACGAGGTAGGTCCACGCCCAGCCCATCGTGATACGCAGTGTGTCCATGATCGCCGGCTTCGACGACGGGAAGATCACGAGCCGGACCAGCTCCTCGCGCGTCGCGCCCATCGTCTGCGCGGCCTCGATCTGCGAAATAGGCACCGCACGCACGTTCTCGGCGATCATCAGCACCATCTGGAAGAACGTGCCGATGAAGATGATCGCGATCTTCGAGCCTTCGTCGATGCCGATCCACAACATCACGAGCGGAATGAACGCGACAGCCGGCATGTAGCGGATGAAATCGGTCAGCGGTTCCAGCATCGCCTGCACTGGACGAAAAGTTCCGATCAGCAACCCCAGCGGCAAGGCGATCGCTGCCGACAGCGCCCACCCGCCGACCACGCGATAGACGCTGATGCCGATATCTTCCGCAAGGCCGTCGTCCGTCCACCAGCTCGCGAGGCGCTGAACGACCGCGCTGGGCCCGGGCAGGAAGGTCGGATTGGCGAAGCCGGAGCGCGACAGCGCCCACCATGCGAGCAGCGGCACGATCAGGCCCGCGAGCGCGAACGCGACATACGTATGGCGGCTGATTTCGCCGCGCACGGCCCACAGCGGCGGCGAGTGGGTGCGGTCGGAAACGCGCGGGGCGAGCGGCTTCCCGCGCGAGGCATGTTCGGTCGTCGACATCATCGCTCCTTGGGGTCGGTAAGTGCTGCGGATTCAGTGGACAGGTCGAAGCGAAGGGGGACCGTGCAGCCCTCGCGCCACGGGTGGGTGGACAACACGATCGTCGGTCCTGCGTCCGACGGCGGCGCGATACGGCCGAGCGAGATTTCGAAGTCGACGAGCTCGCGTGCCTGGTCGAGCGAGACGGCCGGGTCGGCCACCACGCTCGACAGCTTGCGTCCGCGATGGCGCGCGAGCAGCGCGCTCGCTTCGGCCGAACGCCCGCGCGCCAGCATGAAGAAATCGCCGGCTCGGGCGACGAAGCCGGCGGGGCCTTCGTCCACTAGTTGCGGTTCGCTGCGTGGCGTTCCGTCGCACAGCGACAGCAGCTCCGCTCTCGACACCAGTGCGCCCCAGCTCGCGCCGACCGACGCAGGTTCGCGCTCCCATCGCTCGTGATAGTCGGCGTCCACGCCGTCTTCGAGCAGCACTTCCTGCCGCTCGAAGCGCATGTCCCCGATGTCGCGCGCGTCACTGGGTGGGCTAAAGTCAATGCGGCGATGCCAGGTGCAGATATCTGGCATGCCCACGTCGACCTGCGTGAATCCCGCGAAGCCCTGCTGCCGCGCCAACTCAACAAGCGCGTCACGCGATAGCGCGTCGACACCCGTCACACCGTCGAATCCGCGACGGTTCGCCGGCACGCGCAGGTCCACATGCACGCGCGCGCTTTGCAGCCAATACACGCGGGTCGCGCGGTCCTCGTCGCCGGCCGCGTTACGCAATAGCGTGCGACGCCATACGCCGAGGTACGCATCCGGCACGGGTCCGGCGGGCTCCGGACGATCGAGCGATGCGCGCAGGTCCAATCCGCAAGATTCCATTACGCGTGCCATGCGCTCGCTCCACTGACGGTCCGCCAGAACGCGATGTCGTGATTCGGCCATATGAAGGCGCCGGTCTCGCACGCGAGCGACTTCAGCTTGCGAATGCTGGCGAGCGCAAGGTCTTCGCGGTCGTTCCAGCACAAGCCCGGCGCGATTTCGTCGTCGAGGTTCTCGGTCAAGTCCGCCGCATCGCCGGCAAGGATCACCGGCCGGCCGTTCGGCAGTTCGATCCACAGCGACATATGTCCTGCTGTGTGGCCCGGCGTATTGATCGCCCGCACGCCGGGCGCGAGATCGTATTCGTCGCGTTGTAAGCGCCAGCGGTAGTCGCCCGCGAAGTCGTCCTGGAAGTAGCCGCCGTCGGCCTGCGCCCGAGCGGCTTCGAGCTCGTCCGCATGCACGTGGATATCGCAGCCACGTACGTCGCACAATCCGCCCGCGTGATCGAAATGCAGGTGACCGACCATCACGACGTCCACGTCGGACGGACGCAACCCGAGCCGCGCGAGATGGTTCGGAATGCGCTGCTCGTCGGTCATTTGCGGCACGGGCAACGGCGACTCGCCGGTTTCGTAGTAGCGCGCGCGCAGCGCGGGATCCGCGATCTTGCTGTAATCGCAACCGACGTCGTACAGGATGCGTCCGTTGCGCGTCTCGATGAGATACGCGAGGATCGGCGCATCGATCTCCGTGCCCACGCCGCGACGGCGCGTCGACACCGACTTGTCGTACCGGTGCATCGCCGTCAGCAGCGGCCACATCCTTAGAACCTGGGTCATCGTTCGTGCTCCGCGTTCAGGACAGGTCCGCGAATTCCGCGCGCAACGCGGTGGCCACGCGCGCGGCCACTTCTTCCGCGAGCCATGCACCCTTCGCCGCGCTCGCGCCGCGCGCCGACGACAGCACGCCCGAAAGGGGCACCCAGCCGGTACGCGTCGGGTACGTGTCGTACGCGGGGAAGTCGGCGGGACCGTCGTCGGGCATCGCGTCGAGCGACACGAGGTCCGGGTGGTAGTGCAGCATCATCGACGTCTCCATCACCGCCGCGTGCTCGAGCGCGAAGCCCGGAAAGCCTTCCGGGAATACTTTGGCCAGCGTGGTTTCCGTCAGGAAATCCCAGTATTCGAGGCGCACCACGCGCAGCGGCGGCGTACGCGTGCCTTGCACCGACAGGTCGCGCATCGCGAGTTCGATGCCTTCGGTCAGGAACCACTGGTTCTCGTAGTGACCGTCGATCAGCGCGAGGCGGCGCACGCCGTGCCGCGCGAATTCGCGGATCACGTCGCGCGTCATCTGGCTCAGGCTGTTGCCGTCGAGGCTCGTCGTGCCGCAGAAATGCTGGCCGCCGCCGCACTTCGGCTGCGAACGATAGCCGTAGTTGAACGTCGGCGCGACGATCCCGCCGAGCTGCCGCGCGACGTCGAGCGCGACCGCGCCCGACAGCAGCGCATCCGTGCCGAGCGGCAGATGCGGACCGTGCTGTTCGAGCGCGCCGCACGGCAGCAGCACGATGGCGGCGTCGTCGACGACACGCTGGCGGTAGCGGACCCAGCTTAGATGCTGCATCAGATGAGATTGCATTGAACTTTCCAGTATCGAGTTGTCGAGCAGAATCACACTGCGGTGAGGAACGACACGCCCACCGCGCCATAGAAGTCGTCGACCTGTTTCGCGGCGACGTCCATCGACCCGTAGTCGGCCGACAGCAGGCGCGTCACGCGATGCCGATGGAACCCGCGCAGCAGACGCGACATCGGAATCACCTGGCTGTCGTCGTCGCCGTACAGCTTGCGGTGCATCGCCGGCAGGCGGTACCACGGCTCGATCGGCCGCTCGTGATGCGCGTTGTGATAGGAGAAATTCAGCAGCAACAAGTTGAGGATCGGAAACCGCTGCGACACGAGGTTCGAGTACGTGTTGCGCTGCTCGTATGCGCGGTCGCGCAGCTTGTCGTCGGGGATTCGGGCGTCGTCGCCGAGCGCGTCGAAAGCGTCGTACGTGTGCTGATACGCGTCAGCGAAACGCAAAACGGTGATGCACGCGAGCCATGCCACCAGATAGAGCGGCACCGCTTGCGGCGACACCCAGCCGAGCAGTGCGAACAGCGCCGCGCGAATCGCCGCGACGAGCACGACGCGCCGGCGCTGCGTGCGACGGTCGTCGCGCAGAAACGGCATCACGATCACATAGGCATGCATCAGCAGCTCGACGGCCGGCACGTAGGCCCATTCGAGCAGCACGATCGCGCGTCTCACCGGCGCGGGCAGCTTCAGCAGGAAGCCCTTTGCGTCGAACGTTACGATGTCCGCGCGGTCCACGTGATGTCGCATGTGCTTGTGCCGCAGCTCGGCGAACGGGGCATAGCACGCGCCGGTCAGCCACGCGAGCGCCGTACCGAGGCGCTCGTTCGCACCGGGCGTCCGAAAGATGGCCTGATGTGCGGCGTCATGCAGCAGATACGCGCTGACGATCATCGCGTGCGCGAGCAGCGCGACGCCGGCCGCCGCGACCCACGCGCGATGCGAGCACAGCAGCGCGACGCCGAGCGCGTATCCGCCAAACGCATACGCAATGGCGGCCGTATGGGGCAGCCGCCCGTCCCGATAGCGGTAGATCGCGGCCATGCCGGTTACCTCGCCAGCTGGTTCACGAACTGCGCGTCAATCGTCTTTTCGGTCGGCGGCAACGCGCTGATCTGCCCTTTCTTCAGCAGCAGGTTGCCGATCACCGCGCCGCTCGTGTAGTAGGAACGCGTGGTCGGCCCTTTTACGAAGCTCTGCCGCATCTCGGCAACCGGGATGTTGTACACGCCGTCCAACTGCGTCTTTACGTCGGCAGGCGACACGCCGAGCGCCTTGCCGATGATCTTGTATGCGTCGTCGGGATGGCTCTTCATGTACGCCATGCCGTCCGCATACGCCTGCAGGATGCCCTTTACCTCTGCCGGATGCGCGTCGATAAACGACTGGTCGAACACGAGCACGTCGGCGATAAGGCCCGGCGCGTTGCGCGACGAATAGACGACGTGGTACTTGCCCTTGCCCGAGTTCACGATCTGCGACACGTTCGGCTCGTACGTGACGCCGACCGGCAGGCTGCCCGACAACATCGCGCCCGGGATCGCCTCAGGCGTCATGTTCACCGGACTGATGCTCCGGTCGTTCATGCCGTTGGTCTGCAGCGCGTAGCTCAGCAGGAATTCAGACGGCGACAGCGGATTGAATGCGATCTTCTTGCCCTTGAAGTCGGCCACCGATTTGATGTCCGCCGACGCGACGATCGCATCGGCGCCGCTCGAAAAGTCGATCGGCATCACGACCTTCTCCGAGAGCCCCTTCGCGACCGAGCCGACCACCTGGTCGTAGGTCAGCATCACGCCGTTGACCGAATGGCTCGTCAACGCAGCGGGCAGGAGACCGGGGTCGGTGAAGAACTGGAGTTTGACGGACAGTCCGTACTTCTTGTAGAGATCGAGGGCTTCGGCCACGTAGAACGGCCCATAGCCGATCCAGACGACGGTGCCGATCTTGATGGGCTCCGCGGCGTGAGCGGCGGGCGAACCCAGCAGCGCGGAGACGACCAGCGTGCTGGCAATGGACAGCATACGCAATGCTTTCTTCAAACCGGACGGCATACCTGTGGCTCCTGATCTTGAGGGGGAAATTGCCACGGGAGGGCGCTGTCTCGCGCATCTCCCGGGCTTTTATCCCTCCGTGGAGCACCGTTCGTAACCGCCGACCGGAGCCGGAAACTCTCGGACCAGACATCCGCACGACGACCGGCGGATCGGAACCCTAGTTTCCCGTCAATAGCTGAACTCGAAGCTCATCCCGTGACGCGCTCGTTTAAGCAGGAACTCTGCCAGTTTGCATCGGGTGCGCTGCAGCGGGGCTAGACGAGCGTTTGCCGGCGACGTCCGTGGGTGCGCTGACGCACGGTTGGGCGCGGCCGGCCCGAAATGGTGCAGCGTGCCTCCATCATGAAGCAGCGCGCGCGCTCGTGACACCGCCCGTGAGGATGCTGGTCGCCAAAAATAAGAGTCCTTAGAATCGAGCGCAATGTAACGACAGCGCGTCCGCGCCCGTTGGCCATGCAACCTGACGATTTCGACAACGGCGCGCGACGCGGCGTCCCCACGTGTCTCGTGACCGGCGCCGGCAGCGGCATCGGCCGCGCGGTCGCACTGGCGTTCGCGAGCCGCCACGCGCGGGTGATCGTCAACGATTTGCCTTCGTGCACGACGCTCGACGCGTTGCGCGACGAAATCGAAACGATCGGCGGCGCCTGCACGATCGCCACGGGCGATGTGTCCGATCCCGGTCGCGTGCGCGAGATCTTCGCCGACATCGAACGGCTCGACGTGCTGGTCAACAACGCGGGTTTCCTTCAAGAGAGCGAGATAACCGGGCTCACCGACGCGATGTGGGACAGGATGATTCGCGTACATCTATATGGCGCGTTTTACTTCGCGCGCGAAGCGGCCCGTGTAATGAAGCGTGAGCGCCACGGAGCGATCGTCAGCGTCGCGTCGGACATCGGCCAGATCGGCTGCGAGAACCTGAGTCACTACAGCGCGGCGAAAGGCGGGATCATCGCGCTGACCAAGAGCCTGGCGCGCGAGCTTGCGCCGTACCACGTACGCGTGAACGCCGTCGCGCCCGGCGGCGTGCTGACGCCGATGGTCGATGCGCTCGGCGACGCGTACGTCACGGAGGAATCGGCGCGCTATCCAATGAAGCGGCTCGGCACGCCCGACGAAATCGCGAACGTCGTGCGCTTTCTGGCATCCGATGCGGCCAGCTTCATGACCGGACAGATCGTCGGCGTCAATGGCGGCGGAGTGATGAACGGCTAAGAGGAGAATCCTGGATGGCCATACTCGTGACAGGCGGCTGCGGCTTTCTCGGCCGCACGCTGATGCAGATGATCGCCGGCAGCGGCCGCGTCGCGGTCAGCTATGACCGGCGCGCGGACACCGACGACGCGACGCGCGGCATTCGCTACGTGCAGGGCGATCTGAACGATCTGCCGAGCCTGCTGGAGACGATCACGCGCTTCCACATCGACGCGATTATCCACACGGCGGCGATCTCGCATCCGTATTTCTCGCGCGAGATTCCGTATCAGACGGTCGTCACCAACGCGCTCGGCACGACGAGCGTGTTCGAGGCGGCGCGGCTGAAATCGATCGCGCGTGTCGTGAACTTCAGTTCCGAATGCGTGTATGGCGACAACGACCATCTCGACGCGACGCGCGAGGACGCAGCGCTGAACCCGACCACGCCGTATGGGGCGACGAAGGTGTTCACCGAGAAACTCGCGGCCGTCTACAACCGCCTGTACGGGATGAGAATCGTGTCGCTGCGTCCGGGCTGGATCTATGGGCCGGGACAGTTCATGCAGTGCTACCTGCACACGATGCTGCGCAACGCGATCGACGGGCGGCCGACGCGCGAGCCCATAGGCGCCGACTACCGGTTTCAGTACGTGCACGTCACCGACGTGGCGCGCGCCAGCCTGCTAGCGCTCGACCTGCCTGCCGGCGGGTCCGGGGTGTACAACGTCACCGGCGGCGATCAGCGTTCGTACGCGGAGGTTGCCGAGTTGGTGCGCCGGCGCTTTCCTTGCGCCAACATTGAAGTCGGGCCCGGCACGATCGATGTGCTGGATCGAAACGCACAGTTCGATCTGACGCTGGCGAAGCGGGAGTTGAAGTACGAGCCGCGGGTGACGCTCGAAGAGGGGATCGAGACCTACGCGGCATGGCTCGCGGACCACCCTTACTGAAGCGGGCAGGGTACTAGCGCGTCTCTCGCGTGTCTCACTCCCGAGGTCGGCGTCTTGAATGAATGCTCGTTGCTCGGCTCCGCCCGGCCCGGCTGATTGAAAGCTCGGTCCGAGATGTAACGGCAATACGCGCTGCCCGCCTGACATAAAACGTCTCCCGCCTTTCGGACGCGAGATCGTGGTGGTTAAAACAACTTCGCTCTTTCGAGAGTCGTCATCACTCATACTCTCGTTGCCGAATATGGGAAGCAAAAACGGATCAAGCGTGCTCAGTCGTCGTTCTTGCAGCGCGACGTCGACCGAATTCGTGACGATGGTGAGATGGCGAGCTTGGCGAGTTCGTCCGCGAGGATTGCAGTCGTGGTTCCCGCATCGACGAAAACCGTCTGCCCGGTGAACGATGCCGATGGCCGCCCGGGCGACGAACGATTTCGCGCGCACATTGGCCCGGGCGCGTTCCGCGATCGGAGCCTCGTCACACGAGAGCACGGCACCTCCCTGGACGCGCCGCAGCGCACCTTCTCTTCGAGATCGAGCAAAGTCGCGGCGCACCGTTTCGCGCGACACGGCGAGCTCCGCCATGATCCTCTCGTTCGACACACGGCCCAGCATCAACAGAAGCGCCTGTATGCGCTGATAACGGTCCTTCTGCCACATAGGGAATGCTCGCTTGTGGGAGCATCAATGAGGATCGCGCTGGCACGCTGACATTCAGACGACATCCGCCTTAAGTGAAAGTCGTACTTTTTTGGCAGCTTGCAAATTCGAGTATTTGAAACTAGCCTGCACCAGCAATCGAACGATCTCTTCAACGCACTACCCTCCTTTCGGGAACATCGATGACGATGAAGCGTAGCTGGGCGGGCCGTCTTCTTTCGATCTCCACGGCAACGGCGCTGGGGGCGGGCGGCAGCGGCGCCGTATCGGCCGCGCCATCCGAGGCGCTCGTAACCGCCGCGAAGCAGGAAGGGCAATTGACCACGATCGCCTTGCCGCACGACTGGTGCGGATACGGCGCGCTGATCGACGCGTTCCAGAAGAAGTACGGCATTCACGTCAACGAACTCAACCCGGATGCGGGTTCGGGCGACGAGATCGAAGCAATCAAGGCAAACAAAGGCAACAAGGGTCCACAAGCGCCCGATGTGATCGATGTCGGGCTGTCGTTCGGTCCATCAGCAAAGAACGAGGGCTTGTTGCAGCCTTACAAGGTGTCGACGTGGGACTCGATCCCCGCTGCGTTGAAGGATGCGGAAGGCTACTGGTATGGCGACTACTACGGTGTGCTCGCGTTCGAGGTCAACGCGGACATGATCGATAAGCCGCCGTCCGATTGGGGCGATCTGCTCAAGTCCGAATATCGCAACGCGGTCTCGCTGGCGGGCGACCCGCGTTCGGCGAATCAGGCGATTCAGGCCGTCTATGCGGCGGGCGTTTCGCAGACGAAGGGTGACGGGTCGAAGGCCAACCAGGCGGGCCTCAAGTTTTTCGCCGACCTGAACAAGAGCGGCAACTTCGTTCCGGCAATCGGCAAAGCCGCGTCGCTCGCGCAGGGTACGACGCCGATCATCGTGCGCTGGGATTACAACGCGCTTGCCGATCGTGACACGCTCAAAGGCAATCCGAAAGTGCAGGTGATCGTGCCCAAGACGGGCGTCGTCGCGGGCGTGTATGTGCAGGCGATCAGCGCTTATGCACCGCACCCGAACGCCGCGAAATTGTGGATGGAATTCCTTTACTCAGACGAAGGGCAACTCGGCTGGCTCGCCGGATACTGCCATCCCATGCGCTATAACGAACTGGTCGCGCAGAAGAAGGTGCCGCAGGCGCTGCTCGCGAAGCTGCCGCCGGCATCGGCTTACAGCAACGCAATGTTCCCGACGCTCGACCAGCAAAACGCGACGAAAGACGCCGTCACGAAGGGCTGGGATCAGGTCGTCGGCGCGACTGTAAAGTAGGCGCGAGTTCGCCGGAATGAGCGCATCTCCGCAGCGAGGCGTTTCGGGCCCGGATTTGCTTTCGCCGGCCGCGCCCGCGCCGCAGTCCGACCCCACCCGCGTACGCCGTGGCGCCGGCTGGCTCAGCTATGCTGGCGTCGCACCATTCTTTGCCTTCGCGCTGCTGTTCCTGTTGCTGCCCACCGCTTTTCTGATGATCGGCGCATTCCAGGATGCGCAGGGAAACTTCACGCTGGCGAATCTTCGCGAACTGTCCGAGCCCGCCGTGCTCGATGCGTACTGGATCAGCGTGAGAGTGAGCGTGGCATCTTCCGCCGGCGGGACGTTGTTCGGCGCGTTGCTCGCCTGGGCAGCGGTGCATGGCCGGCTACCGGCGTGGATCCGTCCGACGCTCATGACGTTCTCGGGAGTCGCCTCGAACTTCGCGGGCGTGCCGCTTGCCTTCGCATTCATCTGCACGTTGGGACGCGTTGGTCTCGTGACGGTGCTGGCGCGCAAATATCTCGGTTTCAATCTCTATTCCACGGGCTTCAGCATTCTCAGCTTTTTTGGGCTGACCATCACCTACCTGTACTTCCAGATTCCGTTGATGGTCCTGATCATCACGCCCGCGCTGGACGGGCTCAAACGCGAGTGGCGAGAAGCGTGCGACTGTCTCGGCGGCACGGCGGCGCAGTATTGGCGGTACGTCGGCTTGCCGGTCTTGTGGCCGAGCCTCCTTGGCGCGGCGCTGCTGCTCTTTGCCAACGCGTTCGGCGCAGTGGCCACGGCCTACGCGCTAACAGGCAGCTCGCTCAACATCGTGCCAATCCTGCTGTACGCGCAGATCCGCGGCGACGTGCTGCATAACCAGAACCTCGGTTATGCGCTCGCGCTGGGCATGATCGTGGTCACCGGGTTGTCCAACGGCGGCTACATCTTGTTGCGCGCGAGAGCCGAAAGGGGGCGCCGATGAAGAGGCAATCGCGCGCGGGCGCCTGGATCGCGATGATCATCGGCACGCTGTACTTTCTGGTTCCGCTCGCCGCCACCTTGGAGTTCAGCCTGCGGATGCGCCGCGATGGATATAGCTTCGACGCGTATCGGATCGTCCTCGGCGATCCGCATTTTCAGGCTTCGTTCGGCTATTCGGTGCTAATGGGCTTGCTCACCATCGTGATCTGCGTGCTGCTCGTCGTGCCCACCGCGTATTGGGTGCAACTGCGTCTGCCGAAGTTGCGGCCCGTCGTCGAATTCATCACCTTGCTGCCCCTGGTGATACCGGCCATTGTGATTGTCTTCGGCTATCTGCGCATCTATAACAGCAGTTCGATCCTGCCGCTCACCAGCAATGAGCGCGCGACCGATCTGCTGCTCGTCTTCGGCTACGTTACGCTGTCTTTGCCCTACATGTATCGCGCCGTCGATGCGGGCATGCGCGCCGTGGACGTCCGCTCGCTGACCGAGGCCGCCGAATCTCTCGGCGCCGGCTGGACGACGATCCTGTTGCGCGTGATCTTCCCTAACGTGCGCTCGGGGATTCTGTCGGGCGCGTTCCTGACGTTGGCCGTCGTGATCGGCGAATTCACGATCGCGAGCCTGCTTGACCGTCCGGCGTTTGGGCCTTATCTGCAACTGATCGGCGCGAATCGCGCATACGAACCCTCGGCGCTGGCGATTATCGCGTTCATCGTCACATGGGCATCGATGGGCCTGATCCAGGTGTTCGGATCAGCGCGCGCACTGGCCGGCCGTAAAACCTGAGCCGACGAGGCCGCAAGCATGCCATTTCTCGAAATCGACGATCTTCACAAAACCTTTGGGCCCAACGTGGCCCTGCATCGGTTCGACATGGCGATCGAGCAGGGCGAATTCATCACGTTTCTCGGTCCCTCAGGCTGCGGCAAGACGACGGTGCTGCGCATGATCGCCGGATTCGAGACGCCCACGCGCGGCACGATCCGTCTCAATGGACGCGACGTCACGCATATGCGCACGCGCGATCGTGCTGTGGGCATGGTGTTCCAGGCGTATGCGCTTTTTCCGAACATGACGGTGGCGCAGAACATCGGCTTCGCGTTGAAGGTTGCGAAGCGTTCGCAAAAGGAGATCGATGCGCGCGTCACCGAGCTGCTCGAGCTCATCAAGCTGCCGCAACTCGCCGCGCGGTATCCGTGGCAATTGTCAGGCGGACAGCAACAGCGTGTGGCGCTGGCTCGCGCGCTGGCGAGCAAACCGCAGGTGCTGCTGCTCGACGAACCCCTTTCCGCGCTCGATGCGAAAATCCGCGTGTCGCTGCGCGAGGACATTCGGGCGCTGCAGCGTGAGCTCGGCATCACATCAATTTTTGTCACGCATGACCAGGAAGAGGCGTTGTCGATCTCCGACCGTATCGTCGTGATGAACGACGGGCGCGTGGAACAGGTGGGTTCGCCGCTCGACATCTACAACTTTCCGCGCACGCGCTTCGTCGCGTCGTTCGTGGGAACGCTGAATATTTTGGCCGGACGCGTAATCGATCCCGGGACCGGGCGCATCGCGGTCGATGGTCAGGAGCTCGTGACATCGCGCCCACTGGCGGCGGATGATGCCGGAAAGGAACGATTGCTGGCGCTTCGTCCTGAAGCGATCGTGCTGGAGCCGCCGTCGAACGGCCGCAATTCTCTCGCGGCCACCGTCGAGCAGATCAGCTTTCTCGGCGCCGTGGTGCGCATTCGCGCGCGCGTCAGGCACGCGGTCGTTTCGCTCGATGTCTTCAACGATCCTAACAGGATCCTGCCGGAGTGCGGGCAGCCGGTTGCACTTGGGTTCTCGGAGGACAACCTTCTCGTGCTGGACGAGAACGCGCGCTAGCTCCCGTGACAACAGTGGCACTCCTGACCTGAAATACGGTCGGAAGTGCTTGGCAGGGATTCGAAGGTCATCTCCACCTCAGCAGCTACGATAGGTCCTCAAGGTGACAGTGAAGGTGCTCCCGACCGGCTCGATCTGCTGATGCGGCGCGGCCTCGAATGCGCCGCGCTGCCTGTCGATCCGGGCGCGGCTGCGAGCGGACGTCTAATTACCTCATTCGCAGACCGCGATGACGTTTGACATCAAGCCAATTGCGGTTCCATGATTCGTACGCCTAATTGAAATGCCCAGATAGCTTGACGGATACGCTGGGGTCTGCCATATGGAATTCCCTTCATCGCGAACGGGACTGTCACCACGCCGGCGCTGCTCTGGCAGTCGAGACAGCCGCTCAGGCTGAAGCGATCCACGCGTTGGGACGCGTCTATGTGTACATAGCTTGGAGCTCCGGCTGCCTATGTCGGGTGCAGTCTGCTACAGATCTCATTCTTAACGCGTCATCGCAAAGTCGGCACTCGTGAGGCTCACTGTCGTCGCCGGGCGGGCTCGCACCTACCGTAGTGCCACCGCTTGGGCCCTGTCGGAGCCATCGGTGAGCACCTTCGATATATGGGCCTCGTCTGCGTTCGTCGGGAAGTCTGCGCGCTGCTGTTCTTCCGCTTTGGCGTCGCCCCGAACGCGAGCCGCCTCTCCAACCTGGTCCGGCGCGGCACCATGAGCACGCCGAACGTCGGTGCTGGGCGAGTTCTGGGCCGAGCTGCCGGAAAAAGGCCGGGTACGCATCGAGCATCCTGACCTGCCGACGGACTTGCGCGAGGCGGCTGGCGAACTGATCGGCACGCTATGGACGCGGGCGACTGCATCGGCCGAGGCGCAACGGACGGCGCTGCGCGATGAGGCTGAGGCGGCCCGAGAGAAGCGGAGCAGAAGGTCGTGGCGGCGCGCGAGGGGCTGGCGCACACCGAGACTGCTCTGGAGCAGCGCACGGCCGCGCTGCTCGCGGCGCAGGTCGATATCCGGGAGCTGGAGCGGCAGCAGGCGGAAGAGTCGGCCACGCGCAAAGCGCTTGAGGCACAAATCAAGCATCTCGGCGAAGAAGCCATTGCGCGCGAGCGTGAACTTGAGAAAGTGCGCGATACCTTCTCGCGCGATCTCGAAAAGCTCAGGGAGACGGCGAGCCGCGCCGAGGAACGCCTACGCGCAACGGAAAAACGAGCCCTGTTGGAGATTGACCGCGAACGCAGCGGAGTGGCCAAGGCTCAGAAGGAGCTGGCGGAGGCAGCCAAACGCGCCGACAAGCGAGAGGCCGAGCATCGTCGCACCGTCGAGGCGCTGCAGGCGCTGCGGGCGCAGCAGGGCGACGCGCGTCACCGGAACGGGGTGCTGCAAGGCAAGCTCGCCGCACTCGAAGCGGCGCATCACTCGCTTCAGGCACAGTTGAAGTCGCTGAGCACGACGAACCAATCAGTCTCGATGAACTGTCTCGGGGTTGTCCTGCCGATTCAATCGGAGACAGCGTCGCCGAGTATGCCTCTGCCTGCGTGCGGTCCGCCATACTTGAGTGAGGTCGTTGCAGGGTATACAGATTGCACTGATCGCCGATTGCGCCCTGCGTGGCTGGCCGTCATCTACCTTCTCTCGTGCGACGATCCAGACCCGCGTCCGTAATAGCCGGTAAGAGGATGTCGGCAGTCCGCGAAGTGGTTCTGCTTTATCGTGCTGGCCGCAATTGCTCCGTGAAAGACAGGGCGGGCGACCAGCTCCGAAAATGCGGCACGCGTGGGCCAGACCTTTGGCGACCGACCGCGGCGAGGGCCTCAATCGCGTCGCCTGAAAATCTCCTCGAGGTCGACCTCTTCTTCGACGACATCGAGATTCAGCGAGCTTTCGATGTGGTCGAGGTGATGAAGCATGAGTTCGACCGCCCGTTCGCCTTCGCCCTCCGCGATCGCGTCCACGACAGCGGTATGCTCGTCCGCCCGGCAACTCGCGCTGATCGGTGCGTCGTAGAGCAGGATCACCAGGCACGTAAGCGTCGTCAGCTCACGCATGCTGCGCGTGAAGGCGGAATTCCCCGACAACGTCGCGACGAGGTTGTGGAATTCCCCGGAAAGCCGAATCACCGCGCGCTTGTCGGAGCGCTCGCGGGCATCCATCTCGAGGCGTAGGTGGTTGCGCAGTTGCGCGAGCTTGTCCGGCGTCGCCGCACGCGTAAGCCGACGTATGACGGCCGGTTCGATGACCCTGCGTGCCTCGAAGACATCGCGCGCCTGATCGACGGACGGCTTCGCGACGAACCAGCCTTTCTTCGGATAGACCTCGACGATCTGTTCATAGGCGAGACGGCTGAGGGCATCGCGCACGCGCGCGCGATTCACGCCGAAGATGCTGGCAAGCCGCTCCTCGGCGAGCTTCGTGCCGGGCAAAAGACGGTGTTCGAGCAGCGCGACGTAGATCTGCTCATAGATGTCTTCGCTGGTACTGTCCCCCTCGCGCGTCTTACGGGGTTTGCCTGTCTGCCTTTCGCCGACTGTTTTTAGCATGTGCTGCACTTCGAGTAATGGCGCATGTCGAGGTCGACATGCCGTTGAGTTAGTGTTGGCGAGCGTTGGTCGGTGTTACGCCACGAACGGGTGTTCCGCGATCCAGTGACGCGCAATGTCGATACGCCGCGTAATCCATACGTCTTCGTGCTTCATTACGTGGTCGAGAAATCGCTCGAGCCCGGCCGCGCGGGCCGGATGACCGATCAGACGCATATGCAGTCCGACTGACATCATCTTCGGCTGCGTTGCGCCTTCGCGATACAGCATGTCGAAAGTGTCGCGCATGAATTCGAACCACTGACTGCCGGTGCCGACCGAACTCGCATACTGTCCGTCATTCGTGGTGAGCGAGTAGGGTATCACCAAATGCGGACGGTTCTCGACGACCTTCCAGAACGGCAGTTCGTCACCGTAGTAGTCGGAATCGTAAAGGAAACCGCCTTCTTCAGCGAGCAGGCGGCGCGTGTTCACCGACGGCGAATAACGGCAATACCAGCCATAAGGGCGTTCGCCGATGGTGCGGGTCAGCGACTCGATGGCGCGGCGAATATGCTCGCGTTCAGTGGCTTCGTCCAGTTCGTAATGCTTGATCCATCGCCAGCCATGACTGCATACGTCATGGCGTGCCTGGCGGATCGCTTCGGCGGCTTGCGGATTACGCTCCAGCGCGAGCGCGCAGCCATAGACGGTGAGCGGCAGGCCGCGCTCTTCGAAAAGCCGCATCAGGCGCCAGAAGCCGACGCGGCTGCCGTATTCGAACAGACCTTCCGCGGCGAGATCGCGTCCGCGCACGCCCGAGTTCAACCCGTGTGATTCGGTGAACCACGTCTCGGTCGCACTTTCGCCATCGGCAATGGAAGGCTCCGAGCCTTCCTCGTAGTTCATCACGAAGTTGATCGCGATACGAGCCTTGTCCGGCCATCGCGCGTTGGGCGGCGTCGCCCCATAGCCGATGAAGTCGCGCTCCAGTTCCATACGTCGCTCCCTTTCAGTTGGATGAGTCGTCAGAGCATCACGTCGCCGCCGTTGGGCGACAGGGTCTGGCCGATAAAATACGCGCCGCCCGTCTCGGACGCGAGCAGTAGCGCGGTGGGCGCGATTTCGTCGCTTTCACCGAAACGGCCTGCGGGTAGCTGCGCGAATTTCATCGCACGCCAGGCGTCGGTAAAGCTCGCCAGCATTGCGGTTTCGACGGGCCCCGGCGCAATCGCGTTGACCGTGACACCGTGCGGCGCGCCTTCATAAGAAAGCGCGCGCGTAAATCCGACGACGCCCGCCTTCGATGCACAGTAGTGCGCCATGTCGTGAGTGCCCTTGTAAGCGAGCTGCGATGCGATGTTGATGACGCGCCCGTACTTGCGCGCGATCATGTCGGCGAAAAACTGCTTGGTCACGAGGAAGGTGCCGCGCAGGTTCACGGCCATCATGCGGTCCCATTCGTCGATGGACAGGTCCACGAACGCCGTCTCGCCACTGATGCCGGCCGCGTTCACGAGAATATCGACGGGGCCTAGATTTTCGCGTGCCCATGCGCCGAGGCGCGCGACAGACGTCGCATCGGTCACGTCGCATTCGGTCGTCGCGACACGCGTGCCGTTCGCGCCGAGCTCATCGGCGAGCGTTTGGGCGCCGGCTACATCGCTGATATGCGAGATGCCGATGTTCGCGCCATGTGCCGCGAACAGCCGCACGATTGCACGGCCGATGCCGCTGTTGCCGCCCGTCACGAGCGCGGTACGACCTTCCAGCGAGAACGATTCCATGAATACTCCTGTCAATACGAAACCGGCGCCGCATCAGCGGGCGTCTGCTTCGGCAAGCCATTGCGCATAAGCGCGGATGCCGGCCTCGATGTCGTGGCGCGGGCGAAAAGCCAGATCGGTCGCTGCCGCCGAGATGTCGAACTGCTCCTGAAGTTCGTCGAGCGGGTCGGGTCCGCAGTCGAGTTCGATATCCGCGTCGGGCATCACACGGCGCACGACCTCCGCGACTTCGCCAAGCGTGAGGCGGGTGCCGCCGGTAATGTTGTAGACGCGCCGGCGAAGCACGGGCGCGTCGAGGGCCGCGAGCAGAGCGGCGGCGGCATCATCGACATGGATGTACTGGCGATGAAAGTCCGCGCCGAACGGCACGCGCGTCGGCTGAGCGCGCATTGCGTCGGTGAGCATGCGGCGGATAATGCAGTCGGTGGTGCGATGCGGACCGTACACCCACGACAGGCGCAGGCTTACGCCGTCCACGCCGTATTGCTTTGCGTAGGCGCTGACCAGTTGCTCGCCGCAGACCTTGCTCGCGCCATAGAGGCTCGCCGGCGCCATCGGCACGTCCTCCCTCACGGGGCCGGGCGGTGTATCGCCGTACGCGCTTGTCGACGAGCAATAGACGAAGCGCCGCGCGCCATGAATGCGTGCGAGTTCGAGCATGTTCGCCGTGCCGCCGATGTTGACATCGAACATGGCGACGGGATCGTCGCGCGCAACCATCGGCCCGGAAAACGCGCCGCAATGAATGACGGCATCGAGCCCATCGCGCGCGAGCGCATGCAGCCGATGCACGTTGCGCAAGTCGCCTTCCAGCACCGTCAGTTCGCCGATGCGCAGTCCGCCTTCGCGATCCACCGGAATGACCGCGTCACCGCGCGCGTAGAGCAAGCGCGACACTGCACGTCCCACCAGACCGGCTGCGCCGGTCACCATGATTTTCTGCGGCTGGCTCATTGTCGTGCCCCTGCGACGTCGAGATGATGAACGGTTCTCGCCACTTCCTCGATGGGAAGCTCGGCCTGCAACAGCTTGCGCGTGTATTCCTCGACGGGCTGCTCGAACACGGCGTCGGCAGTGCCCGTCTCGATGATCTTGCCGTGCCGCATCACCGCGACGTAGTGCGCGAGCGAGCGCACCGAGTTCAGGTCGTGCGTGATAAAAAGTGCGGACAGCCCCATCTCGCGCTGAAGATTGCGCACGAGATCGATGATCTGCGCGCGCACCCGAATGTCGAGCGCGGTCGTGCACTCGTCGAAGACGACGAAATCGGGGTTCGCCGCGAGTGCGCGCGCAATGCCCACGCGCTTCTGCTCGCCGGCCGTGAGGTCGTGCGGATACGCGTTCGCGCGGCGCCGTGAAAGATTCACGAGATCGAGCAGATGCAGAATGCGCGCCTCGCGATCGGCGCGGCTCAGCTGTTCACCCAGTGCGAACGGCTCGGCGATGAGATCGCGCACCTGCCAGCGCGGATTCAGCGACACATAGGGTTCCTGAAACACCATCTGCATCCGCCGCCGCACGCTGCGAAACGCGCCAGGCGTCATGTCGAGCGTACTCACGCCGTCGAAGCGCACGACACCCGAGTCCGCGTCGAGCAAACGCAGAAGGCATTGCCCCGTCGTCGTCTTGCCCGAGCCGCTTTCGCCGACGAGCGCGAGCGTCTCGCCCCGTCCGATCGAAAATGAGACGTCGTCGATGGCCCGCACCACGGCGTGATTGCGATCGGAAACGAACGTCTTGACCAGATGCTCGACTTCCAGCAGTGGACGCCGCGTCGGCGCGGCCTGCTCTTCGGCGGCTTGTGCACCGCGCGGCGCCGGACGCACTTTTGCGGCATCGAGCAACTCGCGGCTGTAAGAGCGGGAAGGAGATCGAATGAACGGACCGACGTCCGCAAGTTCGATCAGCTGCCCGTCCTTCATGATCGCAACGCGGTCGCAGTAGTTCGCAACGATGCCCAGGTCGTGGGTCACCATCACGACGCTGAGGCCTAGTTCGCGCGCCTTGCTCGCGAGCAGGTCGAGCACTTGCAACTGGATGGTCGCGTCGAGCCCGAGCGTCGCGTCGTCGGCGAGAAGAACCCTCGGCTGCGCTATCAGCGCCATCGCAATCACCACGCGCTGCGCCATGCCGCCCGAAAGTTCGTGAGGATACGCGTGGGCTCGCGCTTCCGGATTGACGATGCCCACCTGCTGGAACAGTTCGATGGCTTCGCGCCACGCCGCTTTCCGGCCGATGCGCTTGTGGACGCGCAGTACGCGCACGATCTGAGCACCGACCGTCTCGACAGGATCGAGCAGCATCTTCGCGTTCGTGCCGATCAGCGCGACATCGCCGCCTCGATATCCGCGCTTTTCGTGCGCGGACATGTCCAACACGGACTTGCCGTCGAGCATGATGCGACCGCCGACCACGCGGCCGCCCTCCGGCAACAGGTCGATGATGGAACGTGCCAGCACCGACTTGCCCGCGCCGGTTTCTCCCACGATGCCGAGTATTTCGCCCTTGCGCAGCGCGAAGCTGACGCCGTCGAGCACGTGCCGGGACGGCGCGTCGTCGAAGGCGACGCGCAGGTCCTGCACTTCGAGCAATGAAGATGAGAGCGCGCTGCTCATGACTTGCCTCGCGTGACGGGATCGGAGAGACGCTTGACGGCATCGCCGAGAATCGCGAAGGTCAGCACCGAGACGATGATGGCGAGGCCCGGAAAGAGCGCTGCCCACCAGACGCCGAGAATCATCTGCTGCGCGCCGTTGGCGACCATGAGGCCCCACTCGGGCGTCGGCATGCGCACGCCCGCGCCGACGAACGAGAGGCCCGCCGTCAGCAGAATGGCCATGCCGATGCTGATCGAAATCTGCACGATGGCGGGCGTGATGGCGTTGGGCAGGATGTGACGGAACATGATGGCCGTGTCGGTGGCGCCGCTGCACACCGCCGCGCTGATGAACGGCCGGTCGCGCAACGACAGCACTTCCGCCCGAATCAGGCGCGCGAACATCGGGATGAAGAGGACGGCCAGCACGATCGCCACGTTCCAGATTTCCTGACCCATGACCGATACGAGCGCCATGCCGATGACGAAAACCGGAAACGACTGGATGAAGTCGAACACTCGCATCACGAGTGTGCTCAGGAAATTCCGGTAGTAGCCTATGAAAAGCCCGATCGGCACGCCGATGGCGAAGGCGATGGCCACCGCCGTTACGCTAATGAGCAAGTTGATGCGCGTCGCGTAGATCACGCGCGAAAGGATGTCCATGCCCGACACGTCCGTGCCGAACCAGTAGCGCCACGAAGGCGGCTTCAGGATGTTGGACGGATCGGCGTCGATCGGCGAGTGCGGCGCGATGACGGGCGCGAAGACGATCAGCACGATCTGCAGCGCGAGCAACGCCAGTCCGATGACGAGCGTTGCATTCGTGCGGCCACGCAGGGAAAACAGCGGTTTCATATCTCGATCCTCGGGTCGGCGAGGCCGTAGAGCACGTCCACGGCGGTATAGACGAGCAGGATGAATGCGGCAGCCACGAGGACGAAGCCCTGCAGCGCAGGATAGTCGCTGTTCATCACCGCCTGAACAGCGTACTGGCCGAGCCCGCCCCACGCGAAGATCGTCTCCACCAGCACCGCCGCGCCCAGCAGGAAGCCGAACAGAAAGCCGATCATCGTGATGATCGGAGGCAGGCTGTTGCGCAGCGCACTCAGCACGAGCGTGCGCTCGGAAAGTCCGGATGCGCGTCCGTGACGGATGAATTCGCTTTTGTAGAGGCCCTCGAACGTGGCGCGCGTCAGCTTCATCAGGCCGCCCATGTTGACGATGGTGAGCGTGAGCACCGGCAGCCATAGATGCGAGACCGACGAGCGCCATGCTTCCCAGTCGCCGGCGATCACGCTGTCGATGGTGTAGAAGCCCGTGACCGTCGGCGGCGGCGTGACGAACGAATCGACACGTCCGAACGGTGCGGGTGCAATCCCGGCGAGATGAAACAGCGTGTATATCAGCAGCAGGCCGACCCAGAAATCGGGGATGGCGCCCGCAGCGAGTCCATACACACGGCTCGCCCGATCGACGATGCCGCCGGGGCGCACCGCCGATGTCACCGCGATGCCGACGCCCAGCACCACGGTCAGGATCATCGAGTACACGATGAGTTCGAGCGTCGCGGGCACGCGTTGCAGCAGGTCGACGGTCACGGGGTTCGACGTGAACATCGAGGTGCCGAGATCGCCGTGCATCAGCGCCGACACATAGCCGCCGAACTGCGACCAGACGCTGCCGTTCAGGTGCAGCCGCTCGCGCAGCGAAGCGATGGCTTCGGGCGTCGCCATGTTGCCGAGCATCAGCAGGGCGGGGTCGCCGGGCAGCAGTCGAATCAGCAGAAACGTCGCGAACATCACGCCGAACATCTGCGGAACGAGAATGCCGATCCGCGCAATGACGATGCGCAGCGGGCGCGGAACGGATCGCCATGCAGTGAAGAGAGACATCGCGCTGGTCCTCGGTAAAGGGATGAACCGCGCGCACGCCCGAGGAGGCCGGTGTGCGCGCGCCGGTGCTGCTTAGTTCTTGGAGAAGTCGTACCAGGTGTTGCCGTTGGTCGTGTTCCAGCTATAGCCCTTGACGTTCGCGCGCGTGGCGAGCTGGTAACCCGGGTTGATCAGAAAGACCCACGGCGCTTCCTTCATCACGAGTTCCTGGACGCGCTGCATCTCGGTCGTGCGCTTCGCTTCGTCAGTGATGGAAAGGCTTTCGTTGATGAGCGAATCGACTTCGGCGTTCTTGTAATGCGAGTAGTTGATAAGCGACGCGCTGTTGAGCCACAGGTTCGTCACGTAGGCGGCGTCCGGGACGATTGCCATGTCGCGGAAGAAGTACATCGGGATCGTGCCCTTCGAATAGCGCTCCACGAGCGTCGATGCCGGCAGCTTCTGCAACTCGACATCCACGCCGATCTTCGAGAACGCGGTCTTCAGGATGATCGCGAGCTCTTCCTCGGTCTGGTCGCCGGTCGGGTAGCCGAGTTGCGTCTTGAAGCCCTTTTCGTAGCCGGCTTCCTTTAGCAGCGAACGCGCCTTATCCAGGTCTTCGGTGTAGTGATAATACTGAGCGGTATAGGCCGGATAGATCTCCGACACGGGGCTTTTCGTCGGCCGCGCCGTGCCGTAAAACACCGACTTCAGGATCTGCTCGCGCGGCACCGCGTAATTCAGCGCTTGGCGCACCTTCTCGTTGTTGAAAGGCGCGATGTTGTTGTTCATCTCCACGCGCTGGATGTAGTTGCCGTAAACCTTCCAGACCTTCACGCCCGGCATCTTGTCGAGCGTGGCCTGCTCGCGCGGCGCAAGCCATTCCGCCACGTCGACCGCGCCCGCCTGCAGCGCTGCAAGGCGGTTCGCGGACGTCGGCATTTCGCGGAACATGATGCGCGTGAGCTTCGGCGCGCCGCGATAGTAGTTCTTGTTCGCGTCGTAGACGACTTCCTGGCCCGGCGCGTACTTGGTGACCTGATACGGCGCGAAAGATGCCGAATGGCTCGCGAGCCAGCGTGAACCCCACGGATCGTCGGAGGTGACGTGTTTCTTGATTTCGACCGAATCGATGATTCCGAGATCGTTGTTCACCCAGATGCGCTCGATCAGCGGCGAAGGCTTCGGCAGCGTGACCTTGACCGTCTGATCGTCGATCTTCTGGAACGCGGCCTTGAAGTCGCTGATCTTCAGCACCTGCGTCATGTACCAGCGGAACGTCGCCTTGAGGTTCCAGCCACGCTCGAAGGTCCACATGACGTCGTCGGCAGTGAGCGTGTTGCCCACATAGCTTTTCACGCCGCGGCGCAGACGGAATGTGATCGAAGTCTTGTCCGGCGACGTCTCCCAACTCTCCGCGAGGGCGCCGCGGAACTTGCTGAAATCTTCCACCGTGACGCCGTTTTCGCCAGGCTTCGTCTCGTACGAAAGCAGCCGTTCATAGATGTTGCGGCGCGCTTCGTGGCCTGCTTCGGTTGGCGGGTACTCCTGATCGAGCGATTCCGGCGTGCGCGGACCGGCTACGACGAGGACCGCGTTGTTGCCTTGCGCATGCACGGGCATCACGCCCGCAGCGATGCCGATTGCGGCGGCGGCCGCGATGAGCCGTCCAAACCCGAG
The DNA here is from genome assembly GCF_023631105.1 of Caballeronia sp. AZ10_KS36. Taxonomy (NCBI): domain Bacteria; kingdom Pseudomonadati; phylum Pseudomonadota; class Betaproteobacteria; order Burkholderiales; family Burkholderiaceae; genus Caballeronia; species Caballeronia sp. AZ10_KS36. The sequence goes on along the minus strand of NZ_JALQDQ010000049.1, from coordinate 113,282 downwards.
GGAACCCGCTCGCGCCGATGCTGACGCGCGGGCTGCTTCGTACGATTGCGACATGACACGCTCCTTGCGTGAAGAGTGAGGCGAATGGCGTTGGAGACTTGAGAATCAGCGCGCCGCGCGTTCGGCGGGCCTGCCTGGAACAATGGTCGGCAGCCCGCGTGCGAGAAAGCGTCCGCGTCCGGGCGTTCCGAAGAAACGCTCGCCGTCCCACACGATTTGGCCGCCGGCCACCGTGTAGGCCGGCCACGCTGAGAGCGCGCGGCCTTCGTACGGCGTGTAATCCACCGCGTGATGCAGCATCGCGTTGGTGAGCGCAACCGGGTCGCCGGGTCGCTCGTTCCAGATCACGAAGTCGGCGTCCGAACCGATCGCGATCGTCCCTTTGCGCGGATGCAGGCCGTAGGTCTTTGCCGGATTCGTCGCGGTCAGCTCGACGAAGCGGTTGACGGAAATGCGCCCCGTCATCACGCCCTCTGAATACAGCAGCGGCAAACGCGTCTCGATACCCGGAATCCCGTTGGGAATGTGCGGGAACGCAACTTCCTCGCCATCGGGCTTTTTGCCGTGCGGGTCGTCGAAGGAAAACGGCGCGTGGTCCGACGAGAAAATCGTGAAGGTGCCGTCCGCGAGCGCGGCCCAGATGGCCTGCTGACTCGCGGTGTCACGCGGCGGCGGACTGCATACGCATCGCGCGCCTTCGTAGCTGTCGTCGATGCCGAGATCCTCGGCGGTCAGAAAGAGATATTGCGGACAGGTCTCGGACAACACCTTGAGGCCACGGTTGCGCGCCCACTGAATCTGCTCGACGGCTTCGCGCGCGGATACGTGCACGAGCAGCATCGGAACGTTGACGAGTTCGGCCAGACTGATCGCGCGATGCGTCGCTTCCCGCTCGACGAGCATCGGCCGCGATGCCGCGTGATAGCGCGGCGCGGCGAGGCCCGCGTCGAGCAGGTTCTGCGTGAGCCAGGCGATGCAGTCGCTGTTCTCGGCGTGAATCATCGCCATTGCGCCGTGTGCGCGGGCGAGGGCAAGCAGACGCAGGATCTGGCCGTCGTCGAGCTTCAGATCCTCGTACGTCATGTAGATCTTGAACGACGTATAGCCCTCGGCGATGAGTCGCGGCAGCTCATTCGCGATGATGTCCGGCGTCGGGTCCGACACGATCAGATGAAAACCATAGTCGATGCACGCACGCCCGTTCGCCCGCCGGTGATAGTCGTCCACGGCCGCGCGCAGCGTCCCGCCTTTGTGCTGGGCGGCGAACGGGATGATGGTGGTGGTCCCGCCGCATGCCGCGGAGCGCGTGCCCGATTCGAAGTCGTCGGTCATGCGCGCGGGCGGCGCGATGGGCTGATCGAGATGGCAATGGGCGTCGATGCCGCCGGGCGTGGTGTCGCGGCCGCCCGCGTCGATTTCACGTTTGCCGGGGCCGAGCGAAAGCCCCATCTGAGCAATACGGCCCTCGCATACACCGATGTCGGTCAGGAATGTATCGCTTGCCGTCGCGACTTTTGCGTTGTGCACGACGAGGTCGAAAGCTGCGTTCATAGTGCAGTTGTCATCTACGTTGTTGACATGTGAGACGAGATTAGAGCGCCAAAATAAATGTCAAAAATAAATTGGGTGTTGACATTGATGTTGACTAGCGAGGCCGAGCCCTGTGTGAATGACAGCCTTTCCCGACGCCTCGTGCCAGCGAGCACCCGCGACCCGGAATCGTGCAGCGGCTAATCAGGGTAATCCCTCAGTAGCGGTTTTTTTTTGGCGTTTGCATCGTAAACGTATGTTGTTGACGAAGTACATTAATAGGGAGCTTCGATTGCCAACTCACCCTGCTTATGCCGCATCCGCCGTCGCGCTTGCCGCCGCCTATGCGAATGGCAGCGCGGACGTCGAGGAGGTCGTGCGGGCTTCCCTTGCTGCGGCGCGTCAGGCGAACACCGCGTTCATTTCCATCGACGAAGCACGAGCCGTCGATGAAGCCCGCGCCGCAGCCGCGCGCTGGCGCGACGGACGCCCGGCGAGCGCGCTCGACGGCGTGCCGGTCGCCTGGAAAGATTTGTTCGACATCGCCGGCAGTGTCACGACGGTCGGTTCGGCGCTGTTTCGCAACCGCGCCCCGGCAAGCGCCGACGCGCCGCTCGTCGCGGCGGCCGTTCGCGCAGGTCTCGTCGGCATCGGCAAGACGAACCTCAGCGAGTTCGCCTACTCTGGTCTCGGGTTGAATCCGCACTTCGGCACGCCTTTCGACCCAGCGTTCGATGCAACCGTCGCAGGTGGCGGACATCGCGTGCCGGGCGGCTCGTCGTCGGGGGCGGCGATCGCGGTCGCGATGGGCGTCGTGCCGATTGCCGTCGGCACCGATACCGCCGGCTCCATTCGCGTGCCCGCCGCGCTGAACGGGGTCGTCGGCTATCGCGCCAGCCGGGCGCGTTATCCGCAAGAAGGCATGGCCGGCCTCTCGAAGTCCGCCGACACCGTCGGGCCGCTCGCCCGGACCGTGGCCGACTGCGCCGCTTTCGACGCCGTGGTGCGCGGCCGGGAAGCAACCGGCGCGCTGTCCGATCTGCGCGGCTCCCGCTTCGTCGTGCCGTCCGGCTGGCACGCGCGCTTTGCCGTGACCCGCGCCGTCGCCGACAACTTCGTGCACTTCCTGGCGCGGCTAGCGAAAGCGGGCGCGCGCATCGACGAAGTGCCTGTGGGTGCGTTCGACGCCGCCTGCGACCTCATTCGCGAACGTGGCTGGTTCGGCTCGCTGGAGGCCTTCGAGGCCTACCGCAGCGTGCTCGATTCGGCCGATGCCGAGCGCATCGACCAGCGCGTGCGCACGCGGCTCGAACTGAGCCGGAACGTGCCGGCGCCGCGTCTTGCCGAACTGCTCGCGCAGCGCTTGCGGCTCATCGCGCAATTCGCCGACGAACTTCGCGGCGACACGCTGGTTCTGCCCACTGTGCCGCACGTGGCGCCCGAATGCGCGCCGCTCGAAGCCGACGCCGAACTGTTCGCACGCGTGAATCTCGCCACGCTCTCGATGACGATGCCCGGCAGCTTTCTCGATACACCCGCTATCGCGATGCCCACGGGGGCAGACGCTCAGGGCCTTCCCACCAGCGTGCAACTGATGCGCGCCCAAAACGACGACGACGCGCTCATCGCCGTTGCGCAGGCCGTCGAGCAGACGGTCGCAGTGAACTGACTTCAACCGCTTCAAGGAGAACATCGCATGGCTAAGGAAATTCTGGTCGCATTCGGCATCGACGTGGATGCGGTCGCCGGCTGGCTCGGCTCTTACGGCGGCGAAGACTCGCCGGACGACATCTCACGCGGCCTGTTCGCGGGCGAAGTCGGTTCGATGCGCCTGCTGAGGCTCTTCGAGCGCGAGAAAATCAGGACGACGTGGTTCATCCCCGGTCATTCCATCGAGACCTTTCCCGAGCAGATGAAAGCCGTCGCCGATGCGGGACATGAGATCGGCATTCACGGCTACAGCCACGAAAACCCGATCGCAATGACGCCCGAGCAGGAAGAAGCCGTGCTCGACCGCAGCATCGAACTCGTGACGAAACTGTCGGGCCGCAGGCCGACCGGCTATGTGGCGCCGTGGTGGGAATTCAGCAACGTGACCAACGAACTGCTGGTGAAGAAGGGCATCAAGTATGACCACAGCCTGATGCACAACGACTACCACCCGTACTACGTGCGCGTCGGCGACTCGTGGACGAAGATCGACTACAGCAAACATCCCGACACGTGGATGAAGCCGCTCGTGCGTGGCCAGGAGACCGATCTCGTCGAGATCCCGGCGAACTGGTACCTCGACGATCTACCGCCGATGATGTTCATCAAGAAGGCGCCCAACAGTCACGGCTTCGTCAACCCGCGCGATATCGAAGAAATGTGGCGCGACCAGTTCGACTGGGTGTACCGCGAGCACGACTACGCGGTCTTTCCCATCACGATCCATCCGGACGTTTCCGGCCGCGCGCAGGTGCTGATGATGCTCGAGCGCCTGATCGCGCATTTCCGCAAGCACGAAGGCGTGCGCTTTTGCACCTGTGATCAAATCGCCGACGACTTCCTGCGCCGCCAGCCGCGCCAATCCTGACACGACCTCAGCGACGAGAGCCCCGATCATGTCCACACCCGAGCTCCAAAGGAGCGCCACGATGAAAGAAAATCCGTTGTCCGCCTCCGGCTTCCGGCTGGAGCAGATTCTGCCGTCCGACGTGAAGCGGGCGACCATCGTCGCGTTCTTCGCGTGGGTGTTCGCCGTTTACGACTTCATTCTGTTCGGCACGCTGCTGCCGGAGATCGGCAAACACTACAACTGGGATGCGGCGGCGCAGGCGGAGATCGCCACGCTCGTCGCCATTGGCACGGCGGTGATTGCTTTTGCCATCGGGCCGTTACTCGACAGGCTCGGACGAAAAGCCGGCCTGCTGTGGACGGTCGCGGGCGCCGCCTTGTGTTCGGGGCTCACGGTCGTCGGCGGCGCAATGGGGCAGGTGCCGCTCGTGTTGATCCGCTCGCTGTCGGGGCTCGGCTATGCCGAGGAAACCGTCAATGCGACATATCTCAACGAACTGTATTCGGCCGCCAACGATCCGAAGCTCAATCGCAACAAAGGCTTCATCTATAGCCTGGTGCAGGGCGGCTGGCCGATCGGCGCGCTCATCGCGTCGGGCCTGACCGCGCTGTTGCTGCCGCGCATCGGTTGGCAGGGCTGCTTCATCTTCGCGACGTTTCCCGCCATCGTCATCTTCTTCATGACGCGGCGCCTGAAGGAAAGCCCGCAGTTCATCCTGCACAAGCGCATCAAGCACCTGCGCGAAGCAGGGCAGGACGGCGAAGCGCGCACGCTGGCGAGCGCGCATTCCGTCGATTACGAAGAGCACAGCCGCGCGGGTCTCGCGGAGGCGTTTCGCGGCAGCGCGTTGCGCGCGACGCTCGTGCTGGGCGGTGGCATTCTGCTCAACTGGTCGGCGATTCAGGTCTTCAGCGTGCTCGGCACGACGGTGCTCACGCGCGTGCACAACGTTTCGTTCGAGAACTCGCTGCTGATTCTGGTGCTGTCGAACGTGATCGGCTATTGCGGCTATCTGAGCCACGGCTTCATCGGCGACAAGATCGGCCGGCGCAACACGCTTGCGATCGGCTGGATGCTCGGCGGGCTGTCGTTCGCGGGCATGCTGTTCGGCCCGAGCAGCGCGGGCGTGGTCGTCGCGCTGTATAGCCTCGGACTGTTCTTCCTGATCGGACCGTATTCGGCGGCGCTGTTTTTCATCGGCGAAAGCTATCCGACCGCGATCCGCGGCACCGGCAGCTCGATCGTCCACGCCATGGGTCCGATCGGTGCGATTCTCGCCGGCGTCGGCGTGACGTCGATGCTCAATCACGGCGGCGACTGGCTGCACGCAGCGCTGTGGTTCGGCGCGGTGCCGTGCTTCCTCTCGGGCGTGCTGATTTTCTTTGCGCGGCATGTGAATCCCGCCGAGACCAAATAATCCGACTGGAGAGTTCTCGTGAAAGCAGCTTTGGTAACGGGCGCGGCGAGCGGCATCGGGCAGGCGCTTGCCGTGGCTTACGCGCAGATCGGCGTCGCGGTGGTCGGCGGCTATTTCCCCGGCGATCCGCATGATCCGCAATCCACCGCGCGCGCCGTCGAAGAGGCGGGCGGGCAATGCGTGATGCACGCCGTGGACGTGACATCCGCTGAACAGGTGGAAGCCTTCGCGACCGTTGCGATGGAACGCTTCGGGCGCATCGACTATGCCGTCGCCAACGCCGGCCTTTTGCGCGCGTCGCCGCTGACGGACATGACCGACGAGCAGTGGCACCAGATGCTCGATGTCGACTTGTCGGGCGTGATGCGAACCTTCCGCGCGGCGGCGCGACATATAAGCGACGGCGGCGCGATGGTCGCCGTGTCGTCGATCGCGGGCGGCGTGTACGGGTGGGAAAACCACACGCATTACTCGGCGGCGAAGTCGGGCGTGCCCGGCCTGTGCCGCGCCGTCGCGATGGAACTCGCGCCGCGCGGCATCCGCTGCAACGCGGTCATTCCCGGCCTGATCGAGACGCCGCAGTCGCTCGACGCCGTCAACTCGCTCGGACCCGAAGGCTTGCGTGAAGCGGCGAAGGGCATTCCACTCGGACGCGTCGGCAGACCGCACGAAATCGCTGCGCTGATCCGCTATCTGACGAGCGACGACGCTTCGTACATCACCGGTCAGTCGATCATCGCGGACGGTGGACTGACCGTGCGCTGGCCGGGCTAGTTCACTGCATACAGGACGCTCACACATGGCTTCGACATTCTCACTCGACGGCCGCCGCGCCGTCGTCACCGGTTCGGCAAGCGGCATCGGGGCAGCCATCGCGCTCGCCTATGCCGAAGCGGGCGCGCGCCTCGTGCTCGCCGATCTCAACGAAGCGCGTCTTGAAGCGCAAGCCGACGCGTGCCGGGCGCTCGGCGTGCAAGTCGAGACGGTCACCGCCGATGTCGGCGACGAGGCGGGCGCGCACGGCATCGTCGATCGATGTGTCGAGGTGTACGGCGGCATCGACATTCTGGTGAACAATGCGGGCATGCTCACGCAGGCGCGCTGCACCGACCTCAGCACACAGATGTGGGACGAGATGATGCGCGTCGATCTGCGCAGCGTCTTCCTGTGCTCCCGGCGCGCGCTACCGTCCATGACGGCGCAGCGCTGGGGGCGCATCATCAACGTGGCGTCGCAACTCGGCATCAAGGGCGGCGCTGAACTGACGCACTATTCGGCGGCCAAGGCAGGCGTGATCGGATTCACGAAGTCGCTTGCGATCGAGGCCGCGCCGGACAACGTGCTCGTCAACGCCATTGCGCCCGGGCCGATCGAAACGCCGCTTGTCGATGGCATCAGCGCGGCCTGGAAGGAGTCCAAGTCGAAGGAACTGCCGCTCAGGCGCTTCGGACGCCCGGAAGAAGTCGCGCCGGCGGCCGTACTGCTCGCATCAGATCCCGGCGGCAACCTGTTCGTCGGCCAGACGCTCGGCCCGAACTCGGGCGACGTGATGCCTTGAAGCAGGAGGACGACGCAATGTGCGGCATGTGCGGATTATTGGGGGGCGGGCGTCACTGGTCGAACACAGTCGCGGCGGGTGAGGGCGCGAATGCGCGGCGGCAGCGCTACGTGCAGATCACGCATGCGAATCGTCTGCTGCGGAAATATCGGCTCAGGCTCGCCGATTTCCACGGGCAGTCATTCGTGCTCGCGTCGCCGACGGGGGCGCAGGTCATCGTCGACGACTTCATGCAGATCTGGAAAGCCGCCGAAACCATGCTCGGCCGCCCGCTCGATCCGCTGACGCTGTTCTCCGAGGATGAAGTTTCGCCATGAGCCTTGCCTACGACGTTATTCCCGTGACGATCGTCACCGGCTTTCTCGGCAGCGGCAAGTCGACGCTGCTGGCCGATGTCCTCAAGGGCGACGCCGCCCGCGACACGGCCGTGCTCGTCAATGAGTTCGGCGAAGTCGGACTCGACCATTTGCTGATGGGCGAAGTCGAGCAGGCGCAGACGGTCCTGCTCGATAACGGCTGCGTGTGCTGTGCGATTCGCGGCGAACTGAAAGACGCGCTCGCGCATCTCTTCTCGCAGAGGGCGCGCGGCGAAGTGCCGCCGTTCACGCGCGTGGTGCTCGAAACGACCGGACTTGCCACGCCCGCGCCCATCGTCGCGACCTTGCTCGGCGACCGTATCGTGTCGAGTCATTACTCGATCTCGGCGATCGTCACCGTCGTCGATGCGCTCAACGCCCCGCACCAGCGCGAACATCATCCCGAGTGGACGGCTCAGGTGGCCGCTGCCGACCGCATCGTCATCAGCAAGGCCGATCTCGCCGACGCTGAAACGCTCGATGCGCTCGAACTCATGTTGACGGCTCTGAATCCCGCCGCGCGCGTGGCGCGGCGCACGCGCGCGGACGATGCATCGATCGTGCTCGATGCCGCAGCGAATGCCCACGACTTCACGGCCTTCGTGCAGCGTGCGCGCCCGCCGTCATCCGCCGAGCGCAATGCCGCGAATCCGCTCGCGCGGCTCAATGCGGTGCCTGCGCATCGCGAGGCCCTGGGCTCGCTTTCCGCGTTCGCGATCGAATTCGACGAACCCATCGACTGGCCTCTTTTCACGCTCTGGCTCACGATGCTGCTGAACCGGCACGGTGATACCATCCTGCGGGTCAAGGGACTGCTCGCGCTCGCCGGCGTCGCGCAGCCGGTCGTCCTGCACGCCGTGCATCATCTCGTGCATCCGGTCCTGCATCTCGATGCGTGGCCGGACGCCACTCCGCGCTCGCGGCTCGTCTTCATCGCACAAGGGCTTGGGCGCGACGCCGTCGAGCAGTCGTATCGCCGGTTCTGCCGGCATCTTCAGACAGTCGAAACCGTAGATTGAAATCCGTCCGCCCGAAGTCGCCCGCGTCCGCGCCAGCCATTCACCCGTCGAAGGTCGAACTGCGGGTGCTCGGTACGTCCGTCACGCTTCAGGAGCACATTCGCGAGCGCGCCGAACACGACCTTGGGATTCGCCTGCGTTTCATTGTCGACGACGGCTCCAGCGTGCAGCGCGAAGGTGCAATGCATCCGGAGCGCTACGAGCTTTACGATCAGTGGTTTCACAGCCTCGATTGTCTATGGCCGACGCATGCACTGCAGCCGATCGACTGCTCGCGCGTCCGGCGCTGGGAAGAGATCAATGCGTTGCCACGGACCGGGCGTATCGGCCGCTCTGCTGTGCGCCGGGCGGCGGGCAGCGTGCCGGCGGATCGCCTTTTCGTGCAGAGCGACGGGTCGCTGGGGCGCACGCCGAGCGAGCGCATCAGCATGCTGCCGCTCACCCACAACGCGGACAGCTTCGTCTATCTCGACGACGCGCTGCCGGCCACGCTTACGGCCGGAGAGGAAAGCTGGGCCTGGCTGCTAGCCCCCGAACTCGCGGGCCGCGTGGCGCTGCAGGCGGACGCGGCCATTGGTGCGATAGACGCGGCGCTCGCCGTCGAAGCGAGCGGGCTCATGCGCTTCAAGGACATCGGCAACCTCGAGATAGAGGAGATCGACCAGTTGATCGCGACGCTTATCGAGTTCAAGCGCCGCGGCCACTTTGCGGGCTTCTGGTCGAGCTTCGCCGAAGCGGCGCAACTCATGATCGCGAACAAGGTGGTGATTCAAAGCATATGGTCTCCTGCGACCATCGAACTAGAGCGCGCCGGCTTGCGCTTTCGCCTCGCGCGGCCGCGAGAAGGGTATCGGGCGTGGTTCGGCGGGCTCGGTATATCGAGGCTCGCGCATGGCCGGGTGCTCGATGCCGCCTACGAGTACCTCAACTGGTGGCTCGAAGGCTGGGCCGGGGCGACGATGGCGCGGCAGGGCTTCTATATCTCCAATCCGGAGCGATCGCGCGGTCACATGAGCACCGCGGAATGGGCGTACTGGTACGATGGTGCGCCGGCGTCGACAGACTTGCCGGGTCCGACCAGCCAGCATCTGGTTCAGGCGGGCCAGATGCGCGACGGCGGCGATTACGTCGCACGCATGAGCCGGATCGCGGTCTGGGATTCGGTCATGGATGAGCATAACTACCTCGTGCGCCGCTGGACCGAGTTCATGCGGTCTTGATGGCGCCGTTCGTTCCACGATGACAAGACGGACAACCGCTGCACGAACTTCACGCGCCAGGGCAGAATCGATCGGGCCGAATGTACCGACGGATACGACGGTGGGCGACAACCTCGTTGAAACCGATAGCCGGCTCCGGTATCGCGTGATCTACGATCGTCTGAGAGCCGCCATCGAACTTGGCCGCGTGAAACCGGGCCTCGTGCTACTGGAAGGACCCGTCGCCCGCATCTTCGGCACGAGCCGTGTGCCGGTGCGAAAGGCCTTCGAGATGCTTCACGCAGGCGGCCTCCTGCATACGTTCGAGGGTCGCGGCTATCTCGTCGCAGGCGCGAACGGCGGGGTGCCAGAGCCGGTGCGCGCGCCGCTTTCGGAAGAGGCGCTCGGTTTCGACAGCCGGCCCGAGCCGCTCGACATCCCATCGAACAGCGAGCGCATCTACGATTCGATGGAAGCGGCGATTTCTCTCGGCATCGTCTTCGGACACTTTCGCATCGATGAGAGCGATGCCGCCGCGACCTTCGGCGTCAGCCGCGGCACGGTGCGTGAAGCGTTGAACCGGCTGCGCGACCGAGGGCTCGTCGAAAAGTCGGCCTACTCGCACTGGCTGTGCGGGCCGCTGACCGCGCGGGCGGTGCGCGAGGACTATGAGTTGCGCGTGCTGCTCGAGCCGGCCGCGCTGCGCATGAGCGCGCCGCTGCTGCCGACGGAGGAAGTGAAAGCGGCGCTTGCCGATATCGAACGCGCGATCGGGAATCCCGACTCGATCGATGCGGCGGTTCTCTACGAACTCGAAAAGACCCTGCACGACAAGTTCCTCTCTTACGCGCCGAACCGCAAGCTGCTGGCGGCCGTGAGCCACGCGCATATGCCGCTCATCGTGAATCACGCCTTCTACGATGCCTTCCGGCTGCACCCCGAGATGGGCACGTTGCTGGAACATCGCGCCGTCCTCGAGCATCTCGTGGCCGGAGACGTGCGCGCGGCTTCGCGGGCTCTGGAAGAGCATCTGCGTCGGGGCGAGAAACGCACGCGTCAGCGGTTGAAGGTGCTGGCCGTACTGCCGGAACCTGACCTGCCCGGTTACTTGCAGCGTATAGCATAACCAGTCGTCAATTAGCGGGTGTCAGCAGTTAGGGCGCAAAAGTCCCTATCTTGTTCCAGGAATTCTATCGATCACCCTGGAAATGAAAATAGCCAAAGGGACAAAGGCTCCATCATCGATCCCTTCAGCGGACTAAGCGCCGGGGTTCTTTGCTTAGTGCTCGCATGCCACGTCAACGCACGGTGCTAGGCGGGCACGTCTCTCCAATTTGGCTCTCCAGGCGGCTTTCCTGTCAGGTCGTGGTACGGACGATAGTAGGAAAAGCACGGACCGCGGTATAACGATTGTTCGCGCTACTCCAGATAAGGCCGGCGCACGCACGGGAGTTGCAGGTTCGAGCGAAATCAAGCGTATGTCGCTCCGTCGTGCGGTATGTTCAAGGACAATGGCGGTGATGTCCGTCCCTCGGACCAAGTACGTACAGCAGAGAGAACGGTGAAAAGCGAGTTTGAGGTGGTGAACACTTGAGATAACGCGGCCGTTTACCCATGTCACGCCGCCGGGCCCACTGGCCCACATAGGATGAATCGCCGCATCGGGCGAGAGAACCTTGTGGGGCAGGCAGTCAAGCGCCTTCATTCCGAGGGGAGCCATCGACCGCAATCTCGCGGGCGTTACAGAAAGACGGCAGCGACGCGGGCCCGCAGAACCCTGACATCATCTGTGCTGAGCGCTAGTGCATAAGATGTCTAGACCGTTCTGAACACCGCGACGGCTACTTTCAGTTGCTGCGCTTGATCCCGCATTGAACCGGCCGCAGCAGCTGCTTCCTCCACCAAAGATGCGTTCTGCTGCGTGACTTTGACCATCTGCGAGATCGCTACGTTTATTTGCTGTACACCGCGGCTTTGTTCGTTAGACGCGGACGCAATCTCGTGGACAATATTTGTAACCCGTTGGACAGCTGCGCCGACGAGCTTAATCGACTCTCCAGCCCTTGGCGAAAACGCATCCTGCGACGCCGCCCGCGCGTAAGCCGCTAAGCGGAGGCGAAGGTGGATAAACCGCGAGCAGCATCCTTCAGCACATTTTGAGCGTGGCTGATTCGCTAATCACGCACTCCGAGCCCGACGCGCACTTCCGAGAATCCGTCGAGCGAGACCGAACGCCGCACTGAGGCAGGCATTTCTTCTGACTATGCGATTGGCGAACGCGACTGTGGCTACCGTCGCGCGGTTGGGAAGGCACGGTAGTCCTATCGTTCCATCCCGGCTATCAAAGGAGTCCCCACTTAGATCTCGCGTCCGCCCGACCTTTTTGCCGAATCATTCAAGAAATGTGGGCGGCTCCAATTGCGGCAAATGTTTCTTCACTTGAAGAACGGGAGAGCCGCGATTTGGCGAATCTATCTTGACTTGAGGGAGCCGTATTCTAGCCTAGGTCTATGTGACACAAGTTCTGTTCCCCACTGCAAACCAAGGTCGAATGACTGCGAATTAGATTCCCGTCGGATATCGCGAAGGACTTATGTGAGAAGCCACGTTGGGCAATCCTTTGGATTACTAAATACATTTTACAATCCCGACCCGTACGAGCAATTGGCCTATTACACGGATGGAGGAGGAGGGCGAAAATTAGCCAACAAGCTAATTAGTTCGAGTAAGGAAGAAACGCTTCCTTAGTTGTTTAGGGCAGCACCCGGTTCATGGAGGCAAGAATGAAGACTCTAGCTCTAGCTGCATTAGTTGCCGCGTTTGCTGTTCCACCAGCTCTAGCTGAAACTGCTTCAGCCAATGGGCCTAGCGGAGCACATTACGCAAACGGGTCCGCCGAACCAGTCTGCACCGTTGACCCGGTGACGCGGGACGTTAGCTGTACGGGCACAACGATCGGTGGTGTCGGCAACACTAACGCGACGGCCATTCTGTCGGCCACCTACTCAGGAACCGTTCAATGTCGAAACCATGGTGGCCAAATCGTGGATGTCAAAACGCAGACGGTCGAGTCTGACTCGTCGGGTACATTGAGACCTTCGCGAAACGGGCAACTCGTAGTGCCAGCTCTCAGCACGTCTGCGCCTACCACTCAAGAATTACTAGCCTCGGCGACTTGCCCCAATGGGAACTGGACTAAGGTACCGCTGGGTTCGCCAACTCTTACGAGTTTCGTGTACACCCTGACTTTCGCGGGCTTCACTCAGCCGTATATCAGCATCGTGGGTCCATGATCAACGCGACGCCTCTTTCGCTCTATCAGCTAGAAACCGGATAGGGGAGCGACGTGTCAGTAGCCGCTGGCACGTCTGCGCCTGCCGGTTGTTATGATGCTATGAGCGCAGGCCCAGCGTCGGTGACTGATCGGACGCTCAATCATGCAATCATATCTTCACGTCAACCGCCGCATGCGGCGCGTCGCATGCGCCCAGCGTGACCGCTTCGCCGCTGCGTGGTTGGTGCTCTTGGCCGCCATGCTTAGTGGATGCGGCGGAGGTGAGTCCGCTCCCGCGCCAGTCGCGGTGTCACAGCAGGAGACGACAGCGCCTAGCCGATTGCAACCGCAAAAAGCGTCTCCGATATGGCAGGGATCGATGTCGCCCAAAGCGGCTGACGAAGCTGCGGTGCCACCAGCCTGGTCACCCGCTATGATGCAACTCAACGCGCTACCCCAGCTGTCATCACTGTCTGAGCGTGAGAAGGCTGGATTGCTCATGCTGCTGTCCTCCAAGTCGTCTCCCGAAAGGCTCGCATTAATCAACATGTATCCCGGTCTTGCACATCTCACTGAGCAGCAAAAGGATCTATTGCTGGCAAAGCTTGAGAACATCGTTCCGGTGAAAGGCAGTCATTAGCGGAGCACGGCGAAGGCCTCCCGACAACACTATCGTCTCGAGGTCGGCGGGCGCCGTGCGGCCTTGGGTCGGCCGGCGTCGGCGTAAAGTCAGCTAGTCGCGCTAGCCGCTCGGTAGGCGTGAGACGGCCCGTGAGATTGTTCAGCGGTTCAGCGCCTCATCAACAGCGCGCCCGCCTCGCCGCTCGAAAAGAGACCGTGGGCCCGGCGGTTGCACGGCCTTGCTCGCGACCTTGAAACAGTAATGACTTCGTGCGTCTCCGATTACTACTGAAGACGCTCGCCCCCATTGTCGTCTGTCTGCGCTCGATGACCGTGAACCGGCGACCGGCTGAGCACGCGTGCCAATGCACCACAGAGAACCGGGCCGATGTCCGAAAGAGGTTCGTGTGTCGATATTGATGTTTCAGCCGCCAAAGGCTGTTCAGAGTCCTCAAGAGCCATCGGTGTCCGGCGGACGGCTGCCGTTCAAGGATTGCGACGACCTGCCCAAGCATGGCTACGGTTACAGATGCGCTTGCAGACCGCGCCATTGCGATAACTCTTCTTATCGCAATGACCGCTTTTCCGGCCGCAACTGGGTCGGTGCGAATCGCACCTTGCTCTCCGTCGCAGGGCCGCACAATTGCCTGACTCTCTGCCGCGTCCATTCCATCGACAGATCAATACGATAGAGACGAATTGAGGTTTCGCGATGCGAAGTGTCAGATTCAATACGGCCTCAGGCGAATTGACACTTTCATTGCGCTCGAAGCGGAAGCAACAGTGTCACCCGCACACCGCTTTCCCGCATCCTGCCGCTCTGCGAGTGGTGACAGTCTCATTGCGTACTACGGCCGGCGGGCGCCTAAGTCAGCGATCGCAGGGCGCTTCCTGCGGCGCTGATCAGGGGCCCGGCTCGCTGACTCCGAAAGCGGAGATGGGAGAGAGGTCGGCGGCTGCTGCGGGCAGCGCCGGTACAGCCGAGATGAAGGCCAAAAGCAGACCATAAAGTGCGACATGTTTTCTCATTGCACTCGGGTCTCTCAAGTCGGTGATGATGAGTGCAAGCGTAAGAACAAGCCTCAGCGGACAATTCGTACGTTTCGATCAAGGGATCGAGAGATTACAGCGTCCTGTCAAGAAAGTTTCACATTTCTTTCCTAAAGTAGCGCGTCAACCGGCACATCGGGCTGCAACGGCCCGAAGCACGGACATTAATCGCCGGTACAAACCCACGATCAAGGACTCGAACCACACATGGCGCTGCCGCTCGACCTCTCCCGCCGCAAAGCTCTCAAGATTCTCGCCGGCGCACCGATGCTGCCGCTCGGCGGCGCGACCGCCGCTTCGCTGCTCGCCACCGCATGCGGCGGCAGCGACAGCAACGCGGCGACGAACGCGTCCGCGCCCGCGTCGACGGCTGCGTTCACCACGGCCACGTTCAGCAGCATGGCCGCGCCGACGCTCGCCGATCCCGCGGCGATGGCAAAGACCACCGTCGGCTCGACCATGACCGTGAACTTCAGCGACGGCAGCAATCGCGCGTACAAGCTCGCGTATCAGCCGTTCTTCGTGACGGGCGATGTCGTGCCGAACACGGCCGGCGGCACCATCGTCGCTGGCGGCTATTTCGATATCGACAATCAGCCGATCATCGACAAGTCGGTGGCGGGCAAGGAGCGCCAGTTCTTCTCGGACTGCCCGGACGGCACGTCGCTCATCAAACTCGACAAGACGACCGTCAAGGGCGTGAAGGGCAACGCCGTGTTCGCCGTCGTGCAGTTCGAATACACGACGCGCGACCAGAATGCCGCGAGCATGTACGGCCGCCTGCCGTCGCCGATCGCGGTGCTGACGCTCGATCAGGATCCGGCCACCGGCAAGCTGACGCTCGTGAGCTATGCGAACGTCGATACCTCGAAGGCGAACGGTCTGTGGATCACGTGCGGCGCGAGCCTCTCGCCGTGGAACACGCATTTGTCGAGCGAAGAGTACGAGCCGGATGCGGCGCTCGGCTCGAAGGACGCGCAGTTCCTCGCGTATAGCCAGAACCTTTACGGCGATCAAACGAAGGCGCGTCCGTATCACTACGGTCATGTGCCCGAAGTCACCGTCAACCCGGACGGCACCGGCACGATCAAGAAGCACTATTGCCTCGGCCGCATCTCGCACGAGCTGATTCAAGTGATGCCCGACAAGCGCACCGTCATGATGGGCGACGACGCGACCAACGGCGGCGTCTTCATGTTCGTCGCGGACAAGGAAGCGGATCTTTCCGCGGGCACGCTTTACGTCGCGAAGTGCGCGATGACGTCATCGGCGGGCGCGGGCTCGGCCAATTTGACATGGATGAACCTCGGCCACGCGACGAGCGATGAAATCGAGAACCTCGCCAACACGCTGACGCTCGCCGACATCATGGATGTCGTCAGCGATGCGACCATCGGCGCGACGCTCGATGCGAGCTATACGCGCATCAACTACAACGGCGCGTTCAACTGGATCCGCATCAAGCCGGGCATGGAGAAGGCGGCCGCGTTTCTGGAGACGCATCGCTACGCGGCATTGCGCGGCGCGAGCATGTGCTTTACGAAGCTCGAAGGCACGACGGTCAACGCGAAGGACAAGATCGTGTACTCGGCGATGTCGCAGATCGTTAAGTCGATGGTCAAGGGCGACGCGCACGCGGCCGAATTCGCCGTCGACAAGACCATCAACTCGGGCGCGGTGTACGCGTTCAATCTGAAGGGCGGACAGAAGGATCTGACCGGCGCGGCGATCAACAGCGAATGGGTTCCGGTCGACATGGCCGCGCCCGCCGCGCTCGTCGGCGAAGACATTTCCGCCGATGCGCTCGGCAACATCGGCAACCCGGAGCGCATCGCGAATCCGGATAACCTCAAGTTCTCCGAGAAGCTGCGCACGCTGTTCATCGGGGAAGACAGCGGCCGGCACGTCAACAACTTCCTGTGGGCATACAACGTCGATACGAAGTCGCTGTCGCGCATTCTGTCGGCGCCGTCGGGCGCGGAATCGACGGGCCTGCACGCGGTCGACGAGATAAACGGCTGGACCTACATCATGAGCAACTTCCAGCATGCGGGCGACTGGGAAACGCCGCTGCATTCGAAGGTGCAGGCGACGCTCGATCCGCTGATCCGCGCGAACTACAAGGATCGCTACGGCGCGGCGGTGGGCTATCTGACCGCCGATGCAACCTCGGTCAAGCTGAGTTGACGAGCCAGGGGAAGCGCAACGCTTCCCTCGATGCGTAGCTTCGAGGTGCGTCGCGGACGCGGCGCGCCTCGCAGAATTCAGCAGCTTTGCTCGTAATCGATGTATTCGAAGGCGGCCGCAATCGCATAACGGATCGCTTCTTCCACGTTCGGTAACTCGCCGGCCAGGCGCACCGAACGCTCCATTCCGTTCAAATCTTGCATTCGCGCCGTCGCGGCAACCGCCTCGCCGTGCCGGACCGCCGCCGGCGTCACCATCATGTCCCTGTAGCTGAAGACCATTTCTTCAATGGACCTCGCGGCGATCGCGCGGCTCCATCGGTCTCGGTATGGGTGTAGCGGGGCGGCCTGCTGGCCTGGCGATTGTCGCGGTTAAGGAAGCACGCCTCGCGCGGAAAGCGTAACTTGAACCGATTATGACGCGTCATTGAGCGAGCTAAAACGGGACCTTGGCTGATCGAACTGACTATCTGCCACGACCGGCGGCTCATGGCCGATCATGGACTGAGACAGCGCGCGCCCTTTACGTTTCCAACCCCGGCTTTACATAATGCTAATTATCAACGTTCATGCTGTAGGTCCCAAGTTCAAATGTCGTGTTTCTGCTAAGTAGAGATGTCGCATTTTGCCGTAGGTTCGTGGCCAGACAAGCGTTTCTGGAGCGCGGACCATGAACTCGACTGGGACGATCACGATGTCGATGCGCGAACTGGACCGACTCAAGGTGATTCAGGCCGTCGCCGAGCAACGGCTCAAGCCAGGGCGTGCCGCTGCGCGGCTGGACTTGAGCGTGCGGCAAGTCGAGCGCCTCGCGTAAGCAGCGAGCCTCGCGCAGGCATGGGCTCATGTCGCTGCAAGACCAAGTCCAGGCGCAGCGCGCGCAGACTGCGCGTTCGGACGGGCTACTCTATACTCGACAGCCTTTCGCTCTGATCAGTCGCGTAGTCCGCTCTGCGTTATGCCCCGAATTCCGCCTGCGCGATTCGTCATCGGTTGCGCCTTCATCGCGTCAGCGCTCACCGTGGTCGTCGTATCGTTCGCGTGGGTCGCCGGGTGGATTGCCTGGCCCGGTACGGCACCGGCGCTTTCGCCCACACGCCTGATCGACGCATTCGAGCACTCGAGCGGCAGGCACCTCGGGTTCCGTCGCAATCATGCCAAGGGAATCTGTGTAAGCGGCTACTTCGACAGCAACGGCAACGGCGCGGCGCTCTCGCGTGCCGAGGTCTTTCAAGCGGGCCGCACGCCGGTCACGGGGCGCTTCTCCGCGCCGGGCGGCAATCCCTCGGAAAACGACGCGGCCACCACCGTGCGCAGCTTCGCGCTGCGCTTCATGATGCGCAATGGAGAAGAATGGCGTACCGGCATGAACTCCGCGCCGGTCTTCGCCGTTCGCACGCCGCAAGCCGTGTTCGAGCAACAGGAAGCCATGCGGCCCGACCCGCGCACAGGCCGCGCGGATCCCGCCAGGCTGAACGCCTTCTTCGCACGGCACCCGGAAACCAACGCGTTGCGCGACTGGCTTGCCGCGCATGCGCCGTCCTCGGCTTTCTACAACGCGAACTATTACAGCATCAACGCGTTCCGGTTCACCGGTTCGGACGATGCCACTCGGTTCGTGCGCTGGAGCGTGACGCCGGAAACGCCCTACGCACCCTTCGACGCCAGCCGCAATTCAACGCGCGATCCGGACTTTCTCGCGCACGACCTGCGCACGCGGCTGCGCGAGCATCCCGTCAAGTGGCGCTTGATGCTGACGCCGGCCGGCCCGGGCGATCCTGTCGACGATGCCACGCGCGCTTGGCCTGCCGAACGCGAAGCGCATCGAATCGACGCGGGGACGCTCGTCATCACGTCCGCCGAGTCCCAGATCGACGGCGCATGCCGCGACGTCAATTTCGATCCGACCGTGCTGCCCCGAGGCATCGCTCCCTCCAGCGACCCGTTGCTCGCCGCACGCGCCGCGGCCTACGCCGAGTCGTTCAGGCGCCGCACGGCCGAGGAGGCCCGTGCGAACGTGCGTTGAAGAAATGAGAGAACGCGTGGAATAAAGCCTTCGCGCCGCGTGTTTCATACCAAGTTAAACTTTGCGGTTCGTACCTCGCGCCGGTGCCGGCAAGGAGACGATCGACCACGATCGCGACAGCACGCGCGGCATGGATCCGCCCGGGGATCATGGAGAGATACGTTCAATGAGCGGTGCAGACCTGCCCGGCATGCTTCCTGACATGCTGCCGCGCCTATGGGCATTCGCGCTTCGTCTTTCGGGCGACCAGCACGATGCCGAAGATCTCGTGCAGCGCGCGTGCGTGCGCGGGCTCGAACGCGCACATCAGCTTCAACCCGACACCGCGCCCCTGAGCTGGATGTATGCCATCATCCATTCGACGTGGATCAACGAACTGCGCGCGCGCAGCGTCCGCAAGCGGGCGGGCTTCGAGTGGGACGACGATTTCCTCGAAAATCTGCCCGACCCGGTCGACAGAAGCCCGGAAACGCAGTTGATGCACGGGCAGATCGTCGACGCGATCGAGCGCCTGCCTGAAGCGCAACGTGTGGTCATGCTGCTCGTCGCGGTCGAAGGTTTCTCTTATCAGCAGGCCGCGGACACGCTGGAGATTCCGATCGGCACGGTGATGAGCCGCCTCTCGCGCGCCCGGCAATCGATCGGCGCCATGTTCGGCGAGCAGACGCCCAAGGCTCGCCCCGCTCCGACTCACAAGGATTCGTTCGCATGATGGCCGACGACGCTCAACTTCTCGCTTATGTCGACGGCGGGCTCTCTCCGGAGGAGCGCGAATCCGTCGAAGCCCAAATACGCGAATCCGCGGAAGCGCGCAAGAAAGTCGCGCTCCTGCGTGCCTCGAAAGTCGAGTTCGCGGACGCGTTCGCGAAGCAGCCTCTGCCTCCCGTGCCGGAGAGCCTGCGGCTCAACATCGACCAGATGGTGAAGGCACATCGGGCCGCCGAGGGCGCGCCCGCCGCCGCCAATGAACCTGCCAATCCTGACGACGCGCGCGTTCCTGCCGCGCCGGTGCGGTCGCGGCTGCGCCGCATGCCCGTGTGGCTCGCCGCGGCGTGCGTCGCGGGCGCGTTCGTGGCCGGCCAGTTTGTCCATTTGAGCTCGCTACTCGGTTCACCGCAGCCCGGCGGCGCGCAAATGGCGAGCGCGGATGTCTCTCCGTGGATCGCCGCCGCCGTCGGCTATCAGAAGCTCTACACGCGCGACACGGTCGGCTATCGCGAAGACGATCCGGCCACCGCCGCCCGCGTCCTGGCCGATATCCGCAACGAAGACCGCATCGCGCTACGCGTGCCGGACCTCAGCAGCGCGGGCCTCACGTTCAAGTCGGTGCAGCGCCTGCGCTTCAACAACAAGCCGCTGGTGCAGATCGTCTATCTGCCGCGCAACGGGCCGCCCATTGCGCTGTGCGTGATGAAAGATGCCCGGCCGGACGAGACGGTCGCGTCCCGCACGGTCGACGCCATGGACGTGACGACCTGGCGGCAGGGCGAGATGAGCTATGCGCTCATCGGCCAGGCGGGCGACGTCGATCTGGGCGCGCTCGGCAAACGCATCTCCGAACTCGATATGGCGCCGCTCTTCAGCGAGGCCTCGCACGGGCCGGCGAATCTGGCCGGGTGATGCGCCGCGCTTTTCTTTTTTAGCGCGTGGAATAAACACCGCTTCCGGGTGTTGTGTGATTAGCCCCCCCGTATCCCGGGGGCGTGGGATGCGCGTCCGGTACGCCGGACAGCGCGTGAGACGGCGCTGCACAATACGCCGCGAACAGCGCTTGAAAGCCTTATGACACCGGACGACATCGAACTGCTGGCCTACGTGGACGGCAAGCTGCCCGCGCCTGAACGCGCGGCGCTCGAGCGCCTGCTTGCCGCATCGCCCGATGCGGCGTTGCGTGTCAAACGCCTCGAAGCGTCGAACCTGCCGTACGCGGACGCCTTCGCGCATCAGCGACTGCCGCCGGTTCCGCCATCGCTCGCACGGATGATCGACGGCATCGCGCAGGCCGCGCGCCTCGACACGCCGGGGCCGGCTCACAGCGGGCACGGCGCCGGCGCCAATGACGACAGCAACATCGGCGCGCCCGGATGGCACGCGACGGCGCGGGTCCGGGCCGCCGCGGCCGGCTGGCTCGCCGCGGCATTCTTCGCCGGCGCGCTCGCATGCGGCTTCACGTTGCGCTTCGGCTACGACGATGCCCGACTCGTGCCGCATCAGGAAGGCGCTCAGGCATCGGCTCAGACATCCGCTCATGCATCCGCTCAGGCATCCACGGACCCGGCGGCCGCACCCTGGGTCGAGGCCGCCGCACATTATCAACAGCTTTACAGCCGGGAAACGCTGGCGAATGTCGACGCCGATGCGGCCCTCTCGCAGACGACGCTGGACAAGATTCGCCAGGAAGACCGGCTCGACATCCACATCCCCGACCTGCGCGCGTATGACCTCACCTTCAAGCGCGTTCAGCGCCTGCAATTTAATGGCCGGCCGCTGGTGCAGATCGTCTACCTTCCCGCGCAGGGCAATCCCGTCGCACTGTGCCTGATGCACGAGGCGCAGGCTGACGCGATGCCCGCCGATCGCACCGTTGCCTCCATGGCGGTCGTCACTTGGCGCCGTGCGCACATCGGTTATGCGCTCATCGGCGCATCGGGCGACGCGGCGCTCAACCGGCTCGCACGCAGCCTCGCGCAGGGCGACGCCGCCTCGCTGTTCGGCGCCGTCACGCCGCCGCTCGCTCCCGCGGACGCTCTGCGCACGCTCGTCGCATCGTCCGGCTGAGGCAAGACAGTACGGAATAACCGCGCTTCCCAACTGTTGTGTTGATGAGACCGGCGTCCGCCGGACCACAACGCATCGACTGGCGGCGAGGATGCTTCATCGATTGCCCTTCAGCACAGCAGGACTTGTCATTGCCGCAGCGGCAGCGTCGCCCGCTTACGCGGGATGGACGCTCGCGAGCGCCGATGCGCCCGTCAGCGTGATTCGCGGAACACGCCTGAGCGACCTCAACGCGGGCGCGAGCCTGCGCGAAGCCGATATCCTCGAATCACGTGAAGGCGTCGTGCACCTCCAGGACGAACACGGCACGCTGCTCGCGCTCGGCGCGCGCACCCGCGTCATGCTCGCCGCGGATGCGCACGTCGCGCTGCTCGACGGCTGGCTCAAGGTGGCCGCCGCACCGTGCGCCGTTCACGCATGCGCCACGCCGCATGTGGATACCGAGCGCGGCCCGCTCGACATCGGCGCAGGCGCTGCGGCGATCGTGCTCGCGCGCGACGATGCGAACGCCGTCGACATCTTCAGCGAAACCGGCACGCAGACCCTCCCGGCGAAACCGCCCGTGACGCTCGAGAGCGGGCGTTTCGTCACGCTCGATGCGCATGCCGGCGCGCAACAGGCGGCGCGGCCATCGAGCGCGTTTCTCGCTGATATGCCCGTCGCCTTTCGCGACGCCTTGCAGCCGCTTGCGCCCGCGAAGCCGTCGCAGAGCGCGCCGGTTTCGCGCGCCGTGGCTTACGGCGACATCTCGCCGTGGCTCGTCAGCAGCCTGCCAGAACGCAGGACATTCCCTGCGCGCTTCCGCTCGCGTCTTGCCGACACCGCTTTTCGCCGCGACGTGGATGCCCATCTGAAGGCACTGCCCGACTGGCGCGCCCTGCTCTATCCGCCCCGACGCCTGGACGCTGCGGGAACGCGTCATCCATAAGCTCTGCATACCATCACCATGTCATCGTCATGAAGCTCAGACTGTCTCTCAGCGTCAAGTTCAACCTCGTGTTCCTGGTCATTTTCGCGGTCGCGCTGGTGGCGGTCGGCGCGGTGTCGGACCGCCTGCTTCAGAAGCAGGCGCTCGAAGAAACCGTGCACGATGCCAACGTGCTCGCGAGCGCGGCATCGTCGATGCAGAACTACACGGCCGCGCACATCACGCCGCTGCTCGCCACTCAGGTGAAGTACCGCTTCGTTCCCGAATCGATTCCTGCGTTCTCCGCCATCGAAATGCTGAATCTGCTGGAGAAGGACTTCCCGAACTTCTCTTACAAGTCGACGATGCTCAACCCGACCAATCCGCGCGACCGGCCGACAGACTGGGAAACGGATGTGATCCGCCATCTGCACGATCACCCCGAACTGAAAACGCTTTCCGGCGAACGCGATGCGCCCGGCGGCCGGGCGTTGTTTCTCGCGCGCCCGAGCCGCATCACCGATGCCGCGTGCATGCAGTGCCACAGCACGCCGTCGGCCGCGCCCGCGACGGTCACCGAGAAATACGGCACTGCGAACGGCTTTGGCTGGACCATGAACGAAGTCATCGGCGCGGAGTTCGTCTCGGTGCCGATGGCGCAACCCGTGGCGCGCGGCCGCGCCGTGTGGCGCACCTTCATGCTGTCGCTGACCGGCGTGTTCGCGGTCTTGCTGATCGCGATGAACGTCATGATGCATGTGCTGATCACACGGCCGATCCGCTCGCTGTCCCATGCCGCCGATGAAATGAGCCTCGGCAAGCTCGACACGGTCATTCTGCAAACCCGCGGGTCGGACGAGATCGCCTCGCTCGCGGTGTCGTTCGGCCGCATGCGGACGAGCCTCGTCGAAGCGTTCCGCATGCTCGACGAAGAGCAGGCCTAGTCATGCCATCGGCAGACGACGTGCCGGCAACGCTGGGACGCTATGTCATCGAGCGCGTGCTCGGGCGCGGCGCGATGGGCATCGTCTATCTCGCGTTCGATCCGCAGATCGAGCGGCAGGTCGCGCTGAAGACGCTGCACCGCCTTGCCACCGACGACGCCGCCGCCGCGCACGAACTGACGGCGCGCTTTCTGAACGAAGCCCGCGCGGCCGGACGTCTCGTGCATCCGAACATCGTCGCGATCTACGACTACGGCGAAGCCGACGACATCGCCTTCATCACGATGGAATACGTGCGCGGCGAAAGCCTCGCCGCGCGTCTCGCCCGGCACGCGCGCACGGCGACGTCGATGAATCCGGCGAGCGCCCTTCGCTGGTTCGCGCAACTGCTCGATGCACTCGACTACGCGCACGAGGCCGGCATCGTCCATCGCGACATCAAGCCGGCCAATCTGCTGATGGGGCCGCGCGGCGAATGCAAGGTCGCCGATTTCGGCATCGCCCGTCTCGACACGTCGGCGCTCACACAGACGGGCACCTTGCTCGGCACCCCGAGTTACATGTCTCCGGAACAGTTCACCGGCGATACCGTCGATGCGCGCGCCGACCTGTTCTCCGCCGCCGTCGTGCTCTATGAAATGCTCACCGGCGTGTGCCCGTTCACCGGCACGCCGGCGGAGGTCATGCGCGGCATTCTCCACGACATGCCGCCGCTTCCGTCGAGCGTCGCCCGCGGCGTTCCTGCTCATATCGACGGCCTCGTGATGAAGGGCATGGCGAAGCGCCCGGACGCCCGCTTCGCTTCGGCGCGCGAATGGCGCGACGCAGTGCTGGCCGCGTTCGCCGCCGATGCACAGGACGATGCCGAACGCACGGTGATCGGCGCGCGCGTTGCGCCCGCCGCGCCTGCCGCGCTCGATGCGCCGCCCGCCTTCGCGCCGGACATGATCGCGCAAATCGAGAAGCGCCTCGCGAGCCACGTGGGTCCGGTCGCATCGCTGCTGATGCGCCGCGCCTGCGCGGACGCGGCCGACATCGATACGCTACGTGGGCGGCTCGCCGCCCATTTGCCGACCGACGAAGCGCGCCGCGATTTCGATGCACTGCTGATGCGCCTTGCGGTCGGTACGCCGCCTTCGACAGGCGCACGGGCGCAGACCGTCAGCGCGGAAAGCGTGAACGAGGCCGCCGCGCGGCTCACGACTTTTCTCGGTCCGGTCGCGCGCATCGTCGCACGCCGCGCCGCCGCGCAATCCGCCGATCTGCCCGCTTTCCATGCGCGTCTGCTCGACGCCGTGCCCGATGAGCATCGCGAAACCTTGCGGCGCGAATGGGGCATCGCGGGCGGCTAGCGTCAGTCGCCGAGCAGACGCAAGAACAAGCCGGAGTCCAGCGCGCCTGTGTGCCGATGCGCTTTTTCGCCCGCTTGCGTCCACCACGCGCTGCCGCCATGGCACGTCGTTTCACGGAACGGCGGTGCAGGCAGTGCGGCAAGCCGCGCCTCGAATGCACGCATTGAAAACGACGGCGCGAGCGTGGACAGCGCGAGGGCAGCCGCCGATTCGTGCCACGGCGAATCGACGGCGCACGACGCGCCGTGGATTTCCCGCGCGACGATCAGCGGGAAATAGCGCCCCACTGCATCGATGCCGGGCATCAGCGCGCCGGCATACGCGCGTTCGTCGAATATGCCGGGACTGGCGCAGAAGCGCCACACGGGCATGGCGAGATAGCTTTCGAGCCATTCGTGCGGCGCGCGCTGGCGGGCCGTCAGAAGGCCGCGTTGCAACCAGGCGTCGCAGGTTTTCACGAATGAGTCCGGCAAACCGCGCCCGACGAAGTCTCCGTGCGTGCGGACCTTGCCGTAGAAGCCCGCGCTCATAACGAAGCCGGGCAACGGAAGGCATTCAGGACGCCCGCGCGGAACGCATTGTTCACGCTGCTGGCGACGAGCGACAGCACGACCTTCCCCCCATCGAACGACGCACTGAAGCGATCGGGTGGCCCGGCCTGCTGGACCCGCGCACCGTCGATCACATGAAACAGCGCCCACGGCCCGTCCGCGCGCAGTGGCGTGCCGTCGGCGGGATCGAGTTCGACATGGGCCTGCCCGGTGCCCTTGCCGCTCGGCCAGCGAAACTCGGCCGTGGCGTTGGGCGCGTCGCCCGAGGCGGTGAGCTGCGTGCCGTCGATATCGAGCACGAAGCGCTTCACCGACGGATCGAGCGACGTCACTTTCGCCGTGAAGCGAACGGAAACATCGCGGCCGCCGTCGCGGAACAGCGCATCGCGCAACATCGCGGCACGCTGGAACTGCACCGGCACGTCGTCGGACAAGCCGAGCGCCTTCGCTTCGGGACGCCACTTCCACACCGCCCCCGACGTGTCCACGCGGCTCTGCAGATTCTGCAGGAAGAACGTATCGACGACGCCGCCGGGCGCGAGCACGCGCGCGAAATCGTCGGGGGCTGCGTCGCGCGTCGCGGCGCGCACCAGCGGATAGCGAGCGTCGAGCGCCTGCCTGCACGCCGGCGCGACGCTCGCCGCCCACGCGGACTGCAACTGCGCCCGCTGGCTGCGGATCTGCACGGTATCGGCGTTGCCGGCGACGCCCTGCAGGATGGCCGCAAGCGGCGCAGGCGCGTTCTGCGACATCAGCTTGAGCCGGTCCAGCGGCGCGGTCGCGGGCAGCGGCAGGGACTGCCTGCGCGCGGTATCTTCCGCCTGCAAGGTCGCGGCGGCGTCCTTCAGCGCGTTGACATAGTCGTCGAGCGGTGCGCCGGCGAGATCGTGCAGCGCCTGGAAATGTGTGTCGACGAGCCGCGGTGCGGCGGGCGCGTCCGTCTCGACGCCGATGCGCTTGCGCAGCGTGTCGAGCTTGCCGGGCGGCGCGGCGGGCGGGGCGAAGCGCGTTTCGCGCGCAATACCCTCGATCAATGCGCGCAGCGGCGAATTCGGCGCGCCGAGCAGGTTTGCCATGCGGGCGCCCTGATCCGGCGCATCGAACGGCACGACGCCGATATCCGCCAGCAGCGCGTCCCATTGGCGAATGGTTTCGTCGCTATAGAGGCGTGTAAGCGCCGTGCGCAGCGCGTCCGTATCCTGCGCGCCGGCGCGGGTCTGGCCGTTGCCGAGCACCCAGTCGTCTTTGGGAAGATTCGCGAGCGCCGCTTCGCGCAGACGCTCGAACGCCGCGAAACCCTCGCGCGTATAGGCGCCGTCGATGCCTTGCGTGAGCGGCGCGCCGCTCTTTCTGACGAACACGATCTGTCCGCTCGGACCCGCCGCCTGCGCGACCGTGAATTCTGGCAGACGCTGCTGCGCGAGTTGCTGCCGGATGCGTCCGTCGAGCCGCTGCGCCAACGGCACGCGATTCAGCACGGCGCGCGCCTGCGCAATCAGGCTCTGGTCGAGCGGCAGGTTCGAATCGAACTGTCCGCGGCTGAACAGCGCCTGGAGGTGACGTTCGATGTCGGCGCGCTCTACGTCGCTCGCGTCCTTCATGGCGCCCTGCCGCCAGGTGCGCATTGCCCAGACCTGCAGTGCGTCGGGATCGAAGTGTGCCGGATCGCCCAGCATCAGATACGCGCGCAGGGCCTCGTAGAGCGTCGCCGTATCTTCCGACCCGGCGTCGCGCAACTGGTCCTCCATGCGCTGCACGACGATCGGCAGCAAGGTCTGCCGCAACAGCCGCTGATAGACGCGCTCGGCTTCGCGCCCGAGCTTCTCGCGCTGATCGAGCCCGAAGCCCGCCCACCACGACGGATCGCGCGAGGCGCGCTCGGCGTCGCCGCCGGGCAGATCGCGCGCCGCATCCAGCAGCGGCAGCACGGCGAGCGGACCATCGCCGGCGCTCGTCTGCTTCGCGCGTTCCGCCAGCGCCGCGACCTGCTGACGGCTTTCCTCGACGAAACGCCGGTTCTGCCGGTCGCTGGCAATCAGTCCGGCCAGCCCGGCCGCGAGCAACACGCCGATCAGGCCGACGGCGACCCGCTGAAAGCGCGTGCGCCGCCGTTCCGTGCGCGGATCCGTACCCGCGATGCCCTGCTCCGCGAAGATCACGTCACGCAGCAGCCGCTTGACGAAGTAGGCGCGTCCGCTCGACGCATCCGCCATCACGACTTCGCGGCGCAGTCCGAGCGAGCCGGCCATGGCGCTCATCATGCGGTCGAGCGGACGGCCGCTTTGCGTGCCGCTCGTGAAGTAGACGCCGCGCAGCAAAGCCGCGCGGGAGAAGCGCGAATCGCCGAAAGCATCGTCGAGAAAACGCTGCAACGCCTGCTCGATGCCCGCGAACTGCTGCGGGAACGAATGAATCAGCGCGCGACGGCGCACGTCCGTTTCCTGCTGCATGCGTTGCAGCACGCGATCCTGCACCTGCCGGTGAAGCAGACGGAACTCGTCGGGAAAGCGCGCGAGCGGTGTGCCGGCCTCGGCTTCGCCCTGATCCGATGCGAGCGGAAACGTCACGCCCCAGACCTGTTCGCGTTCGTCGCGGCCCAAGTCGTCGAAGTATTCGGAGAAGCCCGCAAGCATGTCGCTCTTGGTGACGACGACGTACACCGGCAGACGCACGCCGAGTTGCCGGTTCAGTTCGGACAGACGCTCGCGGATGGTCACCGCATGCGCGGCGCGCGCTTCGTCGGACTGCTGCAGCAGATCGGCGGCGGACACTACTGCCATCACGCCATCCAACGGACGGCGCGGACGATATTTGCGCAACAGGGCGAGGAAGCCGAGCCACGCGCCGCGGTCCGCTTCTTCATGGCTATCCTGCGTCGTGAAGCGGCCGGCGGTATCGAGCAGCACGGCGTCGTCGGTGAACCACCAGTCGCAGTTGCGCGTGCCGCCGACCCCGCCCACCGGCTGCGCGCCCAGCCGGTCCGCCAGTGGAAAGCGCAGGCCGGAGTGCGCAAGCGCGGTAGTCTTGCCCGCCCCCGGCGCGCCGACGAACATGTACCACGGCAGATCGTAAAGCGCTTCGCGGCGCGGCCTGAGCCAGCCGGCCACGCCCTGTTTCGCGCCGCTGCGCGTTTCGCGCAGCGTTCTGAGGGCGTCTTCGAAGCGCGTGCGCAGCGTGGCGAGTTCGGCATCGGCGGCCTGGCGGGCGGGGTCCGGCTCGCGCCGCGCGGGATCGAGCGCATCGGCGACGAGACCCTGCACGAACTTCGACCCGGCGATGCGCGCCTTGGCATACCGCACGCCCCAGTATCCGGCCCAGCACAGGACGATCAGCGCGATTGCGAGCCACCGGCGCGCCGCGCTGTCGAGCGGCGCGCGTCCGTCGAAGGCGACGAGCGGCCCGTAGAACCACACGAGCGCAGCCAGCGCGAGCACGCCGGCGAAAGAAACGACAGCAGGCTTCTTCAGGGTATCGATCCACTTCATGGTGCGGCTCCCGGCGAAAGAATGTCGATGCTCACGCGGCGATTGCGCGCGCGCCCGGCGGCCGTATCGTTCGATGCGGCCGGCTCCGTGTCGCCGCGTCCCTCGGCGCTGACCCGGGCGGGATCGGGCAGCTTGGCGGCGAGCATCGCGCGCACCGTGTCCGCGCGTGCCTGCGACAGCGCCACGTTCGACGGAAAGCGCGCCGACACGATGCGCTGGTTGTCCGTATGCCCGGTCACGACGACATTGCCCGGCTTGTCACGCAAGGCTTCGCCGATGCGCTGCACGAGCGGGGCGAAATGCGCATCGAGATCGGCGCTGCCCGACGCGAAAATCTGCACGCCTTGCGCCGTGTTGTTGAGCGTGACGGTCGTGCGGTCCGCCGACTCGCCGACCGTCACCCGACCCTGCGCGATCTCCGGCGCGAGGAAGCTGCTCAGCGCGGCGGCCAGCTTGGGTGCGGCCTTCGTCTTGTCGGCGAGCACCGGCGCGGGCGCGACCCGGATTGTGCGCATCGCGGCGAACACAGGGTCCGAGAATGCGTTGATGCGCAGGCCGAGCACGAGGCCCGCCGTCATCAGCACGGCGGCCGCGAGCGCGAGCGCGACCCACAGCGGCAGGAAGCCGAGCAGCCGTTTGCGTTCGCGGTCGGCGGGCCGCCAGTGCGGCGACAACGCCCGTTCCACCGCGCCGCGCTGCGCGCGGATCATCTGTTCGAGGCGGGCGCGAATTTCGTCGAGCTGACGCTTGCCGCCTTCGATCAGGCGATAGCGCCCGTCGAAGCCGAGCGCGAGCATCACGTAGATGAGTTCGAGCGTGTCGATCTCCACCGCCGGGGTTTGCGCCAGCCGTTGCAGGATGACGAAGAGCCGCTCGCCGCCCGATGCCTCGTTGTGAAACGTCACGAGCAGACTGCGGCGGCCCCAGACGCCCGCGCCCCACGGCGTGGCGGCAATGGCCTCGTCGATGAACGTGCACAGGCAATAGCGGGCCGGTCCGAGCTGCGCATCGGGCACGCCGAACGAGCGGCCATCGGCTTCGAACCTGCGCACCATCTGGATAAGCTGTGCGCGCAGGGCTTCAAGATCGGGATGGCTCGCGAGCCGGCGTAGCGGCAGCGCGAGTTCGAGCAGCGGACTGGCCGCGCGCAGGAGCGGATTGCGCCCCGCGATCGAGGCGTCGAGCGGCGCGAGCGGCGCTTCCGTCGTCGCGGGCGGCGCGCCGGCGTTCGTCGCGGGCTCGCGCTTACGGCCGGGCGTCGGCAGGCGGATGGTCTGGGCCGCGTCGAGAAACACCGCATCGTCGAGCGGCGGGTGGGTGTCGTTGGACATGGAATGGCTTCCTTCAAACGGCGTGGCTTCAGTGCCGGATTGCCCAGAGTTCCATCGCGAGGCCGGGAAATTCCCCCGCGACGTGCAGCGCCATGCCGGCGGAGGACGCCAGCGTCGCCCATGCTTCGTTCTTGTCGTCGAGTTCGAAGTAGCTGTAGCCGGCGTGGAACGGCAACTGGCGCGGCGCGACCGCCAGCGCCCGCAGCGCAATGCCGGGCAGTTGCAGATTCACGAGGTCGCGGATCTTTTCGATACTGCCGATCTTCACCTGGCTGCCGAACCCGGACAGCAGCGTGTCGGTCGGCACCTGAGCGCGCGCCGCCAGCACGAAAGTCGCCCCGGTGAAGAGCGCGCGATCGTTGACCAGCGCGACGCGCAGGCCGTAGCGGCGCTCTTCCAGCGCAATGGACACGACCTGCGGATCGGCCACGCGCGACAAGGCGAGGCGCAGCGCGGCGATCACCGGCTCGAAGCTCTCCTTCAGCCGTTCGTGCCGGTACGCGGGAAATTGCGGCGGCCTGCGGCCCGCCTGACTGAACGTGGCAAGCTCTCCCGCGA
Organism: Caballeronia sp. AZ10_KS36; assembly: GCF_023631105.1. Classification (NCBI taxonomy): domain Bacteria; kingdom Pseudomonadati; phylum Pseudomonadota; class Betaproteobacteria; order Burkholderiales; family Burkholderiaceae; genus Caballeronia; species Caballeronia sp. AZ10_KS36. The sequence continues at coordinate 82,580 of NZ_JALQDQ010000049.1, read as the reverse complement.
GGCCGATGCACACCCGATAAAGCGCCTCGGGATGCAGCCCGCTCAGCGCGTTGAAATGCGCGACCAGCGGCTGCGCCCGGTTGACGATCTGCAGCAGCAGGAAATCGGCGATCTCGGCCATGCCTGCGCCATCGGGCTGCGCGAGCCGCCCCGCAAGCGCTTCGCCGCGCTGTTGCAGCAGGCCGGCCAGCTCCGTCGCAAAGCGCGCGAGCTTGCCCGCCACGCGATAGTCGAGACACGGCGCGCAGTATCCGTCGTCGAGCACCACACGGCCGTCGCTCTTGCGTTCGATCACATGCGCGACCCCGGCGCACGCATGGGCATGCGCGACGTCGGGCGAGAGCGCGAGGCGCAGACGCAGCTTGCCAACCTGCAGCAACGTGGGGAGCGCATCGGCGTCGTTGCTGTCGTGAACTTCGACATCGCCTGCGCGATAACGCGCGAGGTTGTCCGCGTGCTCGTCGCCGCCCGATTCCGGCGAGCCGGGCCGTCGCACCGGCAACGCGAGCATGACTGTCACGTTCGCCGCGTTCTCGGGAATCTCGAGCGGCTCGGGCAGGTCGTCGTCGGCGGGCAGGCGAAAGGGCGTGCCGTCCGGCAGCACGCCGGCTGCGGATCGGAGCGCGAGCTTGCCGAGCTTGAGCAGCGCCTCGTCGATCTCGAGTTTCGTGAAGCCCCACGCATACGGACGCAGCGCGCCCGCGCGGCCTTCGAGCAGCGCCTCGACATGACGGTCGTGCTGCTGCAGATGCTGCGGCTGGAGGAACATGCCCTCCGACCATATGACCTTGTTGTTCCAGTACATGAGCTGACTCAGTCTTTCGAGAATTGCAGCGCATCGAGCTGCGCCTGATACGCACGGCCGAACGGCTCGCCGAAGCGCTGCTGAAAGTCGTCGCCGGTGTCGCGCGACACGCGTTCCCAGGTCTTGACGTAGCGCTGCCACAGCCGCGCCTTGCGATTGCCGACGATGGCGTGGAACCGGCCCGGCGCATCGAGCGAGCGTTCGATGGCGGCCGGTTCGATGCGCGCCATGGCGTCGTCGAGCGCGGCGCGCATGCCGGCGATGAGGGCCAGTTCGTGCGTCTGGATGTCGTGGAACGCGGCGCGCAAGGCTTCGTCGGGCGCAAGGTAGCCACGGCCCCGCGCGCCGAGCATCTGCGTCAACGCGCGATCGGCGTCCGGAAAGAACTTGAGCGGATTGTTGTCGCGCTCCTCGATCATCGTCATGGCCATGCGGGTTTCGCGCTTGGTCATCGCCCGCGAACGAAGGACGGACATCGCGCCCTGCGTGGCTGTGCGCAACATCGATCCGATCAGGCGCGCAAGGTCCGGCGCGGCGATGTGCGCGACGTCGGCACGTTCGACGCCGAGGCCGTCGAGCAAGGCATCGAGCAGCGCCGCTTCGTTCTGCGGCGTGTCCGCTGCGTCGTGGGCTTCGTCGTGGGCTTCGTCGTGCGCTTCGTCGTGGGCTTCGTCGCCGTTCCATGCAGATGGTGGCGCGTCGCGCAACTCGTGCGGCGGTTGCACAGCGGGCAACGCCGACATGACGCGCTCCGGCGAGACGTGCTCCAGACTGCGCACCGCCGCCTCAATCCGAGGTGCGCGCGGCGCGCCTGCCTCGCGTAGAGGATCCGCACCGCTCAGCGCATCCATCAGGGCCTGACTCGCATCGCCGCCGAAATCGCCGGGTTCGCGCAAGAGCGGCGTCGCGGCAAGCGGGTCGGGGCTAAAGGGGGCATCGTCGTCGCCCGGCCCGGCGTGAGGCGCGGTGCGGTCGTGCGGCGCGTTCCAGTCGTCGGGAATGAGCGGCGCGGGCGGCGGCGCCTCGAATTCCGGCGTGGCCGGCAAGCTCGCGGACGGAACCGGCGCGGACGGCGCGGGCTGCGTCATCAGCGTCTGGTCGACGGCGAACACCGTTTCGACCGACACGACCAGCGTATAAGCCCCGATCCCAATACGGTCATCGTTCGACAGGACCGCTTCGCGCCCGGCCCCGAGCGCTTCGTCGTTCAGGAGCGTCGGATTGCTGCCGGCATCGACCAGAACGTAGGTATCGCCGCGGCGTTCGATGCGCGCCTGAATGCGCGAGATGCCGCGCTGCGCATCTCCCAGCACCAGCGTGCACTCCGGCGCGCGCCCGATGGTGGCGGTCTCGTCGATTGCCATCGTATGCGGCGCGGCGCGCTCGTCGCCTTCGCCGCCTCGCACTGTCAGCGTCAGTGTCATCGTCATCTCCTATTTGCGGCCCTTGCTGGCGCCATCGTCGGCGTCGCGCGGCGGCACCGGCGGCGCGGGCGGAATGGCGAGCGGCACCGGCGGCACGCCCGGGCCGATCGGAATCGGAAAGCTCGACATCTCGATCGTCTCGGGACCGATGAGGATGTACGACGCGCCGGCGCGCAATGCGATGGTCGCGCTCGCCTCGATTTCGACCGCCGCACCCGCCTTGATGCGCACCGCCGCGCCCGCCTCCAGCGAATACGCCTCGCCGACGAACTGGTCGTGCGTCGTCATGCTCGCCGCCGACACGCCGCCGAGCACGCGCGACGTGCTCCGCCCCGTGACGGAATCGTTGCGCGCGCCCCGCGTCGCGCGAAATTCGTCGCCGCCGATGCTCACGTGGCGCTCGCCCGACACGTTCATCAGGGCGTCGTTCTTGATCCAGGTTTCGTGATCGCGCTCGGCATGAAAGAACATCTGCTCGCTGCCCTTGCGATCGTCGAAACGGACTTCGTTGTAGCCGTTGCCGCCTTTGGTCGACTGGCTCTTCACGGTGGAAACGGCGCTTTGCGCGGGCAGTTCATACGGCGGCATGTTGGTCGAGTTGTAAGCCGCACCCGTGATCACCGGCCTGTCCGGGTCGCCTTCGACGAAATCGACGAGCACTTCCTGCCCGATGCGCGGCAGGAACATCGCGCCCCAACGCCGGTTGGCCCAGCCTTGCGCGACGCGCACCCAGCAGCGGTCGAGCGGGTTTGCGCCGTCGGTCTGCGTCAGTTGTTCCCAGTGGAACCGCACCTTCACGCGGCCGTATTGATCCGTGAGAATCTCCTCTCCCGGCGGCCCCATCACCACGGCGGTCTGCGGTCCGGCGACGCGCGGCGCGGGCGTCACGCGCGGCGAGCGGAAGGTCGTGTCGCCGCGGATCGCCCGGAAGCGGCAATCGAAAAGCGGCCGGCTCGGATCGTCCGAAGATACATAGGCATCCGACACGATCTCCGCGTGGTTCTCGATCACCAGATACTGACGGTTCTGCGCGCCCGCCGGATGATCTCGAAGACGGAACAGGCCGCCGGCCGCGATTCCGCGCGCGGTGCTGCGGCCTTCGATCGAATCGTTCTGCGTCTGATGGATCTCGACGTTCACACGCGCAAGCCGCTCGCCGTCGCCCGCCGACAGATGCCCGGTCAGATGCTCCTGCATCAGATAGCGTGGCGGGTCATACGGCGCGCCGCGCGTGGCCCGGGCGACGAGCCCCTCGCTGTTGCTGACGGAGGCTTTCTCGAAGTCGTAATCGTTGACTTCGTAGCGCCCCGTTTCCAGCGTCGCGCCCGATACCCAGCGATATACGCACTCCTCGTCCTGCCGCGGCGTGTCCCATGCCTGAAACGGCACTGTGCCGTAATGCGCGATGGGCCGGTGTTCGGCGCCGGAGTCCGCGAGCACGAGCGTGTGCTTGCCGCCTTCGTGCTCGAAGAAGTAATGAATGCCTTCGCGCTCCATCAGGCGGCTGACGAAATCGAAATCCGTTTCGCGGTGCTGCACGCAATGATCGAGCGGCGGATAGCTCGCCGTGCACGCGTTGCGAAAATCGACGTCGTACGATTCGAGCACCTTCGACACGATCTGCGGCACCGTGCGCTGATGGTAGAAGCGCCGGTGCGCGGCGCGCGTGAGCAGCCACATGCGCGGATGCACGATCGCCTCGTAGCGCGCCATGCGGTTCCTGGTGCTGTCGCCGGGAATCAGCAGACGCAGCGTCGTCACGATGCCGTTGAACTCGCGCGCGCCGCCGGCCGGATAGTCGAGCGTCACCGTGAGGTCCTGCCCGAGCACCTTGCCCGGATCGATGTCGTTATGCATCGACAGGAAAACGATCTCGTACCGGCTCAGACGCCCGAGCGCCTCGCTGGCCGACATGCGCAGGAACACGGCATCGCCGCCGAGCGCCGCGCAATTCAGGCGCACATGGCGTTCAGTCGAAGGCATACGTGAACTCCTCGTCCTCGACGCCCACATGCACGCGCGAAAGAGCCGTGCCCGCCATCACGCGCGACAGATACTCCGTACTGATGCGCGGCAGCACGCTGTTGGTGAGGATCGCGTCGATCATGCGGCCGCCGCTTTCCAGCCGCGTACAGCGCAGCGCGATCTGCGCGACGACGTCATCGTCGTAAGTGAACGGCACGCGATGCCTGCTCGTCACGCGCTCCGCCACGCGCCCGAGTTGCAGCCGGATGATGGCGCGCAGCATGTCGCCGGAAAGCGGGTAATACGGAATCGTCACCATGCGCCCGAGCAGCGCGGGCGGAAACGTCCGCAGCAGTTGCGCATGCAGTTCCCGCTCGATCACCTCCATCGGCGCGGGCGTCCGCGGGTCGGCACACAGTTCCGCGATACAGTCGGTGCCCGCGTTGGTGGTCAGCAGGATGAGCGTGTTGCGGAAATCGATGGAACGCCCTTCGCTGTCGTCCATGTGGCCCTTGTCGAAGACCTGGAAGAACAGTTCGTGCACATCCGGATGGGCCTTCTCGACTTCGTCGAGCAGCACGACACTATGCGGACGGCGGCGCACCGCCTCGGTCAGCACGCCGCCCTCGCCGAAACCGACATAGCCCGGCGGCGCGCCCTTCAGGAGCGACACGGTATGCGCCTCCTGATACTCGCTCATGTTGATGGTGATGAGATTCTGCTCGCCGCCATAGAGCGCCTCCGCGAGCGCGAGCGCCGTCTCCGTCTTGCCGACGCCCGAGGTCCCGGCCAGCAGAAACACGCCGACGGGCTTGTTCGGATCGTCGAGGCCCGCGCGCGAGGTCTGCACGCGGCGCGCGATCATGCGCGTGGCGTGGTGCTGCCCGATGATGCGCCGGTCTAGCAGTTCGCCGAGACGCAGCACATTGCCGACCTCGTTCTTCAGCATGTCGAGCACGGGCACGCCCGTCCAGTCCTGAACGACCGCCGCGACCGCGTGACGATCCACGCCGGGCAGGATCAGCGGCGCTTCGCCCTGATGCAGGGCGAGTTGCGCCTGACGTTCGCGCAGCGCGTCAAGATCGGCGCCGCGCGCGTGTTCGCGCAACGCGCGGCGGCGCGCGAGGATGTCCTCGACCATGCCGCGTTCGGCATGCCAGCGCGCTTCGAGGGCCGCCAGATGGGCGTTGGCAACCTGCAAGTCCGCGGATGCCGCTTCGTGCCGTGCCGCGGTATCGATGCCGATGGCGGCCTCGCGCGCGATGACGTCGAGTTCGGTCATGAGCGTCCCGATGCGCCGCCTTGCATCGTCGACGGCGGGCGGTGTCGCATGCTGGCTCACGGCGACCCGCGCGCAGGCGGTGTCGAGCAGGCTCACCGACTTGTCGGGCAACTGACGCGCCGGCAGATAGCGATGCGAAAGCCTCACCGCCGCCTCGACGGCTTCGTCGAGGATCTGCACGCCGTGATGCGCCTCGAGCGCAGCCGCGATGCCGCGCATCATCGTCACCGCGCGGGTCTCGTCGGGCTCATGCACCTGCACGACCTGAAAACGCCGCGTGAGGGCGGGATCCTTCTCGATGTGCCGCCGGTATTCGGACCACGTCGTGGCCGCGATCGTGCGCACGACGCCGCGTGCGAGCGCCGGCTTGAGCAGATTCGCCGCGTCGCCGGTGCCCGCCGCCCCGCCCGCGCCGATCAGCGTGTGCGCCTCGTCGATGAAGAGGATCACCGGCTTCTGTGCGGACTGCACCGCATCCAGCACCTGACGCAGACGCGTCTCGAACTCGCCTTTCATGCCCGCGCCCGCCTGCAGCAGCGCCACGTCGAGCGTGCGCAGGCTCACGTGCCGCAAGGCGGGCGGCACATCGCCCGCCACGATGCGCAACGCAAGCCCTTCCACGACCGCCGTCTTGCCGACGCCGGCCTCGCCCGTGAGAATCGGGTTGTTCTGCCGGCGGCGCATGAGAATGTCGATGACCTGGCGGATTTCCTCGTCCCGGCCGACGATCGGATCCAGCTTGCCTGCGCGCGCGTCGTCGGTCAGATCGACGGTGAAGCGTTGCAGCGCGTCGTTCGCCCGCGGCGCGCCCGCGTCCGCCGAAGGCTGCGGCGCGGGCGCCGTCTGCGCCTGCGTTTCGGGCGAGCCGTCGAACAGATCGGCATGACGCTCGACGATATCGTCCGCCTTGACGCGGTCGAACTCGCGCGAGATGCCGCGCAACACGTTGCGCAGCGCGGGCGTCCGCAACATGCCAACCAGCACATGCGCGCTGCGTATCGTGTGCGCCCCGAACATCAGCGATGCATGCACCCAGCCGCGCTCCACCGCTTCTTCGAGTTGCGCGCCGATATCCGTCACCGACGACGCGCCACGCGGCAGACGGTCCAGCGCATCGGTCAGATCGCGCGCAAGCACCGCTGGATCGATGTCCGCATGGCGAATCACGCGATGCAGATCGGAATCCGGCAACTGCAATACCTGATGCAGCCAGTGCGCGATCTCCACGTACGGATTGCCGCGCAGACGGCAGAACGTCGTGGCGCTTTCCACCGCGCGGAAGCTGAGCGTGTCGAGTTTGCCGAACATGACGGCACGGCTGATGTCTGCCATTGAGCTAGTCCTTTGCATGAGATGAGGCGAGCGGCCGAAGCATGAGCTGCGTCGCGTCGCGGCTCGGCGGGCGCGCATGCAGCCAGGTCGTGTAGCCGAGTCGCCGATGCCGCCCGAGCGCGAGACGCGGGACGTCCGCGCGCTGCAATTGCAGATTCACGTCCCATTCGAGCGGGTCGCGCACATAGAAGCGCACCCAGTCGACCAGGCGCACGAGGCTCGCGCCATCCGGCAGGAAACGCGCGTAGTCGTGCAGCGAAAGCGGGCCGAGCACGATGCGGAACTTGTGCTGGCGATCGAACACGCGCGCGCCGAGCATCGTGCCGACGCCCATGCGCGCGCCGTCGTCGGACGCGCCGAGGCGCGAGCGTGCCTCGTCGGGCAGCTTCAGCCAGTGACCGACGTTCTGCGTCACCTCCACCGGCAGCCCGAAATAACGCGACAGCACCAGCCGCAAGCCGGCGGCATGGCGCGTCGGCCCCGCCAGCAGCCCGGCGAAATGCAGCCTGGCGAAGTCGTGCACCGAGTCGCGGTTGCGCAGCGATGGCTGATTGAGCCCGAACACCGTGCCGACATAGGACGAAAAGCGATCGTCGTCACGGCGATCCAGACTGACGACCGGCTGCGCGGCCGCCCATGCGCGATAGAACAGCGACGTCATGCGGTGATGAAACACATCGAGAAAGCGCGCGAAGGTCGGATCGCCCGCATTGCGCGCGCGATCGCGCACGTATTCCGTCAGATGCGTGGGCATCGGGCCGTTCGGTCCGAGCAGGCCGAAGAAGTTGACGACGAGCCTGGGCGGCTGCGCCTGCATGCCGACGAAGTGCTTCAGCGTGGTCGGAAAGAAGATCAACTCCGGTTCCTGGCCGAAACGCACCGCATCGTCGCGCGGACGCAGGGACGCGCCGGTGCGCGGGCAGGCCGGATGAGCCGCGTCGATGAGCCTGACCGCCTGGAAGAAGTCGAAGCGGTTCGCATCGGCGGCGAAGCGTTCGAACAAGGTCACAGCGTCCGGCATCGTCCGCTCTCCGGCGCCCAGCGCATGATTTCACCGCGCGTCACCGACGACACGATGGTTTCCGTGAAGGCGTTCAACGAGACGTATTGCTCGAAGAAGCGCGCGAGCACCGCGCCGAACAGAAACGCGCTCGCACCTTCGAATCCGCTCTCGTCGAGCAGCACGTCGAGCGAGAGGCCGCGCCCGAATACGATCGGGCCGCGCGAGGGCAACCGGCGCGTGACTGCGTTCGAGCGAATCGAGCGCAGCGCATCGATCTGACGCGCGGCCGCGCTGTCGCCTTCGGGCGCGTAGAGCGCGAGCAGATCGCGCATGGCGCGCGCGCCGCTGCCGTCGGCATCGTCCACGAGGGAGCCGTGGTTCAGCGACAGATGGCTCAGCAGCCGCCATGCGACCGCGCCCTGCGCGTACGAAGGCAACGGACGGCTCGGCGCGGCCACGCAGCGCACGGCCGCGACGGGCGCTTCCAGTTCCAGCGTGAAATCGGTCTCGCCGCGTCCGAGGGGCATGGTCAGCGTGAGATCGCGGTTGGTGCACAGCACGCTGATGCCGAGCTGATGAAGATCGGCGGGATAAGGCGACTCGCGCTTGTCCACGAGCGCAATCCACGTTTCGCTGCCCGCATAGGAGGAACGCGCGGCAGGCCGGATGCCGCGCTCGTTCTCGCGCGCCGACGGCAGACGCTTCTCGCGACGCACCTGATAGAACGCGGCATCGGGATCGTCGATGCCGAGATCGCGCATGCGGTAGAACGGCTGGAATGCGATCTCGCCGCCGCCCGCACGGTATCCCGTCACGCCCTGAATGCGGACCACCTCAAAATCGCGAGGCCGCGTGCGATCGACGACCACGTGATATTCGAACTGCTCGCCCGTCACGGCGATGCGATCGGCGCGGCGCGGGAACAGATTGATCGCCGGCGTGCAATGCAGCGCGAAATTCGCCTGATCGACGACCTGTTCCAGCGCGGTGTCCGCGCGCGACAGCAGCACGATCAGTTCGATCTCGCTCTCGTCGCAACGCGCCAGTCGAGCACGCAGTCCGTCGATACCGACGAACATGAAACGCTGCGGGCAGGCGAAATACTCCTGCAGCAGCCGATAGCCCGGAAACGATTGCTCGCTCACCGGCAGCAACGCTTCCTCGTCACTGAAACCGAGCGGGCGCAGCGCGGAGGCCGGCAGCACGGCATCGCCCGCCACGACGCCGAGCGTCGAGCCAATCAGCAACTCGTAGAGCTTCGCGGCGACGCCATCGTTGCCGCGCAAATAAATGGGCAGACGCTCGATCGCCAGGTCGCGCAGCTTGCGCCCGCCGGCCGCGCGCAAGGTCAGACGCAGGCCCGCCTTCACGCCGCGAGGCAGGCGCGCTTCAATGCCCGGCATCGCGCCGGTATGCGTGAAGAGCCGCGCCGCCGAGACTTCGACGGGCCACAGCGTCAACCCATGCGCGGTGCGGAATTCGCAGCGCGTCGCGCGTTCACCGTCGAGCCGGCCGTGCAAGGCGGTGCCGCGCGGCACGGGCACGCCCTCGGCGAGCGCGGGATGCGTCATGTCAGGCTGCACGTTCACGACGGTCATCGCCGGCGTCGGCGCCAGATAGTGCGGATAGACCAGTTCCGCGAGATGCTGCGTGAAGCGTGGAAACTCCGCGTCGATCTTCATCTGGACGCGGGCGGCGAGAAAGCTGAAACCTTCCAGCAGACGCTCGACGTAAGGGTCGGCGCATTCGAAGCCTTCGAGGCCCAGCCGTCCCGCGATCTTCGGAAACGCCTGCGCGAATTCCCCGCCCATTTCGCGGATATGCTGCAGTTCGCGGCTGTAGTACTGGATGAGGTCGGGGTTCATCGCTCGATGGCTCCTTCGAATACCTTGGCCTTGCCTGCTTCCAGATCCAGCTCGGTGCGCAAATAGAGGCGCTCCGGCACGGGATGCGCATGCAGATCCGCTTCCACGATGAAGGCCAGCGCGTTGTGCTGGATGGCCGCGTCGTCCGACTGCATGGCGCGCACCCGCAGCGTGCCGGGCACGATGCGCGGCTCGAACGCGCCGATGGCGTCGCTCATCAGCCGTTCGATGCGTCCGACATCGACGTTCGACGCGCTCTTGCCGGCGAGGTCCGCGAAGCCGAAGTTGAGCACCGATGCGGCGACTTCCGGAAAACGCGCGATATCCTGCGCCGACGCGATACCCTGCGCGTTGAGCAGCCAGCCGATATCGCGCATCACGCTCAGGCGTTGCGCGCGCGCCGAACTGGCCCGGTGCTCGCGCCCTTCGCGTGATGCGCCGGGCGCATGATCGGTCAGACGGTCGAGCAGCGACGACCGCACTCTGTCCGCGTTTCTCATGCGGATGCCTCGCTTACGCGGTCGCGTTGGCGGGGATGTTCCACTTGCTCTCCACCACGCCGCCCTGCGCCGACCCGGTGCTCGGGTCCTGCTGCTGATAGGTCACGTGAAACTTCTCGAAGTTGAGCGTCACCGTCTCCGTGAAGCGATCTTCGGCGTCCGAGCCCCCGGTCGCGTAGTTCGTCACGATGATCTTTTCGAGCTCGATGGTGTAGTACTCGAGTGGCTTGGTGCCGCCCGCCTTGCGCACCGTGAGCTTGCCGGTCGGGAAGTGCTTGCCGGTGGCGCAGGCGGAGATGAGCGACGGCGTGCCGCGGTCGGTGTATTTCGTGATGGTCAGGTCCTGCACCGCGACCTTGCCGCCGCCGCCGCCCGTGCCGAGGTGCATGGTCCCCGATTGCGACAGGCCCCAGCTCCACGAGAGCACGTCGATCTCGTCTTTGTGTTTCGAATCCAGCGATTCGCCCTTGACCGTGTCCAGCTTCAGAAAAATATCGACTGCCATGAGGTTTCCTTATCGAGAATTGATTGACTGCGCTAAAGAGTGCGTGCCGTTCAGGCGGCTTTTGCGGAAGGCAGCTTCGAGACGAGCCGCAACGACACCGTCAGGCCTTCGAGCTGGTAGTGCGGCCGCAGGAAGAACTTGGACGTGTAGTAGCCCGGATTGCCCTCCACTTCCTCGACGACGACTTCCGCCGCGGCCAGCGGCCGGCGCGCTTTGGTCTCTTCCGACGAGTTCGCGGGATCGCCGTCCACGTACTGAAGAATCCAGTCCTGCAGCCAGCGCTGCATCTCGTCCTTCTCCTTGAAGCTGCCCACCTTGTCGCGCGCGATGCACTTCAGGTAGTGCGCAAAGCGGCCGCACGCGAACAGATACGGCAGACGCGCCGCCAGATTCGCGTTCGCGGTGGCGTCGGGGTCTTCGTACTCGATCGGCTTGTTGAGCGACTGGGCACCGATGAATGCCGCGAAGTCGGAATTCTTCCGGTGCACGAGCGGCATGAAACCGTTCTTCGCGAGTTCGGCCTCGCGGCGGTCGCTGATGGCGATCTCCGTCGGGCACTTCATGTCCACGCCGCCGTCGTCGGTCGGGAATGCATGGACCGGCAGGTTCTCGACCGCGCCACCGGACTCGATGCCGCGAATGCGCGAGCACCATCCCCACGTCTTGAACGAGCGGTTGATGTTGGCGGCCATGGCATAGGCGGCATTCGCCCACGCGTATTTCGATGCATCCGTGCCCGCCGTGTCTTCCTCGAAATCGAACGCGTCGACCGGACTCGTCTTCGCGCCATAGGGCGTGCGCGCGAGGAAGCGCGGCATGGCGAGGCCGATGTAGCGCGAGTCCTCGGAATCGCGCAGCGACCGCCATGCGGCGTGCTCGGGCGTCTGAAAGATCTTGGTGAGATCGCGCGGGTTCGCAAGCTCCTGCCACGAATCCATCAGCATGACGGCAGGATCCGCACCGGCGATGAACGGTGCGTGCGCCGCTGCCGATACCCTGCCGATCTGCGTGAGGAAATCGACGTCGGGGCCGCTGTTGTCGAAGTAATAGTCGGCCACGAGCGCACCGTACGGCTCGCCGCCGAACTGGCCGTATTCCTCTTCGTAGAGCCGCTTGAAGAGCGGACTCTGATCCCATGCCACGCCCTTGTACTTGCGCAACGAACGGTGCAGGTCTTCCTTCGAGACGTTCATCACGCGCAGCTTGAGACTCTCGTCGCTTTCGGTGTTGGTGACGAGATAGTGAAGGCCACGCCATGCGCTTTCGAGCTTCTGGAAAGGCTCCGCATGCAGGATCACGTTGATCTGCGCGCTCAGCTTTTCGTCGATACGCGCAATCAGCGCTTCGATGGTCGCGAGCGCATCGTCGGACACGCGCTGCGTGTCGAGCAGCGCCTGCTCGGCAAGCGTGCGCACCGAGCTTTCGACCGCTTCGCGGGCCTTGTCCGAGCGAGGACGGAACGCCTTCTGCAGGAGTTGCTGGAACTCGCCGGACGGGCTTGCGTCGCCGGCTTCGTAGGCTGGTTGCCCATCGCGCTCGACGGATTGATCGAAGTTGGTTTCTGCCATCGTCGTTCCCTTATTCGGTATCCTGGGTTTCGGCATGCTCGCCGGGCTTGGGTAAGGCGGCCAGCGAACTCATGAGCGCCGGGTCGTCGAGCAGCCGCGCGACGAGGTTCTCGGCGTCGGTCTTGCCGTCCATGTAGGTCAGCAGGTTGCGCAACTGACTGCGTGCTTCGAGCAGCCTCGCGAGCGGTTCCACCTTGCGGGCAATCGCGGCGGGCTCGAAGTCGTTCATGCTCTCGAAGGTCATGTCGACGCCGATCTTTCCTTCGCCCGTCAGCGTGTTGTCGACCTGCATGGCGACGCGGGGCTTCATCGAACGCAGGCGTTCATCGAAGTTGTCGATATCGATCTCGAAGAACTTGCGCTCCGCGACAGGCGGCAGATCCTCCTGCGGCTGCCCCGACAAGTCGGACAGCACGCCCATCACGAAAGGAAGATTGACTTTCTTCTGCGAGCCGTACACTTCGACGTCGTACTCGATCTGCACACGCGGCGCGCGATTGCGCGCGATGAATTTCTGACTGCTCTCTTTGGCCATCTGTCGGTGCTCCTGGTTGAAAAGCGCGGCGTGAGGCTCAGTCGTCCAACGACTCGACCGCCGATACGCCGACCACTTGGATGAGTTGCGCCAGCCCTTCCGGCGCGAGGTCCTTCATCAGATCGACAAACGATTTGTCGATCAGCGTGATGGCGCGCCCGAGCAGCAGCGGCACGGGGCTCGCGGGCTCCTGACGCGCGTAGTACTCGCACAGGCGCGTGAGCGTCGCCGCCACGTCGGCGCGGCTGTTGATGACATCGCCCGCGCCGGCCGCGATTGATACGCCCTCGCCCGGCACGGGTGCATCCGCGCGATTCCCGAGACACCCGGCGAAAAGCGCTCTCGCCCGCTCCAATAGCGTCTTCAACGGAGCGAGATCGAGCGTCCGTGCCGCGTCGACACGCGCCGACAGAAGCGCTTCGATGGCCTCGACGTGAGCGGCCGCGGCATCGAATGCAGCCTTCGCGCGCAGCGATGTTTCAGGTGTAGCCGCGATCGCCGCCTCCATCTCCGACGCGCTGCGCACCGCGCGACCATCCGGTGCGTGGCCATCGCCGCTGGCGTATGCCCATTCGCGCAGCGTGACCGGCTGCTCCTGGCCCGACAGCGGCGTGTCCGTCAGTTCGGCCAGCAAGCCAGCGGGATCGACCCATGCGGCAAGCGCATTGACGCGCGCCGTGGGATCGTCGGCGTCGCCTGCATCCAGTTGAGGATGCACGTGCTGCCATTGCTGTTCGAGCAGCGCGACCGTGAGCGCGAGCCCATCGCTCAGTTCTTCGACGCCCTGGCGAGCCAGACGGGCACGCACCAGCGGCACGATCACACGCAGGTCCCGTGTGCGCTCCATCAGCGCCGTGCCGAGCGAGTCCACGACGGTCCAGTCGGGCGGCACTGCGGCGACGAGCGTCGCGCCGTACTCTGCTTCCGGACGGCCCTCGATCGCCTCTTCGAACTCGCGAAACTGAGGGTCGTACTCGAGGTCGGGCCCGCAGGGGGCATCGTCCGTGAGCGGTGCGAGCCAGCGATTCCAGCTCTGATGGGTAATGAGCTCGGTGTTCATGTCAGCTTTGGGATGCGATCGTTCAGTACGTTGTCCTAATCGTCTAATAACGATTTATTCCGGTTCAGGTTCGACGGGATGCTCTATCGATAGAAGATGTAGGTGGCCGTATAAGGCGAACCGGCCAACTCGTGCTCCTGCGTGCACGATGTTTGCGGCTTCGCGCCCCCGATCGTATCGACGCGCTGCACGCGACGTACCGAAGCCAGCAATCCTGGCGTGCCCGTCGAGCGCGTTTCGAGCAGCAGTTCGGGGACGCTGTTCGGCGTCTTGCTCGGACGCTGTGCCAGCACGCGGCCTTCGATCCGGCTGCCATCCCCGGCTTGCCAGGACGGTCCCGCCCCATGCTCGATGACGGGTGCGCCGCTCTCGTCGGAAAGCGTGGCACGCGGCACCTTGAAAAGCCAGCCGAGCACGCGGTCCGCGCCATATTCACATGAATAGATCTGCTCGCCCGACGCCGTGGTTCGCAGCAGCGGCTGGGCATCGGGCAAATCGATCGACGCCGCCTGTGCGCCCGGGCCGCACGCGACGATCATGAAAGTGACGCCGCTCAAGGCGTGCATGGTGCGTGACAGACCGTTCATCTCGTGCTCTCCTGAATCCCTGTTTGGAAGCCGCCACGCGTGTGGGACTTGCGCTGGCCCTTTCATAACACCCGAGCCCCGAAGGCTATTCCATCTAATCCTGGCTGTAATTCGAGGCCGAGTCCGAATCCGAGCCGGGACTGCGCCCACCGTGGTACGCGTCCAGAATGTCCATGTAGGTCGGCGATGCGGGAGGCGACGAAGGCGACGGCGGTGCCGCGCCGCTGGTCTCATCCAGATGCTTTTCGAACTCGTCGGTGATGAGGAACCGCGCCAGCTTGAGTTCCGGCCTGAACAGGCCGTTCAGGGTTTTGTCGGTGTCATCGTCGGATAGCGCGGAAAGGAGCTTGCGCTGCGAATCCACGCTCAAGTCGCGCGTGAGTTCCACGATCGATAACGCCACGCCCACCATCATCGAGCCGCCCGAGAAGACATAGGTCGGCTTGTTGTAAACGTCGACTGCGTTATTGACCGTCCGGTAATCGCTCTCAGGGAGTCCGGGAACGCGGCGCCGGAGACCGTTGTCGGGTGGTGCGACCATGTCGTTGAGGCTCAGCCACGCATGTTCGAAGCGCGAGCCGACCCGCGAGGATGCAAGATCGAAACGGTACAGCACGTCTCCGAACCGGCTGCTCGCCTTCTTCGGCGTGCGGCCACATTCGAGCGAGAAGAACACGTAGTCGTCGTTGGCCGCCTGGGCGAGATCGGCTGCCTGCGAATGTAACAGGTCGAACGTGATGCGCTGTTCGAGCAGCTTCTTGCGCGAATACAACGTGGTTTCCCCGCCGCTGTCACGCTCCGCGGGTGTGAAGTGGGTCGCGTAGAACGGCCGCTTGTCGAACTTAGTAACGAAGTCGTGCTCGAGCGGGCTAAGCCGCTTCAAGTTGGCGCGCAGGCGAGCGAGATTCGCGCGCGAAAGCTTGTCGATGGACTCGATCTGTCCATTGTCCCTTTGATGTTCGCGCCAGAGTTCACCGTTGCCGAACATGCCCCGCTGCGGTTTCTCGGCGACTCGTGCACGCAATGCGGAAGCGGTCTTTCTGGCGAATCGGTCAAGGGAATCGGGGCTTATGTCAGCGGGCGTGGCGTTACGCTTCTCATCGGTCAATTCGCGTTCCTCCGTTCAGATGGCACATTCAGAACATCCGACGGAGCAACCTTATTCCGTGTATTCTCGGCTCATTTCTCGGCTTTCGAGTCCGGGGAATACGCCGACCGCGTTACTTTCGAACGTCAAGAGCCCGTAGTTGGAACTCATCGCCACGGCTATCGCACTCGACGAGCCAGCCCAAGATGCGCACGAACACCGGCCTGCGAATACATGCCCGACTTGAGCACCAAAAGCTGCGCGGCCGGCGTCTCGGTCACCGCCGCGCGGCCCATGTACACTACATAGACGTGGTGATTGTGGGTTCGTTCGTTATGCTAATTACCTCGTCGGATTAGATCGACGGACGGGCGCGAACCTACCGGTGCGCTGACAGAGAGCCTTCTGTCTCTCGTGCTGACGAGGTCCACGCGTTGGCACGCGTCTGTGTGTACATCGCTTCGAACCCCAGCCGCCTGCGTCGGCTGTACGGTGTCAGAGTTGCCTGCTCCCGGCGAATGACCGTTTTCCGGTAAGCGGATTTCGGATGGCGCCACCCAATCCCGACTAGACGTGGCCGTTCGTAGTTCCGGCCCGATTGTCGAAACCGTGATTCAAACGCGCCACCCATGACGCCCCCCATCAAGGCATCGGTTCTCGCGCGAGGGACACGGCCTCATCGTATGTTTCATCACGCTCATGCCGCAAAGTCGGCGCCGATGCCGTCAGCAATCGTGTATAGGCGTGCCGTGGATGCGCGAACACCGCCTCCACGTCGCCCTCCTCCACGACGCGCCCGGACTTGAGAACGAGCACTCGATCGCACAGATGGCCCACGACATCGAGGTCATGCGAGATAAAGAGCAGCGCGGTCGCATGACGGGCCTGCAAGGACACCAGCAGATCGAGCACCTGCGCCTGCACATAAACATCGAGCGCAGAAACCGGCTCGTCGCAGACGATCAGCGCCGGCTCCGGCGCAAGCGCCCGCGCGATCGCCACGCGCTGCCGCTGCCCGCCAGAAAGCGACGCCGGCCGCCGGTCCAGATACGCCGCACTCAGCCCGACCTGCTCCAGTAATTCGACGCTGCGATCGAGGACCCCCGCCTTCGAAAGACCTCGCGAATGCAGCCCCTCGGACAGCAATTCGCGCACGGCATGCCGCGGGTCGAACGAACTCAACGGATCCTGCGGGATATATTGCATGCGCGAGCGCAGCGCGCTACGCGCCGGCTCGCCGATACCGGCGCCGTTCCATTCACGCCCCAGAAAACGCACGGCCCCGCGATCCGGCGTAAGCAGCCCCAGCACGATATTCCCGCACGTGCTCTTGCCCGATCCCGATTCGCCGATGATGCCAAGCACCTCGCCCTCGCGCACGCGAAACGACACATCGTCGAGCGCGGTGAAGCGTTGGCCGCGACCCCCGCCGCGCCGTGCATAGGACTTGCCGATGCCTGCCACATCGAGCACCGCGCGATCTGACGGGGCCGCCCGAGGCGGCAGTTGATCGCGCACGATCGCCGGCATCGCTCCGCGCGTCGTGACCGCCATGCGCGCCGAACTCAGCCGATGCCCGCGCGACTCAAGCGATGGCTGCGCGGCCAGCAACTGCCGCGTGTAGTCGTGCGACGGATGCTGCAGCACGTCCCGCGTCGCGCCGCTGTCGACGACCTTGCCGCCGTGCATCACGAGCACGCGATCCGCGATGCCCGCGACCACCGCAAGATTGTGGCTGATGAGCAAGACGCCGATGCCCTGCGCGAGACGCTCGCCGAGCACCGCGAGCACTTGCGCCTGCACGGTCACATCGAGCGCGGTGGTCGGTTCGTCCGCGATAACGAGCGCCGGGCCGGCCGCGATCGCCGACGCGATCAGCGCGCGCTGCCGCAGGCCGCCCGAGAGTTCGTGCGCGTATTGCCGGGCACGCATCGCCGGTTCGGGAATGCCCACATCCGTCATCACGTCGTGCACCCGCGCACGTCTATCGGCGCGCGAGCGCAGCACGCGATGATGCGCGAGCACCTCCTCGATCTCCGCGCCGATCGTGCGCAGCGGATCGAGCGAGACGAGCGCGTCCTGCATCACGAGTCCGGCGAACGGACCCCGCAAGCCACGCCAGTCGCGCTCGGTGAACGCGAGCGCATCGCGTCCGGCGATCTCGAAGCGTTCCGCGGTGATCCGCGCCCCGCGCCCCGCCAGACCGATCAGACTGCGCGCCGTGAGGCTCTTGCCCGAGCCGGACTCGCCGACGAGCGCGACGCATTCGCCGGGCCGGATCGTCAGATCGACGCCCTGCACGAGCGGCGTGCCGCCGTGCGCATTCGCGAAACCGATGGACAGCCCGCGAATCTCCACGAGCGGCCGGTCCGTCATCGATGCCTGCGGCTTCATGCGCGCACCTCGAACTTGCGTTGCAGGAAGCGGCCGATGACCGCGAACGACAAGACGGTCAACGTGATCGCCATGCCCGGAAACACGCTCGGCCACCACGCGACGCGCAACACGTCGCGTCCTTCGGCGAGCATCACGCCCCACTCGGGCGTCGGCGGTTGCGGACCCAGCCCGAGAAAGCTCAGCCCTGACACGGCGATGATCGCGCTGCCGATATCGATCGTCGCGATGACCGGCACCGCGACGAGCACGTTCGGCAGCACATGGCGAAAGAAAATCTGCGTGCGCGAGAGGCCGAAGCTCACCGCGTGCGTGACGTAGTCCGCGTGGCGCACGACGAGCGCCTGCGAACGCAGCACGCGCCCGAACTTCGGAATGCCCGCGATGCCCACGGCAATGGCGATATTGACGATGCCCTGTCCGAGGAAGGTCACCACGAAGAGCGACAACAGGATCGGCGGAAACGCGGAAAGCACGTCGAAGACGCGCGACGCGGCTTCATCGGCGAGACGGTTCGACAAGCCCGCAAAGAGGCCGACGACGAGCCCGATCGCAAGGCTCACGATCATGCTCGCGAGTCCGATCAGCAACGAATAGCGCGCGCCGTGTATCACGCGGGAAAGCACGTCGCGGCCGATGCGATCGGTGCCGAACCAGTGCTGCGCGTCCGGCGGCTGCAGCGTCGCGGCGACGTCGCTCGCGAGCGGATCGAACGGCGTCACGATGCGCGGAAAGGCCATCGCCATGCCGAGCGCGACAAGAAACGCCACGGCGATCATCACGCTCGCCGGTAGCGGTGCGCGCCCCCGCGCGAATGCGGTACATATCACGGTGCTCATTGTCTGCGCAACCTCGGATCGATGAAGAGATAGGCGATGTCGAGCAACGTCGAAATGACGACATGCACGAACGCCGCGAGCAGCACGACGGCCAGCACCACCGGCACGTCTTGCGATGTCACCGCGTTGAGCGTCACGCTGCCGATGCCAGGCCTGCCGAACATTTTCTCGGTGATGACCGCGCCGCCGAGCAGGCTGCCGATCAGCCAGCCGCCGAGCGTCACGACCGGCAGCAACGCATGGCGCAGCACATGGCGCGCGCGCAGGACGAGTTCGGACACGCCGCGCGCGCGTATCGTCGTGACGAATGGTTTCGCCAGTGCCGCTTCAATCGATTCACGCATCACCTGCGAAAGAATCCCGGCGGTCGGCAACGCCAGGGTCACGGCGGGCAGGACGAGCGCGCGCCAGCCGTTCGCGCCCGATACGGGAAAGAGCCGCAACTGGAAGGAGAACGCGATCAGCAGCAACATGCCGAGCCAGAACACCGGCGTGGACGTGAACGTGAGCTCGATCAGCGACGCGCATCGCGCACCGAGCGCGCCCCACGCCCCGCGCGTGCCCTCGCCGCCCGCCGTCACCGTCGCCACCACAATGGCAAGCACGAGCGCGAGCGCGCCGGCAGACAACGCGAGTTGCATCGTCGGCCAAAGCTGGCTGCGCAGAAGGTCGAGCACCGGCTGCTGCATCACGAACGACGTGCCGAGATCGCCATGCGCGAGCCGCAGCAAGAATTGCCCGTATTGCCACGGCAGGCTGTGATCCAGGCCCCACTGCGCGGCGATCGCCTCGCGCAAGCCGGGATACGCGAGATCGCCCGCGAGCACGTCCTCGATGCGTCCCGGCAGCGCATGTATCGCGACGAAAGCCACCGACGCCGCGAGCCACAGCACGAGCAATCCTGTCATCAGGCGCGTCGCAATCTGTCTGCGCATCTCACGCTCCCTGTTTGTCGATCCAGATGTCGTAAGCGCTCGCCGGGCCGTCCAGTTGCGGCTCGAAACCGATGCCATGCACGTTCGACTTCGACGCGAGGTGATACACCGGCGCGAACAGCGGCACGATGAACGCCTGATCGACGGCGCGTGCCTGAATCTCGCCGAGCAGCTTGCGCCGTTCATCGCCGATCGGCATCAGGCGCGCGCGGTCGATGTCGCCGGTGATCTTCTTGTCGGAGGCAGGAATGGCGCTATAGAGGAAGCCCTTGTCGCCGAGCATGTCCCACAGTTCCATCGCGACATCGGACGGGTTGTCCGTGTTCGGATAGATGAACCACACGCCGGTCGCCTTCTGATTGGCGAAGTCGCCTGCGGTCGTGATGCGCAGGTCCAGATTGAGACCGATGTTCTGCCGCAGCGCCGACTGCACTGCACGGATAAGCACGTCACGGCTGTCGCGGACGTAGGGTTGGGGATAGCCGACTTCGATCGTTAGCCGCTTTCCGTCCTTGGTGCGAAAGCCGTCCTTGTCGCGCGCGGTCCATCCGGCTTCGTCAAGCAGACGGTTCGCGTCGGCGATCTTGTTGCCCCATGAACCCTCGAGTTGTTTCGCGTAGTCCGGATTGTCCGGACCGATGTTCGACCACGCGCGCCGCACCGTGCCGAGATACACGCTCTTCACGATGGCGTCGAGGTCGAAGCCGTCGCGCAGCGCGCGCCGCACGCGGACGTCGTTGGCAGGCGGCACCGTGTAGTTGATGTTCAGCGTGAACGACGTCGTCGCGGACGGACCGTGCACGTACTGGAAGCCATCGACCTTGTCGAATACGGCGATGTCGGTCGGCTGCACGCCTTCGATCAGATCGACCTGCCCCGAACTCAGCGCGCCGGTTCGCACGGCCGCCTCAGGCAAGAACCGATAAGTGACGCGATCGAGATACGCGGGCCCGCGATGCCCCGCGTTGTCGGGCGCCCATCGATAATCGGGATTGCGTTCGAAGGTCGCCTGCTGTCCGCGCTGATACGACTTGAACACGAAAGGCCCTGTCCCGACGATGCCCGGTCCCCCGCCGCACAAGTTCTTGTTCTCGGCGAGCGCCTTCGGTGAGATGAAGCCGAGCTTCACGCTCGAGAGCGATTCGAGCGTCGTGGAATCCGCCTGCTTCATGACGAGCCTGGCGACGTAAGGCGACACTACTTCGACGTGATCGAACGCGACGAGCAGCGACGCCGACGCCGATGTCGTGCTGACGTTCTTCAGGATGTAGTCGAAGTTCGCCTTCACCGCTTCCGCATTGAACGGCTCGCCGTCAGTGAACTTCACGTCGTCGCGCAGCTGGAATGTGTAGCTCTTGCCGTCGTCGGCAATGCTCCACGACTTCGCGAGCCACGGCGCGTAGGTGCCGTCGGTACGCTTCGAGACGAGGGAATCGATGTAATTGCGGATGACCCAGAACGAGTTTTGCTGCGACGAACGATGCGGATCGAAGCAAGCGGGTTCGGTCGTCACACCCCAGATGAGATCGCCGCCCGTCGCCGGTTGTCTTGCGGCCGCGTGCGCGGTTGTTGCGGACTCCGATTTGCTGCAGGCGGTGATCGCCGCGCTTGAAGCGATCGTCATGACTATGGCCAAAGCGCGTGTGAGCGCCGGTCGTTTTACGTTCATCGAATGGAATTCCCCGAGCAGACAAAAAGACGCGATGCCCGCAGCCCTTAGCGTGGTCCGGCGCAGCGTGCAGACAGGCGGGCGGCATCGCGATAGATCGAGAAGCTTACGGTCGACATGACATTCGAGGCAACGAAGCAAAGTTCATAAACATAGTCGACGCCTAGCCTCGCAACTGGTCGGCAAGATTCGGCGGCCCATTCTAGTGCAGCGTATTCCAAGCGATAACCAATGAGGTTTCATATCGATATAACGCGCGCCTTGCCGGCATGATGGCCTCCGCTTGCGCTTCGGTTCGCTTCGGTTCGGTTCGACAAATGCTTCGCATTGCAAATCGCCTCGCCGCGGCATTACAAATCAGAATTCGTTCGTTCGGCATCGGTAAGCGTGACCGTAAGATCGCCTTCCGCCAGAAACTCCTGGTTAACACGTACAAAAAGGAAGCGAATGAAACGAGTCGCACTCGCCAGCGCCGCTGGCTTGATGGTCGCCCTTCCCGGTATCGCGCAGGCGCAAAGCTCGGTAACGCTTTACGGGCTCATCGATGCCGGCATCGCCTACACGAACAACCAGCGCGGAGCATCGAACGTGCAGGCGACCAGCGGCAAGCTCAACGGCAGCCGCTGGGGCATCAAGGGCGTCGAAGATCTGGGCGGCGGCTATACCGCGCTGTTCACGCTGGAAAACGGCTATCGCGTCAACGACGGCACGCTCGCGCAAGGCGGACGCGAGTTCGGGCGGCAAGCATATGCGGGCGTGGGAAAGAAAGGCATCGGCACGCTGACGCTCGGGCGTCAATACGATCCGAACACCGATCTCGTCGCCCTCTTCGCAGGGCCGGGGTTCTGGTCGCCCGCCACGCATGTCGGCGATAACGACAATCTGAACCAGACGTTCCGCATCAACAACGCAGTCAAGTTCAAGAGCGATACCATCGCGGGCGTAACTGTCGATGCGCTGTATGCCTTCAGCAATCAGGCCAGTAACGGCGCGGGCGCGGGCTTCGGCAACAACCGTGCGTGGGGCGTATCGGCAAGCTACGGGCGCGGGCCGTTGTCGCTCGGCGCGGGCTATGTGCGGCTCGATCATCCGAACGCGACGACGAACACGAGCGGCGCAATCGGCGGTGCATCGACGACATCCGGCGATGACTACAGCGGCGCGCTCTTCTATGGCCTCAACGGTGGCGTCGCGCGTCAGCAGATCACCGTGGCGGGCGGCAATTATGCGATCGGCGCGCTGGCGACGATCGGCTTCGCGTGGAGTCACACGCAACTCGACTACAACGACGGCTCCTCCCGCAAGTTCAATAACTACGACGTCAACGGACGTTACAGCCTCACGCCGGCGACGACGCTCGTAGGCGTCTACACGTTCACCGACGGCCGCGCCTACAGCCTGCCCGGCACGAATGGCGCGACGCTCAAGCCGCGCTGGCATCAGTTCACGCTGGGCGTCGATTACGCATTGTCGAAGCGTACCGACGTGTATCTGTCGGGCGTCTATCAGCTTGCCGCTGGCGACGCATCGACACGCGTCGGCACCGGCTATCGAGCGATCGCTGCTATCGCCGACGCCGGAGCCGCATCGTCGACGAACCGGCAAGTGGCGGCGTTCGGCGGCGTGCGCGTGAGGTTCTGAGCGAATCGTTATGGGAAGCCACGCGTCGACCTCTTTTGCAGCGACGGAATATGTGCGTAATTGCTTCTGTTGGTAAAGTACGCGATCGACCCCGCTCTCACGCGGGATGACAACCCTTCTCGTGCCAAAGCGACAATGACAACAATCGCCGCAACACGCAGTGCATGGGCCGCGCCGATGCGTTCCGTCGCCCTCTCCGCGCTTACCGCCCTTGCTGCATTCACGTCCGCGCCGCAATCCGCCCAAGCAGCGAGCAAGACGCTCGTGTTCTGCTCCGAAGGCAGTCCCGCCGGATTCGATTCCGCGCAATACACGACGAGCACGGACTTCGATGCCGGCGCGCACGCCGTCTTCGACACTCTGGTCGAATTCAAGCGCGGCACGCTGGATCTCACGCCGGGTCTCGCCGAGACCTGGGACGCGTCACCGGATGCGAAGACGTTCACGTTCCATCTGCGTCATGGCGTGAAGTTTCAATCGACGTCCTACTTCAAGCCGACGCGCGACTTCAATGCGGACGATGTCGTGTTCACGTTCAGGCGCATGATCGACCCGAACGAGCCTTTTCAGAAAGCGCATCCGGTCAGCTTTCCGTATCTGACCGACCTCGGCTACGACAAGAACATCGCGTCTGTCGACAAGCTGGACGATTACACAGTGCGCTTTACGCTCAGGACGCCGGACGTCGTGTTCGTGCGCAATGTGGCGATGGAGTTCGCATCCATCGTGTCGGCGGAATATGCCGCACAGCTGCTCAAGTCGGGCAAGGTCGAGGACTTCAACCAGAAGCCCGTTGGCACCGGCGCGTTTGTTTTCCGCGATTATCAGAAAGACTCGACGATTCGCTACGACGCCAATCCGACCTTCTGGAACCGGAAGGACGTGCACATCGACAAGCTGGTCTTCTCCATCACACCGGACGCCGCCGTGCGCGAACAGAAACTCGAGAGCGGCGAATGCCAGGTCACGTCTTTCGCACGGCCGGCCGATATTGCGAGCGCGAAGAAGAAGCCGAATCTCGCCGTGCTGTCGGGCGTGGGCTTCAACGTCGCTTACGTCGGATACAACACAACGCACAAGCCGCTCGACAACGTGCAGGTGCGCCGCGCGCTCGACATGGCTATCGACAAACAGGCGATCATCAAGTCCGTGTACGAAGGCGCCGCGACGGTCGCCACCAACCCGATGCCGCCATCGCAATGGTCGTATAACAAGGCGTTGAAGGACGCGCCGTACGATCCGGCACGCGCGCGAGCGTTACTGAAAGAGGCAGGCTTTCCCGATGGCTTCGCCATCACGCTCTGGGCCATGCCTGTGCAACGCGGCTACAACCCGAACGCGCGGCTGATGGCGCAGCTCATCCAGTCCGACTGGGCGAAGATCGGCGTGAAGGCGAACATCGTGACTTACGAATGGGCCGAGTACAACAAGCGCGCGAAGACCAATGGCGAGCATGACGCCATCCTCTACGGCTGGCTCGGTGACAACGGCGATCCCGACAACTGGCTCGGCACCACGCTCGGCTGCGACGCCGTGCACGGCAGCAACATGGCCAAATGGTGCAACAAGCAGTTCGACGATCTGCTCTCGAAAGCCCGGCTCATCACCGATCAGAGCGCGCGCACGAAGCTCTACGAAGAAGCGCAGGTCGTGTTCAAGGACCAGGTTCCTTACACGCCGATCGCCCACGCTAACACGTTCCAGCCCATCTCCAAGCGAGTGCACGGGTACTTGATCAGTCCGCTCGGCGGCCATCGGTTCGATGGCATAACGCTTGAATGAATCGACCTGCCCCCGGTTTCACTACGAGTTGCAGTTGGAGTCCGAGGTTAATAACTGCTGCTCGCGTCGCCTTGCATTGTTATGCTACTGAGCATCGATGAGAGCGGGGGCTAACTTGGTCAACCGGGATTCACTCGACAGCGAGCCGAAAAAGCCGTGCGCCGTGCCTGCGCAGGGAAGCCCGTGCGACGAGCTTTTCATTCGCTCGCAGCCAACGAGAGTGGACCGTCCCTGCCATCGCACGCGTCTCGCGCTCGCCGCGACGATTCTCGGGTCGAGCATGGCGTTCATCGACGGGTCCGTCGTCAACGTCGCGCTGCCCGCCATTCAGACTTGCTTCCGCGCGAGCGTCCAGGCGGTGCAGTGGGTGGTGAATGCGTACCTGCTTTTTCTCGGGGCGCTCGTGCTGGTGGGCGGATCAATGGGCGATCACTTCGGCCGCCGCACGATCTTCATTGCGGGCATCTCGCTGTTCACGCTCGCGTCGGCCGCTTGCGGGTTGGCGCCGACCGTCCATGCGCTGATCGCCGCGCGCGCGTTTCAAGGCATCGGCGCCGCATTGCTCGTGCCGAGCAGTCTCGCGATCATAGGCGCCGTATTCGAAGGCGAAGCCCGCGGGCGTGCAATCGGCACTTGGGCCGGCGTGGGCGCGATTACATCGGCGGTGGGGCCGGTAGCAGGCGGCTGGCTCGTCGATGCGTTGTCGTGGCGAGCAATCTTCTTCCTCAACGTGCCGCTCGCAGCGGTGACGATTGCGCTCGCCATCTTGTCAGTGCCCGATAGCCACAAGCTCGATGGGCCTCGACAAGTCGACTGGCCCGGCGCGCTGTGCGCGGCAGCAGGACTTGCCGCGCTCACATACGGCCTGACCGACGCGGCCGCGCATGGGTTCGCCGATCCGTTCGTACTGTCCGCAATCGGCGCCGGTCTCGTCGTGCTGGCCGTATTCGTGCGGATCGAAGCGAAAAGCCGTCACCCGATGGTGCCGCTCGACGTCTTTCGCTCGCGAGATTTCGCAGGCGCCAATCTCGTGACACTGCTGCTTTACTTCGGCTTGGGTGGCGTATTTTTCTTCCTGCCGTTCACGCTGATCCGCGCACATGACTACACGGCGACGCAAGCGGGTGCGGCGCTGCTTCCGGCGCCCGTCATCATCGGTCTGCTCTCGCGATTTACCGGCGGCCTGACGAGCCGCTTTGGCTCGCGCTTGCTGCTGACGGCCGGGCCGAGCGTCGCCGGAATCGGTTTCGCACTGCTGGCGCTGCCGTCTGCGGGCATCAGCTATTGGGCCGGATTCTTCCCTGCTCTGACCGTGCTTGGGCTCGGGATGACGATCACGGTCGCGCCGTTGACCACGACCGTCATGAATTCGGTGCCGGCCGACCGTGCGGGCATTGCGTCGGGCATCAACAACGCTGTTGCGCGCGTGGCTAGCCTGCTGGCGATTGCCGTGCTCGGCATTGTGTTTGTCTGGTCGCACCACGCGGCGTTGTCGGCACGGCTCGACGCGTTGCACGTGCCGCAGAATGCACGTGTGACCGCGACGTCGTTGCAGTCGGGAATCGAGTCTGCGACGGCAACGGGCGGTGAACATGCGCTACCGGTCGCACGCGCAGACGCCGACGCCATCGCTGACGCATTGCGCGCCGTCGCGCTGGTCGCGGCTGCGTGCGCGTTCGCCGGAGCGGGAATTGCGATGGCAACTATTCAGCGCCGCGAGTGATGGAATGGCCGTCGCGTGACGTCGAACATGCGAGTGCGCACTGCGATTCGTGACCGCCCCGTTGGGAAACGCAATAAGCGGCATCTCTGACTAAGCCCGATGCCGCCCATCTGCCGCGTTCCCTTAGACTTGTGCCATACCGCCATCGACGGTGAGTTCGATGCCCGAGATATAGCTGCTATCGTCGGATGCCAGGAACAACGCCGGCTTGGCGATTTCTTCCGAGAGACCAATGCGGCCCAGTGGCACCTGCGCAGCAATGCCCGACTTGAAGCCTTCGATTTGTTCGTCGGTCAGGCCGGCCTTGCCGAAGATCGGTGTATCTATAGGACCTGGGCTGATCGCATTCACACGAATCTTGCGTGCCTTGAGATCCGCCGTCAGCGTGCGCGCCAACGAACGCACCGCAGCTTTAGTGGCCGAATAAACGCTGAACGCTTCCATACCGGTGGACGATGCAATCGATGCGTTCAGAATGATCGATCCACCGTCCGGCACGAGCGGAAGGAGCTTTTGCACCGTGAAGTAAGTACCCTTCACGTTGACGTTGAATGTCTCATCGAAATGCGCTTCCGTGACCTGATCGATCGGTGCGAACGAACCCAAACCCGCGTTCGCGAAGATGATGTCCACGCGGCCGTATTTCGCTTTCACGTGGTCGTGAAGCTTGTCCAGATCCGACAGCCTGGAGACATCGCCCAGCACGCCTTCCGCCTCGGCACCGATGCTTTTCACCGCTTCGTCTAGCTCCTTCTGGCGGCGCCCCGTGATGATGACCTTCGCTCCTTCCTTAGCGAAGAGTCGGGCCGTCGCCAAGCCCATGCCGCTGTTTCCGCCCGTGATTACGGCGATCTTTCCCGGTAGTTTCGTCATATCAGTCCTTGATTGGATGTTCGACCGTCAACATCGGTTGCGTGACGTTGAAGCGACTATAGGGGCGGTGCATCGCGAGAGATAGTAGGTGGCGACGAACACACTCCTCGGCTCAAACGAACAATCCAGATGATGCTATCGATATGACGCCAGGGAATGAACGGCGCCTCCGGTAAGGACGGCTGGTTCTAAATCTTCTTACTGGACTCTTCGTTCCTGCTCGAAGCGTCATAGGTACACTGTGCTCGCTTTAGTGCAGAGCCATTGGCCAGCGACCAGTTGTAAAGTGCAGCAAAGGGTTCGCGTAGCGAGCAGCCAAGAGCGGAAATCGTGTACTCGACACCGATCGGCTGCGTCGGCAGGACTTTGCGATAGATAAGGCCGTTGCGTTCCAAACGCCTCAATGCCTCGGACAAAGCCTTCGGCGTGATGCCGTCCAGGCGGCGCTTGAGGTCGTTGAACCGTGCCGGCTGCGTGCATAGGACGCTCAGGATCAGCACCGTCCACTTGTTGGCGATATGTTCCAGGATGGGCCGCGTCGCGGTGACATCGAGCGGCAGGTCGAGAACGTCTTTGGACATGGTGTGCGTGTCAATATCCGAAGACCATATAGTGCCTTTTTGCGAGTCGAGACGCGCGCTCTGCCGTCCGGCTCGATCGGCGACGAAGCTGCTCGCTGTTGAGTGGCAGCGCCATGTCCTTCGGAAAGCGGCGCAGCTTAGACCTGCGCCATGCCGCCATCGACCGGTAGCTCGGCTCCAGTGATGAAGCTGCCTTGGTCGCTGGCGAGGAACAACGCCGCCGATGCCACTTCCTCGGCACGACCCAAACGCGCAAGCGGGATCCGTTCCATCAGCGTCTTGCGCACGTCGTCGGACACCGCAGCCATCATCGCGGTGTCGATTGGTCCTGGTGCTACGACGTTGACGCGGATCTTGCGGTGCGCCAGCTCATTGGCCATCGTCCGCGCGAACGAGCGGACAGCAGCCTTCGTTGCCCCGTAGACGCCGTAGCCTTTGGTGCCGAGCTCATCCGCGATGGAGCCTACGAGCACGATCGAGCCACCGTCCGGCATGATCGCCGTCGCCGCCTTGACGGCGAACAGCAGCGCGCGGACGTTGACGTCGAACGTCCGGTTGAAATGTTCTTCGCTGATGTCTTCGAGAGTCGCGAACTCGGAGATGCCGGCGTTGACGGCGAGCACGTCCACTCGTCCGGCCTCGCTCCTCACCGCATCAAATAAGGCAGCGAGCGACGGCAGATCGGATGCATCGGCGCGGCGCGTACGCAGCCTTCCGGCCCCGAGCGCGACGTCTCTCTCTTCGACGCGACGGCTGCTGGCGTACACCGTGGCGCCCTCCGCCGCGAACCGCTCTGCGATTGCTCCACCGATGCCGCCACTGCCGCCGACCACAACGGCGATCTTTCCATGAAGGTTGCTCATATGTCCTCACATTTGCTGCAAATGACGAACGGGTGCCATGACGATGCGGTTAGCCAGCTTCATCGCGCCGGTATGAAACAGGACATCGGTAGCGGTCATCACGCCTCCTTCGAATAGGCCTTGGAGATATACAAGCTACACTAGGTCACCCCGGTATACGCAACTAAACCGCGTGTGGGCACGTCACTGTATGGCTTCGCCGGTATGCAAATTCCTTCGCCGGAAGCCACGCGCGTCCACACATCCGCTCGAAGTGCTTGATGATCGCGTCGGTTTGCGCTCGCGGCCGCTGTGGTCACGCGAGCGGCGGCTCGAGGAAAGTCTTAGCCGCCCGATGCGCCATACACCTGCGCTGTCACGTAACTCGCCTGCGCCGATGCCACGCGAGTCAGGTCGATGACCTCGCGCGCATCGCTTGCATCAGCGCGCGTCAGCAACACCTATCGCGTCCAGTTCCCTCAACACTTCGTCACTCAACGCGATATCGGCGGCCTTCAGGTTCTCGCGCAAATGCGTCACCGACGACGTGCCTGGAATGAGCAGCATGTTCGGGGATCGATGCAGCAGCCACGCAAGCGCAATCTGCATCGCTGTTGCGTTCAGACGCGCTGCGATATTTGACAGCGCATCCGATTGAATCGGCGAGAAGCCGCCGAGCGGAAAGAACGGCACATACGCGATGTGTTCGCGCGCCAGTTCATCGACGAGCGCGTCGTCATCGCGATTCACGAGGTTATAGTGATTCTGAACGCATACGATCGGCGCAATGTTTCGCGCGTCGCGCACCTGCGTCGACGTGGCATTCGACAAGCCGATGTGGCGGATCATGCCCTCCTGCTGCATCGCGGCGAGTGCATGCATCTGCGGTTCGATCGAGCCTTCCGTCGGCCGGTGGATGTCGCCCATGATGCGAAGATTGACCACGTCGATGCCATCGACGCCGAGGTTGCGGAGATTGTCTTCGACGCCGCGGCGCAGATCGTCGGGCTCGAACGCGGGCAGCCAGCCGCCCTTGTCGTCACGCACTGCGCCGACCTTAGTCACGATCGTCAGATTCGACGGATACGGATGCAGCGCCTCGCGGATGATCTGGTTGGTAACGTGCGGGCCGTAGAAATCGCTCGTATCGATATGATTCACGCCCGCAGCAACGGCTTCCCTCAACACGGCGATGGCGGCCGCGCGATCCTTCGGCGGGCCGAACACGCCCGGTCCTGCAAGCTGCATCGCGCCGTAACCCATTCGGTTCACTTCGCGTCCCGCGAACTCATAGGTCTTTTTCATTGCATCGCTCCGGTGGCTGGTTTGGTGGCGCTCATTATCTCCAGCTTGTGGCGTTGAATGAATGGGGCTAACGTGCACGGGTTGTTCAATAAACGAAACGGTCCTGATGTGGATTTGAACGATCTCGCTGCTTTTGTCTCGGTCGCCCGTGCAGGCGGCTTTCGCGACGCGGCACGCACGAATGGGGTATCGGCGTCGTCTCTTTCGATTGCGGTGCGCAGGCTCGAAACGAAGCTCGGATTGCGCTTGCTGAACCGCACGACGCGCAGCGTGTCGCCGACGGAGGCGGGTCAGCGGTTGATCGACACGCTGGCGCCGTTGTTCGGCGAGATGGAAAGAGCGCTCGATGTGCTGAACGGCTATCGCGATTCGCCGAGCGGCACGCTGAAGCTCAACGTCCCCGCGAGCGCAGCGCGCACGCTGTTGCCGCCACTGCTTGCCGGGTTCATGCAGGCGTATCCCGACATTCGCGTGGAAGTGATGGTGGAAGACGGCTTCGTCGATGTCCTGTCGATCGGCTGCGATGCTGGCATCCGCTACGACGACAAGCTCGAACAAGACATGATCGCGATGCCGATCGGCCCGCGCGTCCAGCACTTCACGACCGCCGCTTCGCCCGGCTATCTGAAGGCGCACGGCACGCCCGGACATCCGCGCGATCTGCTCGCGCATACCAGTGTGCGCGGCCAGTTCTCGAGTGGCGCGCGGCCCGCGTGGCAGTTCGAACGCAATGGCGAAGTGGTGCGCATCGATCCGCCGTCGCGTCTCGTGGTGCGTCCCGGCGCGGCACTGGGCCTGATGATCGACGCAGCGATCGAGGGGCTCGGCATCATCCATCTGTTCGCGGAGATGTTGCAGCCGCACGTTGAAAGCGGCGCGCTCGTGCCGATACTCGACGACTGGAGACAGCCGTTTCCCGGGCCGTTTCTGTACTATCCGGGACGCCGGCACGTGCCCGCGCCGCTGCGCGCGTTCATCGACTGGCTGAAGGAAAACGATCGCATGTAGCGCGTCCTCGGAGAAATACGCCCGGACTTCGACCCTCTGCGGGGAAGCTGCGCGTATGCGCTGGCTAAACAGCAGAAGTAGCGCGGGACGCGCGCGAGAACAGAAAAGGTCCGACGAGCCCGGCTCCAAAGGCGACGTACACCGCCGCGATATGCGCAACCGGCAAGTGATATTCGAACCCGGGCGTGAAACGCTTGGGCACGACCACGTAGTCGCTGGCCGCCGCCGCGAGCGTTGTAGCGGCCGCCAAGGCAATCCGTCGGCCGTGCGCTTGCCTATGGCCCAGCGAACGGCGCACCGCCGCAAAGGCGAGCGCGTTCCCGGCTGCCCATCCTATGGACATGATCTGATGGATAGCCAGACCGGTCAGGAAATGCCTCGGCTCGGGGCGCGCCGTTTGGTTCACTTCTTGCGGCCAGACCCAGTGACTGACGGCGCTCACCGGGGCCGCGGCGCGCGTGCCGTGCAGGCGCCCGCACGCGGCGAGCGCCGCCGTCGACAGCAGCCCGGCCATAATGCCGGGCCACAAGATGTCTCTCTTCGGATCGATGCCCAGCGTCATGGTTATATTCCTTACCGGTTCTACCGGCCTTCTCGGTTCGCGCATCGCAACGGCCTTGCGCGCGGGCGGGCATTCGGTCATCTGCTGCGCGAGGCGCCCGCCAGCGGACGCACGTGCGAACGAGGGATTCCGGTTCGTCAAGCTCGACTTCGCCCACGTCGACGATCAAGCAACTTTGATACCGCTCCTCGAAGGCGTCGATGTGGTGATCAATGCAGTCGGCATATTCAGCGATCGCACGGGCCACGATTTCCAACGTCTGCATGCGGACGCCCCTACGCTGCTCTTCGACGCCTCGGTGCGCGCCGGAGTGCGGCGGATCGTGCAGATATCGGCACTCGGCGCGGACGAGCATGCAGTAAGCAGCTACCACCTCACCAAGCGCGCAGCCGACGACGCATTGCGCGCGTCGCCGGTCTCATCGCTGATCGTGCAGCCGTCGCTCGTTTTTGCGCCCGAGGGAGCCAGCACTACGTTCCTCAGCGCATGGTCGACGCTGCCGGTCGTCCCGCTGCCGGGGCGTGGGTTGCAGCGCATTCAACCCGTACACGTCGATGACGTCGTCGAACTGGTGATGAGAGGCGCCCTTGCAACCGATGCCGGCAGCGAAACGGTCGCCGCCGTAGGCCCTGAACCGATGACCATGCGAAGCTACCTCGCGGTGCTCGCGAGACTCGCGGGCGCAAGTGCGCCGCGCTTCGTCTCCTTGCCGATGTCTCTCGTGCGAATAAGCGCGCGAATCGGCGAACGGCTACCGGGCGGATTTGTCAGTAGCGATTCGATCGGCATGCTCGAACGTGGCAATACTGCATCCGCCGACGGCATTACGCGATGGCTCGGCAGGCCCCCTCGACCCCTCTCGCAACTGCGGGCAATGCCGGAAAGCCTTGGAGTCCGGGCGAAACTGACATGGCTCATTCCGTTGCTGATCGCGTCGGTTGCGGCGGTCTGGATCTGGACTGCGATCGTGTCGGCATGGCTTTACCCGCGAGCGGAGAGTCTCTATCTACTTCAGAGGGTCGGGGCGCCCGCCGGCACGCGAGTGTTCCTGCTCTACTCCGCTGCGTTGTTTGATTTGCTGCTCGGCTGCCTTTCGCTGTGGTGGCCCCGGCGTCTGGGTCCGCGCACGCGCCTGTGGCACTGCCAGATTGCATTGATCATCCTATACACCGCCCTCATTAGCTGGCGCCTGCCTGAGTTCTGGCTGCATCCGTATGGCCCGCTCTCGAAGAACCTGCCGATGCTGGCGGCCCTTGTCCTTCTGGTACAACTGGATCGCAGGAATCGAAAGTGACATACCTCACGATCAAGTGGCTGCACGTTCTGTCGTCCACTGTCCTGTTCGGCACTGGAATAGGCTCGGCGTTTTTCCTTCTAAGCACGAGCCTCGCGCGGGATGCGCGCACGGTGGCGCGTGTCAGCCGTCTCGTTGTTCTGGCGGACTGGCTCTTCACGACGCCGACGGCTGTCATCCAGCCGCTTACCGGCTACTTGATGATGCGGCTCGTCGGCTTCCCGATGCGAACGCCGTGGCTCGCCTGGTCTATCGGGCTCTATGTGTTCGCGATTGCGTGCTGGCTGCCGGTCGTATGGCTTCAGGTCCTGATCGCAGCGGAAGCTCGGAACTGCGCGGCATCGAAAGCGAAGCTGTCGCGGCGCTTCTGGCGGCTCATGGCAATCTGGACGATGCTTGGCGTGCTCGCCTTCGTCGCGTTTCTCGCGATCTTCTGGCTGATGGTGACGAAGACGGTTTGAGCCGAAGAAGCGCGATGTTCGCACTATCCGACGTGGCAGAGCACCTGTCGGCGAAAACCGCCAACTTCCACGGAAAGCGGCAAGCAGCCTTTCGGCCGCGATGAGGGCTTGCGTTAGCCGGCCTCGTCGCTCACCAGTCGCGCCATCTCGTCCGAAGCCGTCGTCGCCGTTGGAACGAGCTTCATCAACCGCGCCATCACCGGCCATCGTGTGAGCGCGGCGCGATATTCCTCGTCCGCTTGCGAGTCGAAATAGCGCGCGGGGTCCAGCCCGAGCAGCTTCTGCGCGAGCGCGTCGACATCGTGGACGGCGCGGACGGCTATCGCGGAAACGGCAGTCACCTTGTCGTTCATTTCTGCTCGACCCACACGCCATCCGGCGTCTTCACGACATAACCCGTGGGCGTCTTCATGGTCACGGTCTCCTCGTTTTCGCCGATCATCGGCGTCTCCGGCAGTTTCGACGCGTATTGCGACAGCGTCACGCCCGGCTTGAACGGACTGTCCGACACGAGGTTGGCCAGGAGTTGCGCCACCGCGAGATGCCCCGTCGGCTGATCGATGACCGTCGTCGGCCCATGATTGCCCGAGAAGCCGACGAGCCGTACGCCGACCGGCCCGTGGATCACGCTCGGCGTCGGGATCTCGCGAAGGCCCGCGACCTGATTGTTGTCGCCGCGAAGCGCCGCGCCGTGCTCCGGCACGAACACGATCACCGCGCGGCGCCCCGACTGCGCAATGAGGTCCGCGAACTTGTCGAAGTCGCTCATCAGCTTGTTCACGCGCAACGGATAGGACTCGATGCTCGACAGCTTGCTGTTGGGCAGGCGGTTGCCGTCGTGCAGGCTGATGGTGTTGTAGTACAGCGCGACCGGCCCCGGCGTCTGCGCGCGCTGCGCATACCAGTTTGCGAGCGTGCCGTAGTCGTCGATGATCGGCGAGCCGTCGAACGCGTGCATCGCGACGGGCGCGGCGGCGTTGGAAACGAACGGCACATTAGGCACGCCCAGGTTGTCCTTCACGAGCTGGGTGAAATTGTCGAAGTGGCCATCGTGATTGAACGTGACCTGCGGCGTGTAACCCGCCTGCGCAAGATCGGCCATCAGATGACATTGCGCCGGCGCGTCCTTGTACAGGTCCGCGTGCGCTTCCTGACCGCACGAAGCGCGCAGCACGCGAATCGCCGCGGGGCCGCTGTAGCTCGCCGCCGTGCTGAAGTTCGTGAACAGGTAATCGAAGTGCGACAGGAACGGATGGTTGCGCGCCTTCGCCACATCGAGGTCGTCCCACGACAGCGAGCAGATATGCAGCACGATGACGTCGAACTGCTCGCTCGCGTTCGAGGACAGGTGCCCGAAGCTCACCTGTCGTTGCGATTCCTTCGCCCGGAACGCCGCGAGCGTCGCGTTGTAGTCCAGGGGTTGAGCGGAAGGACCGTTAGTTGCGGCCACACTGGGTTGCGTCGGCGCGGCGTGAATACGGGCGAGAACCTCGCTCGCGCCCTGCCACGCCGGCAACACGAAGAGCGCGAGCATCACGAAGGTCGCGACGCGCAGCCATCGATTGACGATCAGATAGACGACGAGCCCGCACAGCGCGATGCCGACCAGCATCGGCGGCAGAAAGCGCGGCAACAATTCGAGCCAGTAGCCGAAGCTGAACGTGCTGAGATTGCCGAACTCTTCGACGATGCGCCCGAACGGCGGCACGTTCGCCTCCCGAACCATCAGCGGCAAGCCGACCGCCAGCCCCGCGATGAGCCGCACCGCGCGCCACGACCGCGCACGCAGCGGCGCGCTCATCGCGAGCGCCAGCGCGAACGCCATGTTCGCGAGCCACAGCGGCTTCAGATGGCCGGTCGAGAACAGCGCCAGCTTGCTGATGAAATAGAGATTCCAGAACGTCATCGTGTTTGAGAGTATGCGATCGCTGCCTCATCTACGGCTTCCGAGCGACAAACCTTTAGCGCCGCTCGGGCGTCAGTCCGGAAATCAGCGCCCGGCGCGCGCCGTCGAAAAGACGCGCATAGCCTTCCACGCCCATCAGCAGCACTTCCTTCAGCCCGCGGAGCGGTGCGTCCGGCTCGGCGCGCTCGCCCCATTCGACCCACGCATCGGCGCGGCCGAACGTGCATTGCATGAGCCGACGCTCCTCTTCGAGCGTGAGGTTTTCGAAGCTCAGGCCCAGATGCGCGCCGGCCAGCCGCGTGACGCGTACCGGAAAATGGAACTGCCGCTCGCCCCGGCTCACGATGACGCCCAGCGCATCGCCCGTCTTCAGCGTCAGACTGTCCGGCGGCACGACGAGCCCGAGCCCGCCCGTCGAATAGTCGCTCGTCGCGCACGCGATCATGCTGCCGTCGTTGAGCATGAGCGTCGCGGGCATCGTCATCGCAATGCGATGCGTCACGCGCACCTGCTTCGCCTCGCGCGCCACGCTGACCGCCGCGCCGAGCATCACGAGGTTGTAGAGCGTCCAGAAGACGTTCATCAGGATGGTCGCGGCTTCGTCGCCCGCGCCGAACACGAGCCGCACGACGCCCACCGACATCGCCACGGCATTGAGGCCCAGCAGGAACAGATACGGCTTGCTCATCGCCCAGTCGATGTACGTCTCGTCGATGCGCCCGCCCTTGTCCGTCACGTTGAACTTTCCATGCTTCGGGCTGATGAACGCGACGGTCGTCGGCAGCGCGATGTACCACGCGAGCACCGACTCATACACTTCCGCCCAGAACGAATGGCGGAACTTGCCCTGCATCCGCGAATTCGCGATGTTCGCGATCACGATGTACGGCAGCACGAAGCTGGCGATGGTCGTGGCCGCCGCATTGATGAAGTACATCTGGAAGAACAGGTACCACATCGGCATCGTCAGAAAGACGAGACGCGGAATGCCGTAGAAGAAATGCAGCATCGCGTTGCCGTAGCAGAGGCGCTGAAAGAAGTTGAGCCCGCGCCCGAGAAACGGATTGTCGATGCGAAAGATTTGCGCCATGCCGCGCGCCCAGCGCGTACGCTGCTTGATGTGGCTCGCGAGACTTTCGGTGGCGAGACCGGCCGCCTGCACGGTGGGCAGATACGCCGTCGTGTAGCCGCGCCGGTGCAGCTTGAGCGCCGTATGCGCATCCTCGGTCACGGTTTCCACAGCAATCCCGCCAATTTCTTCAAGCGGCGCGCGCTTGATGACCGCGCACGATCCGCAGAAGAACGTGGCGTTCCACAGGTCGTTGCCAGCCTGCACGAGGCCATAGAACAGGTTGCCTTCGTTCGGCACGCGGCGGAACGTGCCGAGGTTGCGCTCGAACGGATCGGGCGAGAAGAAGTGATGCGGCGTCTGCACCATCGCGCATTTCGGATCGGCGAAGAAGGTG
Organism: Caballeronia sp. AZ10_KS36; assembly: GCF_023631105.1. NCBI lineage: Bacteria > Pseudomonadati > Pseudomonadota > Betaproteobacteria > Burkholderiales > Burkholderiaceae > Caballeronia > Caballeronia sp. AZ10_KS36. Next base: position 45,781 of record NZ_JALQDQ010000049.1, on the reverse strand, counting down.
CCCATCGTCGCCTGCAGAAACGAGCGCGTCGGGACGTGATCGCAATCGAAAATGGCGATGTACTCGCCCGTCGTCTTCGCGAGCGCCCGGTTGATGTTGCCCGCCTTCGCGTGCTTGTTGTCGTCGCGCGTGATGTAGCCGATGCCCGCCGCGCGCGCCAGCGCCTCGAATTCCGGCCGATGCCCGTCGTCGAGCAGATACACGCGCAGCTTGTCCGCGGGCCAGTCGATCCCCTGCGCCGCGAAAAGCGTCGGCTTCACGACAGCGAGCGGCTCGTTGTACGTCGGAATATAGACATCGACGCTCGGCCAGTCGGCAGGATCGTCCGGCAGCCTCGTGGCCGGCCGTTCGAGCGGCCACGCGGTCTGCACGAAACCGAACAGCAGCACGATCCACGTATAGGCTTCGGCCCCGTACAGCGCATAGCCGACGATGCCCTCCATCGGCGTGCGGAAGTCGAGCGTCTGCGTGGTGCGCCACCAGATGTAGCGCGCCGTCACGAGCATGGCGAGGACCGCGAGGATCAGCACGGGCATGCGTCCCGGCAGCCGGCGAACGATCAGCGCGAAGCCCGCGAGCACCGCGAAGAACGCGAACTGGCCGCCCGCCCCGAGCGGCGACGTGCCGACGGTCAGCCAGATCAGCCCGCCGAGCGCGGTGATGGCGGGAAGCGCCCAGCGCACGCGCCCGATGCGCGTCGCGCCGCCTTCGAGACGCGCGCCGACGCGCGCCCACGGCAGGCGGTCGATGCGCGTGTCGATGGCGCGTCTGACCGTAACGATCGCGACGACGAACGGCGTCAGCATTCGTTCCACCGCATCGAGAACGCGCGCCGCGCGCGCGGTCATCGGCCGGCCGCGTTCGCGGGGCGCGCGAACGAACGCGCGCATGCACCACGCCCACGGATCGCGCACGTCGATGACGCCCCACTCACGCGCCCACGCGAGCACGAACGCGCGCATCCACTCGCGGGCCACGTCGCGGCGGGAATCGCGCGGCGGCTTGAAGAAAAGGCGCACGCACCAGTCGAGCGGCGAGCGTTGCGCGGGCAAGCCGAGCCCCTGCGCGATCCAGTCGACGGCGCGCTCGCGGCGCGTCTTTACATCGGTCGCACTCATGCCGCGATACTCGGTTCGAGCGCGGGGAGCCACGCATCCACGTGATGCGCGAGGCCGTGCAGATCGTGCGACGCCTGCGTATGCGGCGCTTCGTCCATCAGCCACGCTCCGCGCGCGAACGCCTCGGGCAGCGCCGCTTCCATGTGGATGCGCTGCGCCACCGGCAAGCCGCCCGCCGCCGCGCGCAGCATCGCGAGGACATCGCGCTGCATTTCGCGCGCCGGATTCAGGCGATTCACGACGATGCGCACATCGCGGCACGCATCGAGCAACGCGGGCAGATGGGCGACGAACGTCGCGCAGGCGGCGGGATCGGGCGGACACACGCACAGCACGAGATCGGCGGCGCACGCGGCCTGTTGCGCCTGACGCGACGGATAACGTGGCGTGTCGATCACCGCGACGCCGCTCGCCGGCAGCGCGATCTGCGCGATGGCGTGACGGAGCCATTGCGGATGCGCGGCGAGACGCGCATCGCAGGCGGCGGCCTCGTCGAGCGTGAGCTGGCCGTGCGGCACGAAGAGCACGCCGTCGTCGTTGCGCCAGGTGTGTTCGTGCCAGGCGCTCGATGCGTCAGATGTGCAGCAGAGCGCCTCCCCGATGCCGCGCGGCGCTAACGCATCGAGTCCGAGCCACGCGCCGAGCATGTTCTGCCAATCGAAGTCGATCGCGACGACATCGCGGCCACGCCGCGCGAGCAGCACCGCGAGCGTGGCGGCGACCGTCGTGCGGCCCGCGCCGCCCGTGGTGGAGACAACGGCAATGGTCTTCATGCTTTCGCCCCGGGACGGGCGCCATCGGCATCGGGCAGCAGCCGCCCATTGAGCGCGACGGCTTCCATGCGGCACGGCGCCGCGTCGCGCGGATCGAAATGACGTGCGGCGATCAGGCCGCCGCGCGCGCTGCGCCGTTGCCAGACAAACCAGAGCGGCGCGCCCGCGAGCGCACCAATGGCGGCGAAAAGCAGCAAGGTTCCCATATCACTTTCCCGGTTCGACGAGGGGCATGCGGGCCGGCACGGCCCGACGCGCGTGCGTCGCGGTTTTGCTATCGACGGCCAGGTCCGCGCGCTGCCTGCGCGCTTCGTGCTCCAGCACTTCATGCAGCGCGTCGAGTTCGGCGCGGGCGCGGCGCACGGCCTCGGGTTCCGCGGCCGCGGCGGGCTGGCCGGCGGGCGCCGCGCTCGCGAACAGATCGCTGTAGTCCGCGAGGGGCGCGCGCCGGTTGGCCGCGTCGAGCGCATCCAGCTCGGCGGCAATGCCGTCGTTCGAGAAATACGTCACTTTCTGCGCGATGCCTGCCACCGGCGCGGTGAAGATGCGCGCGAGCGCGTTGTCGGCGTCGGACAGCCGGCAGCCGAAGAGGAAGACGTAGACATGCGTGGCGTCGGCGGTGAAAACGTCGCCAGCGCGGCGCGGACGGCAATGGCCGAGCGCATCGACGTGGGCGAGCGACGGCGGCAGCGCGAGCTTCGCCAGCACGTGAGGAAGACGCAGGATCGCGCCGCGTGTCAGGGCCGCCTGCGCCTGGGCGCAGAACGCGGCGGCGTTCAGATAACCGAGCGCGGCATCGGCGAGCGATGCGGCGAGCGCCGCGCGGTAGTCCGGCATCAGCGCACGCGTATAAAGCTGGCCCTGCACCGACTGCAATATCGATTCGAGCCGCGAAAACGGCGTGTCGCGGCCGACGACCGCGTTCGCGCCGAGGCTCAGCATCAGCAGTTCGTACTGGTGACGCAACACCTCGCCGCGCTCCACCACGACGATCTTGAGCGCGCGGCCGCTGCGGCGCCTGAGCGCATGCACGGCTTCGCACAGTTGCTCCAGTTGCGCGCCGTTGCGATGCGCAAGCACGACCGTCGCGGCGCGCGCGTCACGGCAGGCGGCAACGACGGCATCGCGGTCGTCGAGCACTTCCCAGTTGCGCGGCACCCACGGCTCGTCGCCGGTCACGGCCCGGCACACGACGACGCGGTCTTCGTCGTGCGCAATCCGCATCGCCTTGCCTTGCGTGTCCGCCGGCGCGACGCTCAGCCGGCCATCGCCGGTGAAGCGCAGCGCGCGAACGTCGCCCGTCACGAGCGACTTGCCGGCGCGCCAGAAGTCGACCTGCCAGAGCAGTTCGCCGTTCGCTCGCTGCACGCGCGCCACGCCCGCGCACGCGCCGTTCAGCTCGCGTCCGCTCCGTTTGTCGGCGGCCTCGTCGAAATCGGGCGACGTATCCGATCCGGGCGCGGCGGCATCGTCGCCGAGCAGGAGGAGCATCGTGACGCCGCGCGTCGCGCACCAGTCCGCGAGCAGACGCCCCTCGCGCGCGAGCGCCGCCGTATCGCTCCAGGTGAACCAGCGTTGCGCGCCCTCGACGATGTAAAGCGCATTGCGCCGCGTGCCGAAGCGCCTGAGCGCAAGCAAGCCGCCGATGAGACGCGCGAGCGCCTGCGTCTGAGTCTGCGCGTTGCTATCCGCAGGCTCGTCGGGCTCGTCGGGCATGGCGAGCACATCGAGCCGGCGCGGCCAGCGTGCGGTCGCCGAGCCCGCAAAGCCCAGTTCGCGAAGGCGCGCCGCAGCGTCGCCACGTTCGCGCGCGAGCACCACGGTCGTCGGTCGTGCGCCTGCCGAGCGCACCGTTTCCCAGATGAGCGCATCGCATTCCGGTGAACGCGGCGCGGCCTGCACCGCGTACAGCGCGCCGCGCTCGAGCGTCGCGAGATCGTCGGGCAGCGCGTCTATGCCGACGCGGCAGGTCGTGTCGTCATCGCGAAACAAGCGCGAGCGCGCGAACTGCGCGAGCGCCGACAGCACGCCAGGCGCACGCGCCGATGCAGCACCCGCTTTCCCGGTTGCGCCCGTGGATCGATTCAGATCGGTGTTCATCCGTTCCTCCAGCGCCGGTCAATAGCTCGAATACAGCCGCACCGGCTGCGGGCTGATGCGGTAATCGTCCTTGCGCGCCGAGAACGCGAAGCGCGCGTAGACCATGCCGGAACTCGGCGCGTAGTCATGCGAATGATCGATGCTCACGCGAGCGCCGATGGCCAGTTGCGGATTCACGCGATATTCGACGGTCGCCGCGACGCCATAGGAGAAGCTCACGCCCTGCGTCGAGCCGCCGCTGAACTTGAGCTGGCTGACATCCACCGGCGACAGACCCGCCACGGACGGAAGCCCGTTCGGGAAGTACGGCGAATCTTTTTCGTACGAATTCGACACGCCGCCCGTCACCGTGACGTCCCACATGAAGCCGTTGCGCTTGCCCATGAATTCGAGCGGCACGCCGAGCGACAGATACCGCTGCGGGCTGTAATAGCCGCCCTGCCCGAACGTGTAGTAGCGCAGGTTGTCCGTGTAATGCCACGCATTGGCGACGAGACCGGTCAGCACGCGCATCGTCGCGCGCTGATACACCGGCACGCTGAAGCCCGTGCGCAGCGTGAATTCCTGATTGCTCGCGACATTGCGCCCGGTCAGCGCGCCGACGCCGAGATCCGCGAAGGTTTCGATCCGGCCGATATCCGCGCCCACATGGAGATCGACGCCATCGCGCCGCACGCCGCCCCAGACCGCGTGCGTGAGCGGATCGGTGAGTCCCGCGTAGGCCAGTTCGCTGCTCGTCACCGGACGGCGCGACGCCGACACGGAGAAGCTCGCGGGGCCGGCATCGAACCGGTAACGCGCGCCGCCGACGAGGTAATGCACGGGAAAGCCGAGCGGCGTCGAGCCGAGGTCGAAGCGCCACTTGTCGGAGAGATAGCCGACGCCGCCGCCGAGACCGTTCGCGTGCTGGTGCAGGTCGCCGGAAGTGACGGCGCCCGCCGCATAACTGCGCAGCGCCGCCGCGTCGGTGAAAAAGCCCGCCGTCGTGCCGAACGTGTTGACGACGTACGGTATCGTTGAGCCGCCGAGGCCGCTGACATCGAGCGTCCCCGCATCCAGATGCACCGCATCGGCATGAACGAAAAAATGCCCGTCATAGCCATACGGAATCTGCGCATAGACCGGCACCTGTTGCGCGTGATACTCCGACACGCCAGCATCGCCGGACTTGTACGCGGGAATCCAGCCGGTCTCCACTTCCGGATTGCGGCGCTGGCCGAGATCGTCGAACGCCTCCTGCGCGGGCGTCAGGCGGATTGCGCCGGCGGGCGTGCCGAAGGAAGTCGTGCTCCCCGACGCGCTGCCCGACGCGCGCTCCTGATCCATCGACAGCCGGTACAGCGACGCTGCATCCGCGTAATCGCCGAGGTCTTCGGCGACGCGTCCCGCCTGCAACGTGACGTCCGGCCGCGCCGGATAAGCGACGCGCAGCGGCTGCACGATGCCCTGCGCGTCCTGCGGGCGGCGCAGCGCCGACAGCCGGCGTGCGGCGGACAGGCGCGTGTCGATATCGTCGGGCGGCGCGGCATCGACCACGCGTCGCACGAGAGCGAGCGCATCGCGGCGCTCGCCGCTGCGGCCGCTGTCGCCGAGCACGCGAGCGAGCGCGAGCTGCGTCTCGGCATCGTCCGGCGCTGCCGCCAGCACCGGCGCGAGCGCCGCGCGCGCCGCCGCGTAGTCGCCTTGCGCGCGTGCAAGATCGGCAAGCTCGAAGGCATAGCGCCGGTCGCGGCGGCCCGCGTCGCTCACGGCCGCGAGCAGCGCGCGAGCGCGCGCATAGTCGGCTTTCGCGATGGCGTCGTCGGTCTGACGCAGCGCCATGCGCAGCGACTGGTCTTCGAGCCGTTCCGACTGGCGCGGCGTCAGCGTGCCGGCGCGGCGAACGTGCGCGAGCACGTCGGCGAGTTCGGATTCACGCCGCGCCGCGCCGAGCAGATCGCCGTAGCGCAGACGCACGTCGATGTCGGTTTCCTGCGGATGCGCGGCCATCCAGTCACGCAGCAGCGCGAGACCGCGCGCCGTCTCGCCGCGATCGATATACACGGAGCCGATCGACGCGAGCATGTTCGGATCGTCGCTTGCTTCGGTTTGCGCGCGCGCGAGCGCTGCCCGAGCCGCGCGCGCATCGTTGCGCGCGTACGCGGCGCGGGCGTCGATCAACGCCTGTTGCGCGTCGAGATTGCGGGCGAGCGCGCGCATCGCGTCGTTGCGCTCGGCATCCGGCACGAGCGCGAGCACGGCTTGCGCGCCGGCGAGATCGTCCGTCGAATTGCGATACAGCGCGCTCGCGTAACGCATCGGCGTCGCGGCATCGAGCGCGAGGCCGTCGTCCATCACGGCGCGGCCCAGTTGCGGCAAGCCGAGATCCCGATAGATGCGGGCGAGCGCGAAGCGCGTCCACGGCTGATTCGGTTCGAGCCGCAGCGAGGCTTCGTACTCCTGCGCCGCTGGACCGTTGAGGCCGCGGTCCGCGAACCGTTGGGCGCTTGCCGCAACGAGATCGGCGCGCATCGCGACAAGGCTCTGGCGATCGTCGGCAGCGGCGAAGCGGCTCTGTAGCGCCTCGATGAGCGGGCCGACCTGATCGCCGCGACCGGTGGCTTCCAAAAGTGTGCGCATGCTCCGCAGCGCCGACAGGCTCGGCGCGGGACCATCGACTTGCGCGCGCAGCATCGGTTCGGCGGCGCGCCAGTCGCCCTGCGCGAGAAGCGCATCGGCGAGCAGAAGCTCTGCGTCGGCGTTGCCCGGCTGCATCGCGAGCGCCTCGCGCGCGTAGCGTGCCGCATCGGCCGGCTTGCCTGCGCCGGCGGCGTCGCGCGCGTGCGCGAGCGTGCCCCAGAACTGCGCCGTGCGGGCGAGCGCCTGCCATTTCCCGCGATTGTCGGGCGCGAGCGTGGCGGCGCGTTCGAAGAGCGCGCGCGCCTCGTCGCGCTGGCCCGCGCGCATTCTCACGAGACCGAGACCGCCGACGGCTTGCGCATCGCCCGGACGGGCCGCCGCCGCGCGCGCGAGCAACGGCTCGGCCGCAGCGAGATCGCCGCGTTCGAGCGCAGCGAGGCCGCGTTGCTGCGCGATGTAATCGGGATCGCGCTCCAGCTTTCGCTGCGCCTCGATGCGTGCGTCGAGCAGATCGGCGCGGTCCCTGAACTCTGTGTCGTCGGGAACGAGGACGAGATACGCGCGCAGCGCCGGCAGATACGCGGTGTCCGCGCCCGCCGACTGTAAGACGTGACGCCAGACGTCGAGCGCGGCGTTGCGGTCGGTGTCGGTGCGCGTCGCCAGTTTCCACGCGATGCGGTTCGCCTCGGCGCGCGTCGCGTCGCTGGCGTTCAAAAGCCGCGCGAGCGTCAGCGCGGCGTCGACGTCATCGGGATCGGCCGCGACCCGGCGGTGCAGCGCATCGAGCGCCTCGCTGCGGCGCGCGGGCGTCGCGGCGATCATCTGGTAATACTCGGCGCCGAGCGCACCGGAGGGCGCGCCGTTCGGAAAGAGCGCGACGAGGCGGCGCGCGGCTTCTTCCGACTGGCCGCTTCGCGACAACAGCCGGATGGTCGCCAACTCCGCGCGTCCGCTGACCGCGACGCGATATTCGTCGTCGACCTGCCGCGTGAGGCGCGCGTCGGGCGCAGCGTTTTTCATGCGCGCGAGCGTCGCCTGCGCTTTCTGCGCCTGGCCGAGCCGCAACTGGACGCGCACGCGCTCGGCCAAGAGGCGCGGGTCGTCCGGCGCAATCAGCAATGCCTTGTCGATGGCCTGCAACGCGAGATCGTCGCGATGGCGGTTCGCCCACGCGCGCGCGGTGCCGTAGAGGCGCCCGGCCAGCGGCGGCAGCGCAAGCGCATCGGCTCGCGTGGTGTCATCGTGACCGGCAGCGGGGATGGCGGCGGGGATGGCAGCGGGGATGGCGGCATGGGCGCTCGTCGCGGGCAACTGCACCGCGCACACGACGCTCGCCGACATCAGCGCGGCGTGCAGCAGGCCCGGTCGGGTGCGAAGCGGGGTGCGAGAGGTGGTGGGAAGCGCGCGCATCAGCGAGTGCCTCCGCACTGCGAAGCCGCCGTTTGCAACGCGCCTTGCGGCGTGAAGCGATAACGTCCCTCGCGCCAGCCGAGGCCGAAGAGCGTCAACACGCTCGTGTAGTAGCCGGGCGCGGCTTCCTTTTCCGCCCGGGCGGCTTGCGCCTCTGCGAGGCCCGTCTCGCCGAGCGCCGTGAGCAGCGGCACGGCGGCGGCGGAAAAACCCGCGTTGCCGTCGTTCGGACCGGCGCGGCCGGTGCGCGTATCGACACGTTCGGGCGGCGCGCCATGCTCGCCGATGTACGCGGCGAACGGCGTGAACCGTTGCAGCAGCGCGGCGCGCGCATCGTCCGACGATGCCAGCATGCCCGCCCACAAATAGACGCGAATGGCGTTGTAGGCGCTCTCGGCGTGCGTGTCGTCGTCGGGCTGGAAACCGTCATGCGCCCGATACAGCGCCCAGTCGGGCGAGAATCCGCGCGGCGCGGTATCAGCCAGCATCCGCGCCGACGAGGCGGCAACACGCGGCCAGCGGGCGTCGTCGGCAAGACGCGCGCCGATGCCGCGAATGACTTGCAGCGGAACGTAGCTCGGATTCACGCGCCACGAATCCGCCGACGGATGAAAACCGGCCGGGCCGGGCAACACCGTGAGGCCGAGCCCGGGCAGCATGGCGCTTTCCTCGTCCAGCACGCGCCGCGCGAGCGATGCGCCGCGCGCCGTGTAGCTGCGCTCGCCCCACGCGCGGCCCGCCTCGAGGAGCGCGTAGGCGATCCACAGATCGGCGTCCGATGCGGCGTTCGCGTCGAGCACGCCGAACGCGCCCGATGCGTCGCGGCCCCACAGCCACGCGGGCAGGCGGGCGGTGAGGTCGCCTGCGGCGAGGTTGTCTTCCGTCCAGTGCAGAATCCTGTCGAAGCTCGCGCGATCATTAGCGACGAGCGCGAAAAAGAGCCCGTACGACTGCCCTTCCGACACCGTCCGCTCATCGGCCGAGCCGACGTCGATCACGCGGCCGTCTTTCGAGACGAAGCCGCTCTTGAACGCTTCCCAGCGCGGCCACGACGGCTGGCAGGCAAGCGGCGCGGCGCTGTCGGTCGGGCTGGAGTTTGCGCTGGCGGTCGCGCTGTCGGTCGCGCCGGCGTTGGCGCCGGCGCTGGCGCAAAGCGCCGCCACCGCGACCGCGCGTCCCAGACGTCGAAAAACGCGCGTCATCGCTCAAAGTCCCTTGCGGCGGGAGGCCAGTTCTTGCAGCGCGGCGAACGCGGCGACGGCGAGCAGCAGGCCCGAGACCGCACCGAGAAGGCCGAGCAGCACCGGGTGCCCGACTGCGTGGCTCCATAGCTTCGCGTACCAGGGCACATAGCCGACGACATAGGTGTCGCCCACGCGCATGCTATCGACGCCGCCGCGCCGCACGAGCGACACGTCGCCCTGCACCTGCGTGATGCGCTCGGAACGTTCGAATACGTCCAGCAGATCGTCGAGACGGCCCTGTTCGGTCGCGGCCAGCGCGATCACGCTGCGCCCTTGTTCGCCCGGCAACTGGAAGCCCATGAGCGCGGCGAGCGGTCCGCTCTGATCGAGCGACGCGCCGCCGTTCGTGACACGCTTGCCGTCACGCCACTGCTCCCGGACCGAGAACGACGCCCGCGTGACGCCGTCGTTCTTCGACGCGGAATCGGCGATGGAGAGCGGCAGCGCATCGCGCCAGCGCGCGAGCACCGGCGACGACGGCGCGCCGCCGATCACGAGCAGATCCTTTTGCGCGACGCCGCGCAGGTCGCCGGGACGCGCGATCGTCACCCGCAGGCTCGGCAAGCCGGTCCACTGGCCCATGTGGCCGAGCATCGTGAGCATGGTTTCGAGTTCGGCGGGCGATGGACGGTCGGGAATCACGATGGCCGTCTGCGAGAGATCGGCGTATCGCGTGAACGGGAAGCCGCTGTTGGCGAAGTACGCGAGATTCGGCATCCGCGCGTAATGCACGAAGCCGGAGAAGTCGATGGTCGAATCCGGATCGACTGCCGCGCGCGCCGGATTGGTCGCCACGCTCGCGCACAGGCCGGTCTTCTGCGAATCGAGCGCGAATCGCAGTTGCAGCTGGTTCGAGCTGCCGACGCGGAACGCGGGAATGTCGAGCGCGTTCGCCGCGCCGCTGTTCGCGCCGGACATCAGCGGCAACTGGATGCGGCCCTCGCTGTCGTCGGCTTTGGCGACGGGCAGGCGGAACGACTTGACGAGCTGATCGTTGATATCCACGGCCAGCGACGAGTTGTTCTGGACCGTCGGCGCGGTATAGCGATACTTCAGATTCAGCGGCACGCCCGCGGCGTTCCACGAGAACAGGTCGGCGGGCACGCGCAGGTTCAGGCGGATTGCGTCGGGCGTGCTTCCCGACACTTGCAGTTGCGACGCATCGCCGACGAGTTCCTTGAAGCTGACCGGGCGATTCGTCGGCATCCAGCGCGGCGCGTCGTAGGGCTCGCGCGGCTTGCCGATGTCCACGCGCGCCACCTTCGCGGACGCGCCGGACATGGCCGCGCGGCCGAGCACGAGCGCGTAGACGGCGTCATCGACTTCGGCTGCATTGCGGCCCGTCACGACGAGCAGCTTGCGATCGGCGGAGGCCGGGTTATCGGCGACGAGAATGGTCGGCCCGTCGATGCGCGGCAACTCGACGCCCGCCGGCAAGCGATCGCGCGTGCCGATGACGACCGCATGTTCGTTGGCGGGCAATGCGTTCAGCGCCGGGAAGCGCGCCTGCCGGTAATCGGCGAGCGCGCCGAACCACGACGCGAGCACGCCCGCGCTTCTGAGCGTCGCGCTGTCGGCGGACGCGGGCAGCACGAACGGCAGCGTGAGGCGACTGACATCGCGGGCATCGAAAAACGGCGCGGGCAGCAATGCGAGGTCGTTCGGCAGCTTGATCGGCGCGGTATCGAGCACGAATTCGCTCGTCGGGCTCACGTCGACCCAGAGCGCCGTGTTGGCCGGATCTTCGCAGTGGTCGATCGTGTAATGGCCGATGAAGCGCAGCCCGAACTGGTTGTAATCCGTGAAGAGGCGCGGATCGAGCGGGATGTCCTGTGTGACCATCGACCCGGCGTGCTCCTTGTCGAACGGCACCGTGGCGATGACTTCGTTGTTGATCGACACCTTCACGTGCGACAGCGGGAACACCAGCGCCGGCGAATACGTGTAGCGCAGCCGCAGATGCGCGCCCGTCACGACGCGATCGAGCCGCACGCCGAGCGATACCGAGCGCGCGTCTTCGATGCCGCGCAACTGCAGCGCCTGCCACGCGCCGAGAGCGGAGAACGGGATGTGGGCGGTCGTGGCGCCGACGTTTTCACTGGCGCTCGCGCCGGGCGCGGGAGCAATGGCAGCGGCATCGAGCGCGCAGGCGGCCAGCGCCAGCGACAGGCATAAGCGGACAGCGGATTTCATCGGCAAGTCGGGAAGATGTCTCGGGCGCGCGCCGCGCGGCCGTTGTTCGGCGTCGTGGCGACGGTTTTGGGCGCGATGGCGGCCGCGCGAGGCGTCGTGAATGGATTTCCTCGCCGGTGCTGCGAAAGAGCGGGCGAAACAAACGCATAATGTCGGACAGTTCGGTTCAACTCGGGCATCCTTGAAACATCCTTCGAACAAACAACCGCCACGTCGCGTCATGGTCCGGCCAACTTCTTCCACCCACTCATCGTCATCCGCCAGCGAAGGCGCAATCGTCAAACGCCGCGGCCTGCTGCGCGGGATCTTCGCGCTGCGTCATTCGTGGAACGGCATTGCCGTCACCTGGCGCGAGGAAAGCGCCTTCCGTCAGGAAGTGTGCGTGGCCATCGTGCTGCTGCCCATTGCCTTTCTCGTTCCTGTCGCCACCACGGAGCGCGTGCTGCTTGCGTCGTCCGTGCTGCTTGTACTGCTCGTCGAGCTGATCAATTCGAGCATCGAGGCGGCGATCGACCGCATCTCGCTCGAACGGCACGAGCTGTCGGGGCGGGCGAAAGACTGCGGCAGCGCGGCGGTCACGTTGTCAATCGCAATCAGCGCGATGACCTGGGCTCTGATCTGCGGTCCGGCTGTGTGGCGATGGGTAAGGACCCATCTGTGATTCCCACGTGGCCGGATAGATGTCTGTATTTCGGCGGGAGGTCGCAAAACTTGAGATCGGTCGCAAAACTTCGTGGAGCGATAGCGCTGATTTTGTAATCTGGCGTCAGGGAACGGACGTCGGAGGGGCGAGGCATTGGGAGCCTTGGGCTGCTCCTCTCGCTGTATCGATGCATTGCCGGCAGGTGGCGCGCTTTACGCAGATCCTGAGTCGACGCTGCGCCGCATTCGCGATCTTCCGCTGGTGTGCGGCGATCGCTGCGGCGGCCCGCGACTGGAGAATGCGCAATCAACGACACTTTTCCGCGCCTGTTCGGCGCATCGCCGGGGCGACGAGTGCCTTAAGCTCTCCCGACGAACTTGTCATGCCAGATGGCCGCCTCGGAGACGAGGGAACCGCTGTCGTTGTGACAGCCACCCAAGAACCGGTTCCGACGCCATGATCGCCCACATCCCCACCGAAGCCAGATCATCAGCCTGTCCGCCGCCTGGCCGCCGCAAGAAGTGATGCGTGCTCTCAACCTATGGCGCTCCGGGAAAACGATTGCGCACAGCCTTCCGGGCAAGATCGCGCTTGGCATCCTGTCGGTCGTCGTCACGATGATGCTCGTCTGCTGGTTGTTGAGACCGGCGGTTCCGCGCAGCATCACCATCAGTACCGGTCAGCCCGACAGTTCGCTGTTCTGGATGGGCAGGCAATACGCCAAAGTTCTCGCGCGCTACGGCATCACGCTCAATGTCGTGCCTTCCGACGGTTCACGGGAGAACCTCGAACGTCTGCTCGATCCGGCCCAGCAAGTCGACGTGGCGCTGGTTCAGAGTGGCGTCGCCCGGGATCAGCAGGCGGCCGAACTCATGTCGCTCGGCAGCGTGACCTATGTGCCGTTGCTGGTGTTCTATCGCGGCAATGTCATGACGTCGTTGTCGCAACTGAGCGGAAAGCGCATCGCCATCGGCCGTGAAGGCAGCGGCACGCGCGAGCTGTCGCTCAGACTGCTGGCGGCGAACGGCGTAACGCCCGGCGCGGACACGACCCTGCTCTCGACCGACGGGCTTCAGGCGGCCACGCAGCTCGTCGATGGCGAAGCCGATGCCGTCATCCTGAGCGGAGATTCGGCCACGCGCGCGCTCATGCTGCGTCTGTACAGGGTTCCGGGCATCTCCCTGATGGATTTCGCCGAAGCACCCGCATACACGCGGCGCTTTTCTTATCTCGACGAGGTGGACCTGCCGCCCGGCATACTCGATCTCGGCCGGCGCGTTCCGCCGCAGACGGTGCACCTGATCGCGCCGACCGTCGAACTCGTGGCGCGCAAGGGGCTGCATCCGGCGCTGTCCGATCTGCTCATCGAGGCGGCACAGGAAGTCCATGGAAAATCGACGATCATGCAGCGTGCAGGGCAGTTCCCGAATCCGATCGCGCGTGATTTTCCTATCAGCGAAGAGGCGACTCGTTACTACCGTTCCGGAAAGAGCTACCTGTATCGCACGCTGCCCTTCTGGCTCGCAAGTGCCACGGATCGCGCGCTGCTGCTGCTTCTGCCGCTCATGGTGCTCATCGTTCCGGCGCTTCGGCTTGTTCCCGCGCTATACCGCTGGCGAATCCGATCACGTATCTACCGGTTCTACGGGTGTCTGCTGGCGGTCGAGCGCAAGGCGCTCGCGCTGCCCGCTGAGCACAGCCGCGAGGCGCTGCTTGCGGAACTGGTCTCCATCGAACGGTCGCTGGACGCAATACGGCTTCCGCTTGCCTACGCCGATGCGCTCTATATCTTGCGGGAACACGTCGTCCTGGTGCGGACACGGCTTGGCGCCAGGATAGAACGTCCTGTCCATGCCTGACGGCCGGTGCGCCGCGAAGCGACCTGGCGGTGCCCGGCACCTCGCGCACCAGCTCAAGCCACTGTGCGCGCGGCCGTTATACCGGGAAGGCTTTGGACAATCTCCCGAACCATAGAAGCGGCGCACGTTCCTCCGACGATATGCGCGGCACTGCAACCGATGTCACGGACGGCATAAGCCGCCCGGTCCCTGCTCGGGGCGCAGCCACCATTTCGGACATGAACAGACATGCGACGTTTCCTCGGCACTCTCGTTATTCTCGCGCTTCCCTTTCTCGTGTCGTGCGGAGCAAGCTCTGCTACGCCGTCGAACGAGAACGCTGCGGCGGCCAACGCGACCTCCTCGACGGGGGCGACATCTGCTGCGGGCACATCGGACCCGGCGACAGCCGGCACCGGTCGACCTGGCCCGACCATCGTCGCGACGAATTCGTCCAACGCTGCGACCGCTCTTGCCGACAACGTCATACCGTTGAGCGTGCAGACGCCGAACTACGACATCAACCGGGCCTTGATCAGCGTGACAGTCTGCGTGCCCGGCACGTCCGTGTGCGAGACGGTCGATAACGTGATGGTGGACACGGGCTCCGTCGGCTTGCGATTGCAGCGCTCGGCGCTCAAGCATCCCGAACTCTTCCCCGCGATGGCAGGACCCGACGCTCATGCGCTGGCGGAATGCTATCGCTTCGTGTCCTCGGCTGCGTGGGGAGTCGTCACGCGGGTGGACCTCAGGTTGGCTGCGATGCAGGCATCCAGTGTTCCGATCCAGATCGTCGATGAAGCAAGCGCATCCTATGCGGATCATCCACGCCCCGACTCCTGTTTGAATGGCGCCAAGCCGACGTCGAACGGAACACTCGGCATCGCTGCGGTATCCCTGAACGACTGCAAGGATCCATGCTTCATTTCGCTCAGGACACCGCGATATTACGAGTGCACCGTGGATGGATGCACGCCCATTGCGAAGCCGGTGCCGGCGAGTTTCCGTGTTGTTCATCCGATCGCGGCACTTCCCTCGGACAACAATGGCTACGTGCTCGAGGTCCAGCCGGTTCCGGCGTCGGGCGCCATCGCCACGCCGGGAACGCTCACGCTCGGCATTGGAACGCGCTCGAACAATGCGCTCGACGTGACCAACGTGGTCGATCTCGCGCCGGATGGAACCTTCACCACGGTCTGGAACGGGCAGTCTTATGCCGCAAGCTACTTCGACACCGGCACCGAAGAATATTACTTCGCCACTTCGCCGGCTGAAGCGCGCGAGTGCGGCTCCCACTGGTGCGCAACGCCCGAAGCGGAGTTCTCCGCGACGCTGAAGGGCCAAACGACGGAGGCGACCGCGAAGTTCCGCGTCGGCGATTCGGCCAGTCTGGTGCGCAGCGGCAACGGCGCGTTCAGAAACGTCGCGATGGTCGCTAACCAGGACTCGCGCGCATTTGTCTGGGGCATGCCCTTTTTCGTCGGACGCAAGGTGTTCATTAGGATGACTGATGGTTCCAGCGGATCGGGCAATGCCTATTACGCGTTCTCCGATGCAGTCTTTCCGTGACGCGTTCGCCGGAAAGAATTACACCTTCGTCAGCGACATCTTGCCGGACCGGTTCGCACGAGCCTCAAGTCGATAATCCGCACGCCGTTAAGGTCGTCATGGTTCGGAAACTGAAAAGCGCATCGGAGAGGCGATCGCTTCATCAGGGAAACGAAATTGGCGAGCGCACCGTGAGCGCATCGCCATTCAATCAACCCACTTATGATCGCTCTGAAATCGTGAAGCCAACCCTTATCAGTACCGCAGCGCTTGCCGTCTTCTCATGCTCCGCCCTTGTCGCGTGCGGCGGCGGGTCCGGGCCATCCAGCGCCGGCAGTGTCTACATGGGTCCGCTCAGTCACGCGACGGTCGAAGTCCATGAGCTCGCGGCGGACGGCACCGTGTCCGACAAGCCGGTCACGACGACGACCACCGCAGCCGACGGCTCCTTCGTGCTCAAATCGGCACTGCACTATCCGGTGTTCGTCCGGGTCACAGGCGGTTCTTACGAGGAAGAAGCAACGGGCGTCACGACTACACTCAACGGCGAACTCGACGCGGTGTATCTGACCGCGCCCTCGCAGATGGTGGTTTCCATGTACTCGAACGCCGTCGTCGCCGACGCGCGCGCCGCAGGCGGCCTCACGGCCGACAACATTGCGTCGGCAATGTCGCGTGTGAACGCGTTCGCGGGCGATATCGACGTGAGCGAGACCGCGCCGACGTTCGTCTCGACCGGCGCCACGACGGATGTTTCGGCCGGCGCGAAGATGGCCCTCGCGCTCGGCGCCGAATCACAGAGCCGCACGTCGCTCGGCCTTTCGGTCGTCGACAGCACGCAGAATATCGTCGCGCAAGCGGGCAACGGCGACACCCTCGCGCAATGCAACGCGGGCGCGGGCAACGTCAATGCGGACGGCTCGCTCGACGCACCGGTCAGCGGCAACTGCGCGATTACCACGGCCGCGGCCGCTTATGTCGGCGGCGCTCGCAACAAGTCCGGCATCAAGACGTTGTCGGCGCTCAAGAACGTGATCCCGGGCCATGCGGCCTCGGTGTCCGTCAGCAGCGCGGCGTGCACGGATCGCGACAAGCTGCTGAGCGAGCTCGGCACGCTCTTCGCCAATCGGAAGAACGAGGTTCAGGCGCAGCTCGGAAACGGCGTCACCGTGGCGAACTGGAAAAGCTTCGCCAACGGCGGCACGTGGGGTCCGTTCGCCGCCAGCTACGGCCCGGTCACGGCGGCAGCCTGCGGCAGCGATGTCGGCGCGTTCCAGCGCGAGCTCGTCATGGCCGTGGAGAACTACTGGGTCGATCAGGGCATCAACTATTGCCACCATCACATTCCCGGCTGGCTGCCGCCGACGTCGCCCGCGAAGTTCCGCAACTTCTCTTCCGGCGGTACTTCCGGTGGGAGCGCGTCCAAGATGACCTGCACGGCGAACCGTCGCGCCGATGGATCGCAGAGCCTCGCGCGTTTGACGAAGAGCGACGAGATTCAGTGGGAAGGCGTCGATTGTTCCGACTTCACGTCATGGGTGTACAACTTCGCCGGCCTGACGCAGGCAACGAACAACCTCGAAACGGGTATCGGTTCGCAGGCATGCTCCACCGGCGACGATCCGCTCGTGAGTTCGGGGCAGCAGGAGCCGGGCGTGTTGCTGGACATCAACCAGGGCAACATCGCCAGCATGGTCGGTTATCTCAAGCCGGGCGATCTGCTCTACATCACGCAGAAGGCGACGGTTTCGGCCGACGTCGGCACGGTCACGACGGCGGACGGCTACGACGTCTCGCACGTGATCACGTGGACCGGCAAGCATTACAGCGAACTCAGGGCGAGCGATCCGGCGCACTTCGGCCTCGATACGCTCGGCAAAGTCGGATCGCGTCTCGGCGTTGACCTCGCGTCGTACCTGACGACCCACGATGGCAAGGCCGTGCCGGTGTCCGAGCTAGGCGGATCGGCGGACACGGACCCTTGGATGATCATCGACAGTCACTATGCGGGACCGGCGTATCGCCCTTTCATCATCAAGAATGCGACGATGAAAGCGGACTGGTATGCGGCAAGCCTCTCGCACGTGCGCCGTATCATCGATGCCGACAAGGTGCAGGCCGATCCGGTGCTCGCGCCGCTCGTCATCGCGCGGACGGCGAGTTCGAGCAATAGCGCGGGTCCCGTGCTGACCTTCGCATCGAAGGCGTCATGGGCCAGTGGGACAAACGGCTACAAGCTCGTGTACCAGCGTCCGGATGCGAAGTCCATTCCTTCATGCTATCGCGTGGGTACGCCGCCGGTTCCCGCGAACACCGTAGCAGCGCAGTAAGAGTCGTCGGCGACTGGCCAAGCCCGAGCGACCGGTGCATCGTCGTCGCTCGGCAGCCGTCATACAAAAGCAGATGGGCATCCGCAAGTCTCAGCGCCGATCAGCGACCTGATGGTGCCGCTGCTCGCGGCGGGGAGCGACGGCCCCGGTGCACTCACGACCCGAAGAACCAGCGCAGATACGGCCCCGTGTACGAACTCGGCAAGGACCAGACGCCATTGGCACTGAAGTTCCAGGTCGGGCCGTAGCTGGACGCTTGTCCGATCTGCTCGTTTGTCAGCCCGCTCGACGCCGGCACCGCATTGCCCGATCCCACGCCCGCTGCCGCGATGAACGCGTCCTTGTTCCAGAACACGTTCCCGGCGATTCGCCCGCTGTTCGTCCCGGCAATCCCGCCGGCAATCCCGCCCGCCTTCGTGCCCGCTGGCGGCGTGAAGGTCGATTCCGAATAGGACTGGCAGATGCCACCGCGATTCGCTCCGACCAGCCCTCCGATAACCGCGCCGCCGGACAGCGTCGCATCCGCGTAAGACTGCGTGATGTGGCCATTGTTCTGGCCGACGAGTCCGCCGAGCGTCGCCTGATTGCCCGCCGTCATCCTTCCTTGTGCGAAAGACTGGCGCACGGTGCCGTCGTTCTGCCCGGCCAGCCCGCCGACCGTGCCCGCGCCGTCGATCGTCACGCCCGTCCAGGCCTGCTCGATGGTGCCGCGATTGATGCCGACCAGACCGCCCGCGCGGCCGCCGCTACCTGTGGAGGTGACATCGCCCGTTGCGCCGACGTTCACGATGCGCCCATCGTTCTCGCCTGCGATCAGCCCGACCGCGCCGCCCGCCGAACTCGCGCTGCCTTCGGCAAGCGTGAAGTTGCGCACGATGCCGCCCCGCCCGATCACGCCGAACAGGCCGGTCGTCGTCCCGCCCGACATGTTCGCGATCGTCGGTACGTGTCCCATGCCGTCGAACTGTCCGGTGAAAGGCGCGGCCGCCGTGCCGATATTGGCGGCGTCGCCTGCATTGGGAACATAGAGGCTGTTGCCGAGCGCATACGTGCCTGCGAGGTCGTTCTTTATCGCGCTGAGATCGGCGGCGCTATTGACGAGCTTGTACGCGGTGTATTGCGTGAGCAGGCCGCTGAACGGTGCGGGCCGCCACGCCGCATTCGTGCGGACCGTGCCTGCGGTATAGCTGCCGTTGATGTCGTATAACGCCGATACGATCCCTGTGCTGCGCGACCAGTCGATGGTCCCGCGATTGGTCACGCTGCCGCCTTTGTCGAAGCCATGCGCATCCGCATTCAGCGTGAGCGATGCGCTGCCCTCGTTGGCGATCGTCGCCCCGGGCGCGATGCTCAGCGAGTGCGCAGCCAACAACTGGAGCGGCGCGGCGCCGGTCCAGCGAAGGCTCGAGCCCACGTCGATGTTGCCCTCGCCGTTCGCGCCGAACTTGCCGTCCGCGCCGTCCGCGTTCACGGTCACGGATGCGCCACCGCTCAGGCTTGCGCCGAGCGTCTGCGCAGTGGGTGCGTCGATCGCGAAGTCGGCAGTGGTGAGCTCGATCGTCGATGTGTCGATCTGCGCGCCGCCGATCCGCACGTTCCTGCCTCTCACGTTGACCGCGCCGCCCGTGCCGTCCGCGTCATGCGCGCTGATGGCCGCGCCGCGCGCATCCACGGTGCCGGTTTCCGCGACCAGCCAGACCTGACCGCCGCGCGTGGCCGTGGCCGTGGCGCGCAATGCGCCGGATCGCCCGGCGAGCGCGAAGATATTGCCGTCTGCCGCCTGCAGATTGATGAGCGCCGCCCGCACCGGACCGGAGTCGGTCACGGTCGCGCCGCTTCCCACCGCGACGCCGATCTGCGGGCCATAGGTGCTGTCCACCAGACTGACCGTGCGGCCCGCCGCCATTTCCGCCGTGCCGGCGGGCGCCTCGATCGTGCCTGCGTTAAGGATCTTGTGCGCCGAGATCAGAAAGACGTCGCCGCCGGAAGAACTGATCTTGCCGAGGTTGACCACGTCCGCGTTGGACGTGCCTTTGAACAAGGTCTGGTAAGAGACGTCGAAGTCGTCGTTGCTGACATCGAGCGTCGAGGCGACGAAGCGCCCGCCCGTCGACACCACGCCGCTCGGCCCGATGAGCACGCCGTGCGGATTGATGAGCCACACGCTGCCGGTCGCCTTGAGCGTGCCGTAGATGGCGGAGACGTCGTTGCCGATGACCCGGTTGAGCGTCGCGCCAGAGCCGTTTGCGATGGACACCGTATGACCCGGCGCAATCGAGAATCCCTTCCACTCGATGATGCCCCGATACCCCGACTGCGTGACGGTCAGCACGTTCCCGCTCTGCGCGATATTGCCCGTCCCGACGACGAACGCCCCGCCGACCGGCAACGGCTGCGCCGCATGGGCGCCGGCGCTCGCGATGCCGGCGATGAAGGCGATCCGCACCGCCGTACTCATCCGCGATGAGGTGAAAGGCGGCAAACGGCGGCGCTGCCGTTCGACGTACGCGTTTCTCATCAGGCGACTGAAGCGCATAAATCCTCCGCAGCCCCCGGCGGGGCGGAACGTCGAAGCTCATTGGCGAAAAGCGCGGCCTTACGCGACGCCGCCCTCTAATAGCCTACTAACAAACGACGCCTACATCCAGTACCGGGCCGCGGATGGGTCGAGTAGCGTAGCGTTAGCGAACGACCGTCCCAGACCAGCGCGCGCCGTTGCCAGGTGCGCTCTTGTACTGAAACGGCGAAGGCGTTCCGCGAGGGTCAGTCTTGGCATATGCGCTGTAAATCGCGGCCGCCTCGCCTGGCGCTGGTTACTATACAAAAACCCAAAGGTATAACAACGCGGTTCTTGCCGTAATTCGGATACGCGGGCTTATAGTCGATGCAAACCGCGTCCCAGCGACTTATTCCCGTATTTCGTGTGTGGACACGCGATGACGTAGGCGAGGACGCTCTTCACCGTTTCGTCGGGATGCGACAGGCGCGGCTATCAGAACGCGCCTGCAAAATCAGACGCCGAAAATGAAAGCAATGCGCCAAAGGCACGACGATTGACCGCAACCGCCGTTGGTCGATCTCGGATCGCGCAACCGGAGCCTTCTCCGGCGGCGGCGGAAGTAAGGGTTAACAGCCGTCGGTAGTTCTAAAGAAACAGCATGGGGCGGCCGACATCGCAATTAGGCGGTCACCAATGCCCGCTTCTTCCCGAAACGAACGTTCGAGGTGCGCGATGTCACGAATTCTCAGCATCCTTCGCAAGGTCAGCGGCCACCTTATGCCGCAGGCCAGACTGGTCCCCGTCTCATGCGACGACGCGCGCAGACGCGCCGCTATCCGCGGCGTGCGTATTTAACGAGAACAGCCATCCTCCAAACGAACGACGGTCGGCGAGTCTCCGCCGTCCGCCGTGCCATAGCTTCGTGTCGTACGAATGCCGGCTTACGCTGACGACGTAGTCACATAAAGACAGCACCGAAGACCGCTGAGCCGCGATCTTCGGCGGCATCGGTTTTCGGAAGCGGCGCAATTTGCGCCAGCTTGTCGGCCAGTGCAGCCTCGGAGAACGGCTTCACGACATAGCCGCTAGCACCGGCTTGAATCGCCGCCAGCACGTTCTCTCGTTTCTTTTCGGCAGTCACCATCAGCACCGGTACGTCACCGTGATGCTCGGACTTGCGAATTTCCTGCAGCAGGGTCAACCCGTCCATATTGGGCATGTTCCAGTCAGTAATGACCAGGTCGAACCGCTGCTCTTTCAGCCTGTCGAGTGCCTGAATGCCGTCGACTGCTTCTTCGATGGTGGTGTAACCGATCGTCTTCAGCATCTTCCGAATCAAGCTGCGCATCGTGGTCAGATCATCGACTACCAGCAACCGCATTTCCTTACTCCTTATCTGTTGATGCTTCTTTCTCTTTGTGCGCCCGTTCCAACTGCGCGAGCGCGGCCTGACGCGGCGTCAACTGCATAGTTGCGCGCGGACGTATGGCGAGGCCTGTCTCGACGCCGCCGCCGGGCGCAGTGCCGGATGACCGCAGAAATTCGTCTAGTTGGAAGCAGGCCCTGATGACCGCCTCGACCGCGTCTCGCGCAAGCTCGCCGTCGATCTCCTCGAGCCGACGACGAAGTTCATGCAGTTGCTTGACCATGTCACCCATCTCATGACGAATCGCGACATCCCTCTGCGGTCCTTCGTCGGAAGGCGGGAACAGGGAAGAATGCGCCTCTGGCCTCGGGCCGTGGGTCTTCAGCGACATGAGGCGCCTCCGCGATCAGAACGTCGACCAATCGCCGCTGTCGGCGGATGCGAATTCCGCTGCGACGGCCGACTTGGGGCGTTGCGAAGGCGACGGCGAGCGTCGAGCCAACTTTGCGCTAGCGCTCGCCGCCGGCAGCACCGGTTCAGAGCGTGCGGCCGCCGGCTTTTGTTCGAAGCTGCTGCCGGCGTCGTTGACCTTGAAGATCGAGACGACATCGCGCAGGGCACCGGACTGCTGCGCCATCGACTGCGCGGCGGCACTGGCTTGTTCGACAAGCGCGGCGTTCTGCTGCGTGACCTCGTCCATCTGCGAGACGGCTACGTTGACTTGTTCGATGCCCGCGTGCTGCTCCGTCGAAGCCGCGGAGATCGCGCCCATCAAGTCCGCGACGCGCTTAACCGACGTCACGACTTCGGTCATCGTCTCGCCCGCCTCTTCGACAAGCTGCGAGCCGACGCTGACCTTATCGACCGATGCACCGATCAGGTCTTTGATCTCCTTGGCGGCCGTTGCGCTTCGCTGTGCCAGCGTGCGCACCTCACCGGCTACGACGGCGAAGCCTCGCCCCTCCTCGCCTGCCCGAGCCGCCTCGACAGCCGCGTTCAACGCAAGAATGTTCGTCTGAAAGGCGATGCCCTCGATCACTGCGATGATCTCAGCCACTTTGGACGAACTCGCGCTGATTTCCTTCATCGTTTCAACGACACGGCCAACGACCACGCCGCCGCGTTCCGCTACTTCAGACGCGTTCGACGCGAGCTTGTTGCCTTGCATGGCGTTCTCGCTGTTTTGCTTCACCGCCGAGGTCAGTTCTTCCATGCTTGCTGCCGTCTCTTCCAACGACGCGGCCTGCTCTTCGGTTCGCTGGCTGAGGTCAGTGTTGCCCGCTGCGATCTGTGCAGACGCGGTGGCAATGCTCTGGCTTCCCGTGCGGACCTGACCGACGAGGTCAGACAGACGCTCGTTCATGTTGCGCAGGGCGCGTAGCAATTGGCCCGTTTCGTCTTTCGCGTCGTCGACGATCACGGACGTCAGATCGCCTTCGGCGACAGTCTCTGCCACCTGTACCGAGCGACGAATCGGCGTCACGATGGAGCGCGTAATCACCACAGCGGCGCCGACGCTGCCGAGCAAGGCGAGCGCGATCAAGGTGGCCGTCATAACCAAGGTGTTGTGATAGTTGGCAGCGGCCGCGTCGGCTGCATCGTTGGCTCCCTTTCTATTGAGCGCAACGTCCTTCTCGATCAACTCCATTACCGGCGCGAGCAGAAGCGAAGATTCTTTCCCGGCAAGTTGGCGAACTTCGTCAAAGTGGCCATCGCCCTCTTGCACCGTGGAAACGATTTTTGCGTCGGCCGTCAGGTAGACCGACAACGCTGCCTTCAGGTCGTCGAAGACCTGCTTCTCTTCCGACGAGGAGATCAAACCCTGGTACTTTGCAATGGCGCTGTTGAGCGCTTGCAGAGCATCGCTGTGCTTTCGCACTTGGCTTTCTTTCTCCTGAGCATCGGTCGTCAGCACGATCACCAACGTGGCCCGCCTGACTGCGTTCGCCGCTGCGCGAATATCGCTTAGCGTCTGGACACTGGGTAACCAGTTCTGCGCGAGGTCTTGGGTACCTCCATAAACCCGCGAGACTTGAAACAAGGCCAAGCCGCCGATCAAGCACAGCGACAACAGGGCGATGCCGAAGCCGATACCGAGCTTGGCTGCGATGCGAACATTTTTGAACTGCATGTGAGCTCCTTTAGTGGCGATTGCATTTCAATGGTTATCGGCAACGCGCGCACACAGTCGAGGACAAACGGTTCACTGCCGCTCGATATATTGGTGTCCTGCGGTAACTATTGCCAGGAACAACGTCGCAGTCGGTGCTGCAAGGCTTTCCGCCACAGATCTAGTGGTACTTGCCGCTGAAAAGGCTGATCGGGAGTCGCAAAGTTTGCGACCCAGCCGGAGAACTTAGAAACGTGCGGCGCGCTGTTCAGTTTCTTTCCACGATGCCGTTGTCTGAAACTACGGCGCGCGTCCGCCCTGGGGTGTGAGTGCGCGAGTACCCCTCGAACCAGCACTTGCGGATATGAACAGCGACCACAGACACGGTGCGCCCGAAGCGGGCGGCCAGGAATTCCTCATCTTCAACCTGGGCCAGGAGCAGTACGGCATCGACATTCTCAAGGTCCAGGAAATTCGCGGATACGACGCGGTGACGCGCGTTTCCAATGCACCCGTGTTCATCAAGGGTGTGATCAACCTGCGCGGGGTGATCGTGCCGATCGCCGATATGCGCCTGAAATTCGAGTTGGAGCGCGCCGCGTATGACGAACAGACGGTTGTCGTCGTGCTCAACGTGGCGGGCCGCGTCGTCGGCATCGTCGTTGACGGCGTATCCGACGTGCAGACGCTTACGCCCGAGCAGATTCGTCCTGCGCCGGGCTTCAACTCGACGCTCGACACCGACTACATCACCGGCATCGGGACGATCGACAACCGAATGTTGATCCTGATGGACATCGAGAAGCTCGTGACCAGCGAAGAAATGTCGCTGATCGAGAGTGTTACCGCCTGACACGCCAACGAACCCACCCGCTAACGACATGACCTTCTCCAAAAAACTCTGGCTTCCTCTGCTGCTTTGCCTCGTATGCCTCGCGGGAGTCTCGATTGCCGATGCATTGCGCATGCGCTCGATCCGCACTGAACAGACGCAGCTAGACATCAAGCACGCCACCGAAGTCACGAACAGCATCATTCGTGAATTCGCCCAGCAGGCCAGTAGCGGCGCGATCACGCAGGATCAAGCGAAGCAAGGCGCGCTCAACGCGATCCGTGATATTCGCTTCGGTGACAACGGCTACTTCACCGTGTTCGATTCACAGGCCAAAGTGCTCGTGCATCCTTTCAAGCCGGACTTCGTCGGCAAGACGATGATGGATTTCAAGGACCCGAACGGCCTCTACGTGTACCGCGAGCTTATCGATGTGGGCAAGCGCCAGGGCGCAGGCTACATGTACTATTCGTTCGCGAAACCCGGCACCAATGCGATCCTGCCCAAGATGTCCTACGTGTCGGTGTATCAGCCGTGGGACTGGTTCGTTCTCACCGGTGTCTACATCGATGACATCGATGCGTCGTTCTACGCGTCGCTCGAATGGAGCATCGGCGCGCTTGCGGTGATTGCTGTTGTGCTGAGCGTTGTCGTGTTGCGCCTGAATCGCGGCATTCTGCGCTCGATGGGCGGTGAACCGGCATACGCCGCTGAAGTCGCGAACCAGATCGCGGACAACAATCTCGCGATTGAGGTCGCTACGGCGCCCGACGACCGCTCGAGCCTCATGTATTCGATGGCTCGCATGCGTGCCCAACTGCTCGGCGCCGTCGACAGCGTGAAGACCTCCGCGAACGCCATTGCGATCGCAAGCCGTGAAATAGCTGTCGGCAACACGGACTTGTCATCGCGCACCGAGCAGCAGGCGGCATCGCTCGAAGAGACAGCGGCGAGCATGGAGGAACTGACCGCGGCGGTGAAGCACAACTCTGAAAACGCGCGTCAGGCCAGCGGTCTGGCCGGAAATGCCCGCGACGTTGCACAAGAAGGCGCGACGATCGTCGGCGACGTCGTGGGGACGATGGCCGAGATCGAGCAAAGCTCGCACAAGATCGGCGAGATCATCGGCATGATCGAAGGGATTTCCTTCCAGACGAACATCCTCGCGCTGAACGCTGCGGTGGAAGCGGCGCGCGCCGGCGAGCAGGGCCGCGGCTTCGCTGTGGTCGCGGGCGAAGTGCGCAGCCTCGCGCAACGCTCCTCTACGGCGGCGAAGGAGATTCGCGAGTTGATCGAAGTCTCCAGTTCGCGCGTGCGTAACGGTACGGAACTCGTTGGCCGCGCGGGCGAGACGATGCAAAAGATCGGCTCGGCGATCCAGAAGGTGACCGACATCATGGACGAGATCGCATCTGCATCGAACGAGCAGAGCCGCGGCATCGAACAGGTGAACCAGGCCATCAGCCAGATGGACGAGGTCACGCAGCAGAACGCCGCGTTGGTCGAACAAGCGGCGGCCGCTGCCGGCTCCCTTCAGGATCAGGCTGAAACACTGCGCGCGACGATGTCCGTCTTCAAGACGGCCGCCTAAGCGGACAGCAGGGCGCGCCTCTAGTACCGCGTGCGGGGATGGATTGGCGTTCTCGCACGCAAGCGAGCTTGGCTCGCGAGGCGCACGCCGCCCTTCGTGTCGCGGCGCGGAGCATCAGCAGGCCCGGTCGCCGAGGAGACTGCATCGCGCAAGAATGCAACATTTCTGCTCGATGCACGTATCGCACGCCTCGGGGCCGCGAGGCTTACAGGTAGCTATTCGCGCCCGCACATCGCCACCGTCCTTGCAACGTTCTTAAACGCCTCATTAAATTCCTCCCTACCCGCCTCTTCACGCCATTTTCCGCAGTAACAAGGTTCCGCAAACGTTTGGACTCGACCATATCGTGCAAAGCGCCGAGCGATGCCCGTATCGCGTGCCTTTTCGACGAATCACGAATGAATCAAAACCGCGCACAGCGACCGGAGCGCGCCGGTGTCTGTCGGCCTAATCTCCTGCTGGTATGAGCTTTGGCACGGCTCTCGCTTATGTATGAGCAGGCACATAAAGAATGGCGCGTTCCGTTCGAAAGCGGACAGCGCGACGGTGCTACGGGGTCGGCCGCAAGACTTCGGCGGATCGAATCGCTCGATCCGGATACGAAACGCGGCCGAAAGAAAGTACAGCGCGACAAGACGAGAGACCAAATGTTGACATTCAAGTCGGACCTTCACGGCAATCATTTGCTGGGCCCCCTTCCTTCGCTGGAATGGGAACTCGTAGCAGCAGACCTCGAACTCGTTCAGCTGCGCGCGGGGCAGCTTATTTGCGACTCGGGCAAACGCATCCACCACGTCTACTTCCCGACGACGGCGGTCATCACGCTGTTGCACACGATGGAAGACGGCGGCAGCGTCGAAGTGGCGGCAATCGGACGCGAAGGCATGACTGGCGTGCCGGTTCTGACCGGCGGGGACACCATGCCCACGCGCGTGCAGGTGCAGGTAGCAGGGTCGGCGTACCGCATGACCGCCAGCGCACTGAGGGAGCACTTCGGCCGCTCGGACCTGCTCCGGCGCATCACGCTCCTCTATATGCAAGCGCTGCTCACACAAGTGGCCCAGACCGCCGCGTGCAATCGTCATCATGCGCTGAGCAAGCAAGTGTGCCGGTGGCTCCTGATTCAAGCGGACCGTGTACGGTCGGACGAGATGCGAGTCACGCAGCAATCGATCGCCGACATGCTCGGTGTGCGTCGCGAAGGGGTGACCGAAGCGATCGGGAAGCTGCACGACGCGGGGCTTGTCCATAACACGCGCGGATGCGTCAAGCTGCTCGACCGGGCGGCTCTCGAAGCGCGCTCGTGCGAATGCTATGGCATCGTCAAGCGCGAGTTCGATCGGATGCTGCCGGGGACGCGTCAGGCGGATGCACTTGCGTAGCATAACTGACTACGAGACGGCGCGTCGGGGTTCGCGCCTTGTCTCGTGCTAATGACGCAGCTGTCGCTCGCGTTGCCTGGTGCGGTGGGTTTTCCCGTCGGTGGCGGCCTTACCGGCCGGGTCGAGACTATGCGGTCATCCGGAGATGGCCGCGGTATTCGACTAGACGGCGCTTCCGGTCTGCGCGCTGCATCAGACGTTGTTCACGATCCGACCGAAGCGCCGTCCAGCCGTCCGCAAGCAATGCCAAAGCGCCTTAGAAAACGACGCGCTTGACGGCGTTCGCGGAATCAGTGACGTCCCGCCCGAAACCAGCGACCGTGTTACAAGCCGACAACCCGACCAGCGCCGAGACGATGATCAGCAGAGTGAGAAAGCGTCGGGGCATTTCGTTGTTCCTTATGCAGTGGTTGTCGATTTTGCGCGGGCCCGGCGAGAAGTAAGCCGGACAGCCCAGAGAGTCCGCGCGGGCGGCTGCTCCGGGCGCCCAGCGTCTCGCGCCTTGTTCCTAATTGAAAATGCCGGTCTTGTGCGAGACGACTGATTCGCTCATCGAATAGCGCTTCACGATGTTATCGGTGGAGAACAGAACGACCAACTCTTTCTTCTTGCCGCTCGCGCTGGAGCCCAAAAGGTTGACGACCGGAATGAAGTTGACTGCATCCGAATGCAGCTTGGTCAGCTCATAGTGCCAGATTTCCAATCCCCCGTCGGTGAACTCAGTTTTCAGGGGCGAGCCGAACATGCTCCGGACCTCGTCCTTCGTTGTCTTGCCGTCGACGATTTTCGTCGACACGGTCGCCTCTGTTTCCGAGCGCAGCGAATCGTTACCGGTGCCGGCGCAGCCAGCCAGTGCGAAAGTGGCTGCGGCAATAGCAGCGGCGAATGCAAACTTCTTCATAACCCCTCGTCGGTGTTGTTATTTGTTATCGGGCGCGACGAATCGCGGATCGCGCTCTTCGTCGGCACGTGAATATCGGCAATACGACGGAAACCTTGAGGAGAAGAGCTGCGCCAAGCGCGTCATGCAGCCAACGTTGCGGATAGCGGGCGAGCGAACCGGACCGGCGTTTGGCCAAGACGCGCGTCGTCCAGGAATCGTCTATCCTCAGACTGATCAGGTTGTTTGCGACGAAAGGAGAAGGAGTCACGATGCATGTCAAAGCGACGATCCACGCTCACGAAGCCGCAGATTCGGACTCAGGCGAGCTTCACCGATTCATATTCTCGATTAGCGACGAGATGAATCCGCAGCCCGTACGCAACGTCGTCTCGCTGCGTACCGCACGCGTATTGGCGAATGAGTTGCTGCCGGATACCGCGTTCGCACAGATGATCGTATCGATTGTCCGAACCGAACCCGCCGACTATGACAGCTTGGTCGGCAAAGTATTTCGACATGCGTAGCTGACTTCGCCTCGCCGTCGCGCGCCGTTTCGAGCGCGCCAAGCTTGCACTGCCGTTAGCCCAAGTCGGTGTCGGCCAGCTAGAGAAGAGCCTTAACAAGGTAACACTTTCCTGATTCTCTCTCGTGTCGCGAGAAAACAGTGGAAAACCTGCCTATTCGCCCTTCTGTTTGCGCGGTCCGACAGTAAAATCGGTATGGTCGCGCGCAATCAGTGGCGGGTCCTTTCCGACAAAAATGACTGACATTCGAGAAACCATCGCCGTAGAGCACCGGCGCTCCATGATGATCTACGCGGTCATCGTCGCCGTGCTCATAGCCTGCGCGATCGCATCGGTGTTTCAGGCGCGCGCGGTCATCGACGATGTTCGCCTGGAGAACCGCGCTTCGGCCCTCATCAAGCAAAGCAACGCTCTGCTCAGCGGCGTCGAGCGGGCAGAAACCAGTCAACGTGGTTATCTCTTGACCGGCAGCCAACTCTATCTCGACCCTTTCGAGAGTGGCAAAGCTCAAGCATTGACATCGCTGCAGGAATTGACTCAGTCACTGCGGCGCGCGCAGCAGCAAGCGGCGCTGAAAGACATCGGCGCGGATCTGAAGAAGAAGTTGGACGAGCTCACGCTGACGATCGAGCTTGAAAGAGACGGGCGGTACAACGATGCGATGCGCGTCGTGAGGACCAATGCAGGCAAGGAATCCATGGACCGGATACGCGAGCAGATCGCCCAACTTGCCGCCGAGTGTGAGGACAGGAGAGTTGCGGGGCTTGCTGACGAGACTGTCCGTGTCGAGTTGACCGGTTTTGCTTTTGCCGGGCTACTGGTTGCCGTCGCAGCACTGCTCGCCTTCGCTTTCAGGATGCAACGGAGGGCATTCCGGGGCGTAGTGCGTGGCACCGAGCGGATGAGTCGCGCAGCGTACCGCGACGCATTGACCGGATTGCCGAATCGGCGGGAGCTCGACCGGACGCTGGATCAATTGAAGGACGGCCCGAGCGACGCTGGCGGTCCCGTCACCGCACTATTTATCGACCTCGATGGCTTCAAGTCCGTCAATGACGAGTTGGGCCATGCGACCGGAGACGCCCTCCTGCGCCGCGTCGCCGACCTACTAAGGGATGTCACGCGCTCAGGGGATACCCTTGCCCGAGTCGGCGGAGACGAGTTCGTCCTTATCGCCCCCGGACTCGAGAATCGTCAGCAGATCGGCCATCTATGCAACCGGCTTCTTTCCGCAGTCCGGCCGCTGGCCGATGACTTCTTACCGGTCGGCTTGAGCATCGGAATCGCCACGCGCGAGGCGGCGGGCGAGTCACTTGGGGGCCTTCTGAAGAGGGCCGACGCGGCGATGTATGAAGCGAAGCGGGCCGGCGGAGGTTATCGGTTCAGCGACACGGGTTCATCAATGGCGCTTGCATAAGCGCCTACGTGCGTCGGCATCCGAGCGCTGGCGGGGACGTTCTAACGGACAAACTCACAGCGGCTAGAGCAATTCGCCGCGCGTCTCACTCGGGCGCGTTCGAGCAGCTTGCTGTAAATCGCGCCAGTCTCAGGCTCAACATAGTGAATTTGGAAAACGCGCTTGGCTAGGTCGATGACAATGGTCATCGGTTCCATCTGGGCGTTCGCGTGCACTGAGCATTGATCCTGTCCAATCTGGACAGACACACAAAGGCAAGAGTTAAGTCTCGACTCCTCTCTCGCCCGAAGCATCCCACTCGACGCCTCCAGCGTCCATTCAACGAATCGCTCCCATCATCCCCAGCGCCCGAAGTAGACAATCGCAAGCATTGTCACTTCCTTGTAATCCTGCGTCCTTAGCCTCGCTTCTCTAAACGATGTACAAGACTAACGGAGCGAATCGAATGGCGAGCCTGCGTTTCTGGTCGATGGCCCTGGTGGGCAGCGTGTCTTTACTCGGTTGCGGCGGACATGATGCGTCGCATCCGAACCCTCAGCAGGCCACGCGCACCGTCATCATGGTGTGGGACGGGCTGCGCCCCGACTCGGTCACCCAAGCGGATACGCCGAATCTCTATGCGCTTCGGCAGGCGGGCGTCAACTTCACCGACAATCACTCGACGTATCCGACCTTCACGATGATGAACGGCTCGTCGTTAGCGACGGGCTCGTTCCCGAAGACGAGCGGCTTCTACGGCAATACGTTCTGGACGCCGCCGCAAGGCGCGTCGAACACGATCCCGGTCGGCAAGTCGGCTTCGGGCGGGAGTCAGGATTACGTCGATCCTGTGTTCACCGAGGACTATCAAGTCCTGACCACGCTCAATAACTACTACGGCGGCCAGTTGCTGCTCGTCAAAAGCCTGTTTGCCACCGCGCAGGCCGCCGGCATCGTGACGGCCGCCATCGGCAAATCCGGCGCGGCGTACATTCAGAACCTGAATCAGGGCGGCTACTTCCTCGACGAAAATACCGTGCAGCCGCGCAGCCTCGTCTCCGAACTTCAGGCCGCGAACATCGCCGTGCCGAAGAATACGGTGTTCGGCTATTCCGGCAACGACGCGGTCACGCTCGCTTCGAGCAACGGCGATCCGACCGCGCGCGCCGGCTACGTCACGTTCAACACCACGGCCTACGACCCGGCGGGCAAGCTCACGGTCGCCGCGCGCGACAGCGCCGACACGACGCAAGGCGCGCCGGAAGACGCGGCCAACAAGTACATGATGTCCGTCTTCACGCAGTACATCCTGCCGAAGAAGCAGCCCATGCTGTCGCTCATCTGGTTCCGCACGCCGGATAACGTGGAGCACGGCTATGGTCCCGGCACGTCGAACATGAAGGCCGGCCTGCGTTCGCAAGACGCGCGGCTCGGCGAGCTGATCGCAGGCCTGAAAGCCAACAATCTGTACGAGACGACCAATATCGTCGTCGTATCGGACCACGGGCATTCGAGCGTGTCGGGTCCGCTCGCGCTGTATCCGCTGCGCGCCATCACGCCGTCCGCGACGCCGCCTTCGGGCAGCCCCGTCAACGGCTCGACGAGCGGCACCGACGCCGCCGCGCTCGGCGCCGTCAACGCGAACGGCTACTCGTTCTCCGGCGACGTGCGCTCCGCCGACCTCCTCACCTTCCGCGGCTTCAACGCCTACGACGGCTCCGGCTGCGTCACGTCGGCCATGTACGGTCTGACGGCGAACGGCACGCCCACGGTGCCTCTGAAGAACGATACGACCGGCACGTTGTGCGGCGCGGCCAACACGAAATATCAGGCGATCAGCGCCAACCTGCCCACGCCCGTCGCGAGCTTCAAGGTGCCGGCGGTCGGCAGCCTGCCGGCGAACGGCATCGTCATTGCGGCGAACGGCGGCTCCGACTACTTCTACGTGCCGGGCCACGATCCCGCCACCGTTCGCAAGCTCGTGCAAGTGCTGCAACAACGCGAAGAGTTCGGCGCGATCTTCATGGATAGCCGCTACGGCAACCTGCCCGGCACCCTGCCGATGTCGATGGTGAACCTCGAAAACGCCCAGCGTCAGAACAACGGCCAGCCGGACGTGGTCGCGAGCTTCACGTGGGACGACCAGACGAGCGTGCAAGGCATGCCCGGCATCGAGTTCGAGAGCGTGGGCGGACAGCGCGGCATGCACGGCAGCTTCGGCGTCAACGACGTGCACAACACGCTGATCGCGAACGGTCCGTCGTTCAAGCCGTCGACGGTCGTCAGCACGCCGACCGGCAACGTCGATGTCGCGCCGACGGTCGCCTACCTGCTCGGTCTGTCGATGCCGCAGGCCGACGGGCGCATCATCAACGAATCGCTCAAAAATGCCGCGAGCAGCGCGACGCCGAGCGTGGCGGCGTCGGTGGTCACGCCGCCTTCGGTCGCCACGGGCTTGCGCTTCGAGTTGCCCACGGACCCGACGGGCGCCACCGCCGACACGTCTCTCGCGCAGGGCACCTATACGATCAACCTCGCGGTCAAGGATCTGACCGTGGACAACAAGACTTATCGCTACTTCGACTATGCCAAGGCCATTCGCCATTAAGCGCGGCCGCGCGGCGATGCTCGCATCGCTGTGCGGCGCGTTTCTGATCTGTTCTTCCGCGCACGCCTCGCCGAAAAAGGCGCATGCGCCGACGTTCGAGTCCGCGTTCTCCGCGCAAGGCGAGCCGCCGACGCTCCACTTCACGGTGAAGTATTCGGCGCGCGACGGCCTGCACACGATGCAGGTCTGGCGTGATGGCGAGTCGCGCCTGCGCCGCCGCACCGACGACGCGCTCGACACGTACGTGATTCGCGATGCTTCGGACCCGACCGATTATCAGATGATCGTCGTCGACTACGACAAGCGCATCACGACTCGCATCGACCGGAACAACCTCGTGCGTCTGGGGCGCTTCTCGGACTGGTTTGATCTGTCGCACGGATTGCGGCATCCGGTCGGTGCGTACCGCATCGTGCCGGCCGAGGCTCCGCCGAAGATCGACGCGCCCCTGGCGACATGCAGGTGGTATGGGATCGAGCAGGTGGGAGAGACGCATCGCGTCTGCTGGAGCGAGAAGGACCGCTTGCCGCTCGTGATCTGGTCCGGCGCGCAGGGCGTCGTGTGGCGCGTGACTGCGGTCGACCGTGAACGTCTACCGCGCGATACCTTCCAACTACACGATACCGGCTTCGTGCGCAATGATGCGAACGCCGAGCTTGACAACGATTGATCCCGCCTAAGGCCCGCCGCTCAACAGAACGAATACAAGAGCAGAGCGGGCCTGCGCATCTTTCATCTGCAAGTCCAAGTGGCGGATTAGCGAAGCGCACACGTACGAAGCGTTGCGCGAGCGCCGCGGCGCACTAATTCGACCGACCGGTCGGATTGCGCGCCCGACCGGGCCCTTCCCTTCAAATCCCCTTCACCCGCCGCCCCGCACAACCGAACATTGTGCGGCGTGCCACATTCCGGCGCCAACTGCGGCTTACCGCGCGCGCGATGACGGGTATCGTATGTCCGGTCGGTCCGATACCGCACTCATGATCTCGCCTTGTGCATCTGCCAGTGCACACGGCCCCTAACGCGTGCCCGCGCACAATACATCGATTTAGCCGCAGGAGAATCAAGATGGCAAAGAACCCCTATAGTCGCCGGACCTTCCTGAAAAGCTCTGCGTCCGCTGCGGCGTTAATGTCGCTTCCCATTCCCAGCATGGCTACCACGGGCCATGTCCGCCTCGAATGGCAAACGTTTAAAACGACGCCCCAATATGCGTCGTTTCTCAATGCCATCAAGTTGATGAAGGCCGTCACCGACGCAAGCAAGCCCACTTCGTGGGCGTACTGGGTGAACGTGCATGTGAACTACTGCCCGCACATGAAGCCGTACTTCTTCGCGTGGCACCGGGGCTATCTGTATTATTTCGAACAGCAACTGCGAACCGTCAGTGGAGACAGTTCGCTCACGTTGCCCTATTGGGATTATTACGCGCATCCGACCATTCCGAGCGAGTTTCTCGATAGCGCGACGGGTAATCCGTTATACGTGTCCGGCCGCGTGAACTCGAACGTCTATAACGCGCTGACCATGGCGCCGTTTTCGACGCAGGTCAATAACTTCCAGCGCGGCACCAGCAATTCGTACGAAGCGTCGTTCGAGAATGCGCCGCACAATCCGGTACACGACATTATCGGTGGATGGATGGCCGACATGCAGTCGCCGACCGATCCGATCTTCTACCTGCACCATGCGAACGTCGACCGACTGTTCGACGGTTGGGCGGGCCTCGCGCGAACCAATTACCCGGCGCCGACGGATTCCTACTGGAGCGGCTCGTTCACA
This sequence comes from Caballeronia sp. AZ10_KS36, assembly GCF_023631105.1. Lineage (NCBI taxonomy): Bacteria > Pseudomonadati > Pseudomonadota > Betaproteobacteria > Burkholderiales > Burkholderiaceae > Caballeronia > Caballeronia sp. AZ10_KS36. The sequence goes on along the minus strand of NZ_JALQDQ010000049.1, from coordinate 10,991 downwards.
TACGCGTCCGGACTCACGATAGCCAAGTCCAAGACGTACCAGCCCTCGGCGCTGGGTTATTCGTACGCGAGCAACGCGTTGCCGACGTCGATGCCTCCGAGCGCGCAAGTGGGGAGAATCATCCGCGTGCAGGCGCAGATTCCGCCGATCCGCACCCGCCCGACCATCGGCAATTTCAGCGCGACCGGGCCGCGCTCCATCGCGAACGGTCGCCGCTCGCTCGGCGGCGTGGCGAATCTCAAGCTCACTGAACGCTCGGTGAGCGCGGCGGTGACGCTGGCATCGTCGGATGTGACGGCTCTGCAAACCGCGGTGACGTCGACCGCGGCCACTTCCGCGGCCACTTCCGCGGCCACTTCGGCAGCCACTTCGGCGACCACGAGCGCCAGCCCGAACGCCCAGGCAGCGTCCGGTCAGGCCAAGTATGTGAACATCGTCTTCGACTCGATGATGGTCACATCGCTCGGCAAACAAGGCGGCTACTTCTATAACGTGTACGTCAACTTGCCGTCTGCCGGAGACGCCGATCCGAGCGCGCAAGCCCGCTTCGTGGGAACGATCGGACCGTTCGAAGTGTCGGCGGCCATGCATCACGCCGGCGGCACGCTCACGCTGCCTGCGAACGATGCGCTGCAAGGCCTGTCGCCCGCAGAATTGAAGCAGGTCGTCGTCTCGCTGGTGCGCGTCAACGGCACGAATTCGCCGACGGGCGTGGTGATGTCCGCGAACGAACTTCGCATCGAACTCTCGACGACTCCGAACTAAAGCTGCTCCCGGCGTCGAAGCGAACAGCCCGTAGCCCGTAGCCCGTAGCCCGTTGCGTCGCGACGGGCTTTTTTATGCTCGCGCGTTCTTCGTCACGCGAACGCGCGAGCCTATTCGCTGCCCATCGGCCCTTGAATGGTGAGGCTGTTCCGGACGGACGCGACGCCCGGCGTGCTCGACGCCGCGCGCGTCGCCAAGTCGATCTCCGACTGGTTCGGAACGGACCCCTGCAGCATCACGACGCCGTTCTTCACCCGCACCGTGATGCGCGCAGTGTTGAGCCCCTTCGTGCGAGTGAGCGAGCGGATGACGTCCTTGCGCAGTGCGCGATCAGCGGCCTTGTCTTGCTGACGAGGGGCGGAGGCGGCCTCCGCGCTCGCGGGAACGTCGCTCGCGGCGTGGGCATGCGACAGGGCGAGGGTCGCGCACAACGCTGGGAGAAGGAAGTACATCTTCAATTGCTTCAACATGTTTCCCCTGAAATGACCGCGCTAGTCGACGCAAGCGCGGCAGATGTGCTTCAACGCTGGACCGGCAACGCGCGCGCTGTCGAACGCGAATTCATTCGTACAGCGAAACGCCGTCGCCCACGATCCTCTTTGCAGCGCAAGCATAGACGCATTGACCGATGCCCCGCCCCCTCGTGAATAGGGGGCGCGACTGATCAGCGCGGAACGGAAGGCCGCGCCTTACCGCGATTCCGTCGTAAGCAGCGCATGAATCATTCGCGCGAGCAGATACGGCGTATCCGGCGCGGTGACGATGATGGCGGCCGCGCTCATGCGCTGCGGCCCGCGACAGGTCCGCTCCGACTATAGGCAGCCGCGCGAGCGCGTTCACCCCTCGTTTGGAGGGGCGGCAGCATCGGTTCTCTTTGCCACCATGCCGGTCAGTACCGGCACGGCCGCTAAGTCGTCCGCGTCGTCCGCGTCATCGGTCCCGACCGCGCAAGCGTGCAAAGGCCGGCGTCGTCATGCACTCAGACCACTCAGGAAGAACCATGAGCTACACCCCGCCCATCCGCGACATGATGTTCGTGATGACCGAGCTGGCCGGACTCGATACGGTCGCCGCGCTGCCGGATTGCGCCGATGCCACGCGCGACACCGCGCAGGCCATCCTCGAAGAAGGCGCGAGGCTATGCGGCGAAGTGCTCGCGCCGTTGAACGCGGCGGGCGACCGTCATCCGCCGGTCTGGTGCGACGGCGAAGTGAGCGCGTCGCCGGGGTTCGCGGCGGCGTTCGCGCAGTTCGTGGAAGGTGGCTGGCAGGGCCTGATGCATCCGGTGGAATTCGGCGGTCAGGGGCTGCCCAAGTTGATCGCTGCGCCGTGCCTCGAAATGCTGATGGCGGCCAACCTGTCGTTCGGCACCTGCCCGTCGCTCACCGACGGCGCCATCGAGGCCTTGCTGCTCGCGGGTTCCGCCGAGCAGAAGGCGCGCTATCTGCCGAAGCTCGTCAGCGGCGAGTGGACCGGCACCATGAACCTGACCGAGCCGCAAGCCGGCTCCGATCTCGCCCTGCTGCGCGCACGTGCCGAACCGGCGGAAGACGGCGCGTATCGAATCTTCGGCACCAAGATCTTCATCACGTGGGGCGAGCACGACATGGCGTCGAATATCGTCCATCTCGTGCTGGCGCGCACGCCGGACGCGCCCGAGGGCATCAAGGGCATCTCGCTCTTTCTCGTGCCGAAGTTCCTCCCGAACGCGGACGGCTCGCCCGGCCAGCGCAACGACGTGCACTGCGTCTCGCTCGAACACAAGCTCGGCATCCGCGCGAGTCCGACGGCGGTGCTGCAATTCGGCGACGGCGGCGGCGCGACGGGCTTTCTCATCGGCGAGAAAAATCGCGGCCTCGAATACATGTTCGTGATGATGAACGCGGCGCGCTTCGCTGTCGGCCTTCAGGGAATCGGCGTGGCTGACCGCGCTTATCAGAAGGCCGCCGCGTATGCGAAGGAACGCGTGCAAAGCCGCCCGGTGGACGGCTCGTCGGATCGGGCGGTTCCGATCATCCGCCATCCGGATGTGAAGCGCATGCTCGCCACCATGCGCGCGCTCACGGAAGGCGCGCGCGCCCTCGCCTACGCAGCGGCGTCGCATCACGATATCGCGCAGCACAATGCCGACGACGCGGTGCGCGCCGAACACCGCGCAATCTACGAATACCTCGTGCCGATCGTCAAGGGCTACAGCACCGAGTTGTCGGTGGAAGTGACGAGCATCGGCGTTCAGGTGCACGGCGGCATGGGCTTTATCGAGGAGACCGGCGCGGCGCAGTACTATCGCGACGCGCGCATTCTGCCGATCTACGAAGGCACCACGGCCATTCAGGCGAACGATCTGCTCGGCCGCAAGACGCTGCGCGATGGCGGCGCGGTCGCGACGCAGATGCTGGCGCGCATCGACCGGACGCTCAGCGCACTGCGCGGCCATCCGGCGTTCGGCAGACGGCCGGCCTTCGCTGCGATGCACGCGCATCTCGATGCGGGCCGCGCCGCGCTCGCGCGTGCGATCGACTTCATGTTGACGCATGCCAAGTCGGACCCGAACGCGGTCTTCGCGGGCAGCGTGCCGTATCTGCTGCTTTCCGGCACCGTGCTGTGCGGCTGGCACATGGCGCGCGCGCTCATGGCCGCATCGGCGCAGGAAGCGGACGATCCGCTCTTTTACGGCGCGAAGACGGCGACCGCGCACTTCTACGCGACGCATATCTTGCCGCGCGCGCTGACGCTCGAAGTCGCGGTTCTGAGCGCACGGGGCGACGACGGCGTGCTCGCGCTGCGGGACGACCAGTTCTGAGCGAAGGCGCTTTCGCTCGCGGCCCAAGCCACGCGCAGACCGAGCGCCGCCCCCTATTTCAGAGGGGGGCGGCGCGTTCGTCAGGATTGCTATTCTCGTCACGTGCCGCATGGCTGGCGTCGGCTGCGACGCGAACATCGCGTGTCGGGCTCGCGGCATCCGCCGGGCCGCGCGTCGCGCGCCGCGCTCGCCGGCGTCGACTCGCCGCCCGTCCGGCGCGCAATCAAACATCGGAGACAGCATGAAACGTTTCATCCCGGCTCTGCTGCTGGCCGCATCGGCGGCCGTCATCGCGGCAAGCCAGACGCTCGCGGCGCCGTCCGGCAGTCCTTCCGTCAGTCCTTCGGGCAGTGCTTCCGTTACAGAGCCCACCCGGGTCGGAAACCTGCCCGGCTACGACCAGCCGAACCAGTATCTCGCGCGCCGCGCCACGAAGATCGCGGAGAACATGGAGCCCGTCGTCGAGCACGCCGATCAGGCCGACGAGGCGGCGCAGAAGCTCGCCGCGCTGCGCGGCAAGACCGGCAAGCGGCCGAACATCGTCGTCTTTCTGCTCGACGACGTGGGCTACAGCGACTTCGGCTTCAACGGCGGCGGCGACGCCGTGGGCAACGCCACGCCCGACGTCGACCGCATCGCGCGGCAAAGCCTCATCCTGAGTTCGGCGTATTCGCAGCCGAGCTGCTCGCCCACGCGCGCCACCATCATGACCGGCCAGAACATGGCGCATCACGGCATCCAGGTGCCGCCGATGTACGGCCAGCCCGGCGGACTGGCGGGACTCACCACCCTGCCAGAACTGCTGTCGCGCGCAGGCTATACGACGCAGGCGGTCGGCAAGTGGCATATCGGCGAAAACGAGGGCTCGCAGCCGCAGAACGTCGGTTTCGACGACTTTCGCGGGTTTCTCTCCGTGTCCGACATGTACACGGAATGGCGCGATCCGCAATACAACCCCGAGGTCGCGCTGAGTCCCGAGCGGTATCGCTACATCCTGAATCTGCCGTTCAACAAGAGCGACGTTCATGCCGTGAAGGGCGGCAAAATCGAAAGCCTTTACGAAATCAACACGGACACCATCAAGGATCTCGACCAGAAGTGGCTGGACTACACGGTCGCGTTCCTCGACCGGCAGAAGGACGCCGCGAAGCCCTTCTTTCTGTACTACGCGCCGCGCGCCTGCCATTTCGACAACTATCCGAACGACTACTACCGCGGCCGTTCGGCGGCGCGCACGAACTATAGCGATTGCATCGTCGAGGTCAACGACATCTTCAAGAAGATGATGGACACGCTGCAAGCCAACGGCGAGCTGGACAACACGATCATCTTCTTCGCCTCCGACAACGGGCCGGAACAGGAAGTGCAGCCCGCCGGACGCACCATGTTTCGCGGCGGCAAGGGCTCGACATGGGAAGGCGGCGTGCGCTCGCCGTTCTTCGTCTACTGGAAAGGCATGATCCAGCCGCGCAGCTCGGACGGCCTGTTCGATTTCGCGGATATCTTCAACACGTCGGTCGCGCTCGCCGGTCAGCCCGGCGCCGCCGTGTCGAAGCTCGTGCCGGCGAGCAGCTATATCGACGGCATCGACCAGACTTCGTTCCTGCTCGCCGACAAGGGCGTGTCCAACCGGCGCAGCATCTTCTACTTCTGGAACGACGAACTCTCGGCCGTGCGCGTCGACGAGTTCAAGCTGATGCAGAAGGCGCAAGCGGCCGATTCGCTGACGCGGCTGGGCTACAACGGCGGCTTTTCCGGCTCGATGCAGTCGACATGGACCGCACTCGTCTTCAATCTGTACAGCGACCCCAAAGAAGAGGAGTCCATCGCGATTCGGCACATTCCGGTCTCCGTGCCGCTCGTCGCGGAAATGCAGCGGTATCGCGAGGTGCTCAAGAAGTATCCGCCGCGCCACGTGATCTCCTTGAAGTAACCCGCGGCGCCCGCTTTTCCCGCGAAGGCGGGCGCCACGGCCTGAACGGGACTCGACATGAAGCTCACGATTCGACAACGGCGCTCTGCGGGCGTCGTCGCGCTCGCCGTCGCGCTGGCGGGCTCCGCTTTCGCTTACTACGGACACGAGCGGCGTGAGCCTGCTGCGCTGACGGTCGGCGACGGCCGCAGCGGCCCGAACGACATGGTGTGGATACCGGGTGGCACCTTCACGATGGGCAGCGCCCATCCGCACGCACTGCCGAACGAAGGCCCGGCGCACACGGTCGAGCTCGCCGGCTACTGGATCGACCGGCACGATGTGACGAATGCCGAATTCGCGCGCTTCGTCGCGGCGACGGGTTATGTGACCACCGCCGAGCGCAAGCCTCGCTGGGAAGATCTGCAAGTGCAGTTGCCGCCCGGCACGCCTCGTCCGCCCGAGAGCACGCTGGTGCCCGGCGCGCTAGTCTTCACCGGCACGGACGCACCCGTGCCGCTCAACGACTACACGCGCTGGTGGAAGTTCGTGCCCGGCGCGAACTGGCGGCATCCGACCGGGCCTGACAGCAGCATCGCCGGCAAGGAGAATCATCCGGTGGTGCAGGTGTCGTACGAAGACGCGCTCGCCTATGCGCGCTGGGCGCACAAGCGGCTGCCCACCGAAGCCGAATGGGAGTACGCCGCGCGTGGCGGCCTGCAACAGGCTGATTTTGCGTGGGGCGCGGAATTCGCGCCGGCCGGCCGGCGGATGGCCAACACGTGGAACGACAGCGCGCGCGTTTTCCCCGTCAATTTGCCCGACGCGCACGAGAAGGTTCAGGTCGGCACGTCGCCGGTCGGCAGCTTTCCGGCCAACGGCTACGGCCTCTTCGATATGGCCGGCAACGTGTGGCAGTGGGTCGCGGACTGGTATCGCGCCGACGCGTTCAGGATCGAAGCGGCTCGCGGCGATGTCGTGAGCAATCCGGCGGGACCGTCGCAGAGTTTCGATCCGGATAACGGCCCCACGGCCTACGCGCCCGAACGCGTGACGCGCGGGGGCTCGTTTCTGTGCAGCGAAACGTATTGCCAGAGCTACCGCGTGAGCGCGCGGCGCGGCACCGATCCGATGAACGGCATGTCGCACCTGGGTTTCCGTCTGGCGATGGATCAGAGCGAGTGGAAGGCCCAGCGGGCAAATAGCCGTTGATTGCCGCATTTGTCTGCGCTTGCGCGGGCCGGATTTGAAGTCGGCACGGCGCGAGACGGCGGCGAGTATCAGGCGGCGCATGTCCTTAGCTTTCCGAAGTTTCAATTCAAGCCGAGTCCGCGACCGCCCGCGAGCGCAAGAGTTCTGTCCTTCGAGTTCCTGTCGGCAGCAGCGCACTTTGTTCCTGTCCTTGGAAGCAAGCCCGCGCCGATCCGAACTGCGCGGAGCATCGCGTGGTGCCGGACTGCGAGATGGTGAGCGTCGGCGAGATCAACACGGCCTTCAGGCGCATGCTCGCGAACGACGTGAAATATCGCTTCGTGATCGACATGGCGTCGATGAAGGACGTGCTTCGATAAGCAGAACGCCGCGCGCTTTCGCAAGCGCGCGGCGTCCCGGGCGATGCTCCCGCAGCCTCAGTGTTGCACTTGCAGGACTTCGTCCTCGAAAATGACCGATTGCCCGAGTTCGGCCCACGCACGGGCCGCCGAAAGATAACGCTCCTCGATACTGCCGCGGCTGATCTTCATCGTCGGCGTGAGCAGGCCGCTGTCGATCCGCCATGAATCCTTGACGACCACGATGAAGTCCATCTTCTCGTGGTCTTCCAGCGTCGAATTCACGTTTTCCAGCAACGCGTGCAGTTCCGCCCGCAACGCTTCGCGCGTCGCGGGCGCGTCGAGCTCGCCCTGCGCCGCCGCCGACAGCATCATGAGCGCGAACGGTTGCGCGAACGCCGGTCCGGTGACGCACACGGCTTCCACCTTCGGGTGACTCAGCCGGTTTTCGATCGGCGCGGGCGCCACGTATTTGCCCTTGCTCGTCTTGAAGATCTCCTTCACGCGACCCGTTATCTTCAGGCGGCCGATCTCATCGACTTCGCCTCGATCGCCGGTCTTGAAGGATCCGTCTTCCGTGAAACTCTCGGCGGTCAATTCAGGCTGGCGATAGTACCCGAGCATCATCGTGGGCGATTTCAACAGAATCTCCCCGTTCTCGGCGATCCTGCATTCGACGTCGGGCATCGCCTGACCCGAATAACCGAGCCGCACCAGGCCCGGGCGGCTGTAATGCGAATACGAGAAGTTCTCCGTCATCCCGTAGACGTCGAGCAGTTCGAGCCCGAGCGCGCGATACCAGTTCGTGATCTCCTCCGGCAGCGGCGCGGAGCCGGTGAACGCAAGCCGCGTTGCGTCGAGGCCGAGCATGGTCAGAATCTGGCGCTTGAGCGCGGCGGCTTCGGGCGTGTCCGTATGCAGCAGCGCCTGTTGCTCTGCCGACAGTTTCGCGCAGATGCCCTGATAGGACTTCGTCCACAGCCGCGGCATGGAGATGAAAACCGTGGGCCGCGCTCGCAGTAGATCCTGTACGAACGTGGCAAGGCTGTCGTTGAAGAACACGCGAAAGCCGTAGCACAGCGAATTGGCCTCCACGAATGAACGCTCCGCCGTGTGCGCGAGCGGCAGATAGGAGAGCACGCGTTCGGCCGGCGTGTAGCCGCAGAAGTCACCCGCGCGCGTGGCGTAGGCGAAGATGGTGCCGAAGCTGTGCATCACGCCCTTCGGACGCCCGGTGCTGCCCGAGGTGTAGATGATCGTCGCGAGTTCGCCGGGCGACGGCAGATGCACGTCTTTGAGCGGCGCGGTGTCGGCGACGATATCGCTCCACCACGACGCTTCGGGCGTAGGCGGCGACATCGGCAGCCCGACGAGCCGCGCGTTCGCAGGAACGACCTTGGCGATGGCGTTCCATGCATCGGTTAAGCCGTCGAGCTTGCCGACGAATACCACGCGCACGTTGCAATGCTCGAAGACGTATCGGGCGGTATCGGGACTGATCGTGGGATAGAGCGGCACCGAAACATGCCCGGCGAGCCAGATAGCCAGATCCGCGATGATCCAGTGCGCGCTGTTCTTCCCCACGATGGAAATAGAGCTGCCTGGCGGCAACTGTAACGAGCGCAGCCAGCCGGCCATGCGCCGGGCCTCGTCGCCGACGTCCTTCCACGTATAGTCGACGACCTGTCCGCCCGGCGTCGGTTCGGTCAGATAGATCGCATCGGGTTGCGCCTGTTCCCAGTGCAGAAAGCGATGAACCAGAGTTCCCGAATTCGTACCGCTCATGATGTCTCCATTATCTTTTCGAGGAAGTGCCGCGTCCGGGCTTGGCTGGCGTCTGCCGCGCGTGTTGCCTTGGCCGAAGGCTGACGCTCGCTGGCCTGAGCGGGTGCCGCCGTTGTGCGCGAACCGATACAACGATACGCTGATACCGTTCTGCGTCGCCCACCCGTAAATAGGGGGGACGCGGCAGCGGAAATGGATGAGCGCGTGCTTAGGCAGGAGCGGCGCAGCCTGTCGTGAACTTGGACACGGATTTTATTCGGCGGGGGAAAGCCCCCGGCGGCCGAGGGGCGAAGGCAAGAAGATGTGCCTGAATGACGAACGCGGCAGCCGCAGGCCCCCTTACCGAGCCGCGCGCCGCCGCGTCCAGCGCGGGCCTGCGTGCGCAAGCCCGGCATGGGTCGATTACATCTGTCGCTTATGTCCGTCGCTTATGACTGGATAAACGCGAGAAGGTCGGCGTTGAGCGTTTCCGCGTTGACCGTCAACATGCCGTGCGAAAAGCCGGGATACGTCTTCAGCGTGCCGTTCTTGAGCAGCTTGATGGACTTGAGCGCGGCATCGGCGATAGGCACGATCTGATCGTCCTCGCCGTGCAGCACGAGCGTCGGCACGGAGATGGCGCGTAGGTCTTCCGTCTGGTCCGTCTCCGAGAACGCCTTGATGCCGTCGTAGTGCGCCTTGGCGCTACCCATCATGCCCTGGCGCCACCAGTTCTGGATCACGCCCTGATGCGCGGTCGCGCCCGGACGATTGAATCCGTAGAACGGGCCCGCGGGAACATCGACGAAGAACTGCGCGCGGTTCTCGGCGAGCGCGTGGCGAAAGCCGTCGAACACGTCGAGCGGCAGACCTTCGGGATTCGCTTCGGTCTTGAGCATCAGCGGCGGCACGGCGCTGACGAGCACGGCCTTGGCCACGCGACCCGCCGGTTCGCCGTGCTTTGCGACATAGCGCGCCACTTCGCCGCCGCCCGTCGAATGGCCGATATGCACGGCGTTGCGCAGGTCGAGCGCCTCGACGACGGCAAAGGCGTCCGCCGCGTAATGGTCCATGTCGTGCCCTTCCGACACCTGCGTCGAGCGGCCATGACCGCGCCGGTCATGAGCGATCACGCGATAACCCTTCTGCACGAAGAAGAGCATCTGCGCGTCCCAGTCGTCGGAAGACAACGGCCAGCCGTGATGGAAGACGATCGGCTGCGCATCTTTCGGACCCCAGTCCTTGTAGAAGATTTCGACGTTGTCTTTCGTAGTGACGTACGGCATGGTCGTTTCCTTTTTGACGTTATAGAGCATGAGCCGGCAATCATTCTCCGGCGCCAATATGACAGCCGCTACCGTGAGTGGCGGCTGGTACGACGAAGTAAGCAACGCGATGTGGGGAGATTACGGACGCCGGCATCGTGACGGAAGAGCGGCGGATGCAATGCATTGTTGCACTGGTGCCACGTACCTTGCAACGAAGGTGTCCGGATACCGGACTCGGGGAAGATGCGATGTCCAACGCATACGCACTAACCGGTGCGGCTTGTTGCGCACGAACACGTCGACGCGCTCGGAGCCGGTGCGCTTTCTCACCGGTCCGGCGATCTATGCATGATTGCCGGGCCTGCCATGCACCAGCGGCGAGCCGGTTGACTCACGATGCGCCGGCCAGAACACCGACCGGCTCGACCGCACTGCCCGTCTCGATGATGCCTTCTTCGACGACGCGCGCCGTGACGCCTCCGAGCCCCCGCACGGCGTTGTATCCGCCGACGCCGAACGTTTCTTCCATCCTCGAACAGGGATGACATTCGCCTGTCACGAGAAGAACCGCGCTGCCGATGCGGACCTGCCGGTTCTTCAGCGCGTTGAGGTTGATGCCCTCGGTGACGATGTTGCGACGAAGGTCGAGTGGCGAGACGTGCTCGCGCCCGAGATGGCTGGCGATGGCGCGCAGGCTTTCGGCTGCGATCAGCGTTACTTGCCGGTTGCCGCTCGTGCGGCTGTAGTGATCGCCTTCGAGCCCCTTGTCTGTCGATGCGTGGACCGAGCGCACTTCCATGAGCGGGGGGGGGGGGGGGGGGGGGGGGGCGGGGCCGCCCCCCCCCCCCGGGGGGGGCCGCCCAACCCCCCCCCCCCCCCCCCCCACAAAAACAACAAAACAAAAAAAAAAACAAAAAACAAAAAACAAA
>NZ_JALQDQ010000048.1:0-904 GCF_023631105.1 Caballeronia sp. AZ10_KS36 | reverse complement strand
AGAGGCGTTAACAGAATGACTTTTGCAGGTGTCGCCAGCATATGATGCAGCAAGCGATTTTCATGAAGGCCTCGTGGATGAAAGCGAGCCGTTCGAAGCGGATGCGCAGTCTGCGGAAGTTGTGAAGCCACGAGATGGTCCGCTCCACAACCCAGCGTGTTTTGCCTAATCCGCTACCGTGGGGCTGACCGCGCCGAGCGATTTCGGTTGCAATGCCGGCGGCATGCAGTGGACGTCGATATTTGTCGTGGTCGTAGCCTCTGTCGCCTTGAACGACCCGAGGCTTTGACAGTGGTCTGCCACGCTTGCCGCTGATAGGCGGGATGGCCTCGACCAGCGCTTGAAGTTGAGTGACGTCGTTGCGGTTGGCGCCGGTCAGTATCACCGCGAGCGGGATGCCCTGCGCTTCGGTGATGAGGTGGTGCTTTGAACCGGGTCGCGCGCGGTCTGTGGGATTCGGTCCTGTTTTTGACCTGAGCCCACAGCGCGGATTGAAGAGGAATCGACGATGACGCGAGACCAGTCGATTCGGTCAGCTGCACGCAGTCGCCCAAGCAGCACCTCGTGCAGTTGCTCCCAGACGCCTGCCGCCTGCCAGTCCCGCAGGCGACGCCAGCAACTCATGCCGCTGCCGCAGCCCATCTCGCGAGGGAGTAGGTCCCAACGCAGGCCTGTCTGTAAGACGAAGAGAATGCCGGTGAGCACCGCACGATTGTCGAGCGGCTTGCGCCCCGGATAACGGGCCCGGCGTGGCTTCGGAGGGGGCAGCAACGGTTCGATGAGTGCCCAAAGGTCGTCGTCGAGTAGCGGCTTGGCCATGTCCTTTTCACCGTCGAAACAATGAAAAGGTTAACAGGATTCATCGAGGGTTAACAGCCCCTTCGTTCATTTTGTTAAGGATTCT
>NZ_JALQDQ010000047.1:0-1118 GCF_023631105.1 Caballeronia sp. AZ10_KS36 | reverse complement strand
CTAGTCGACTGCGTCATTGATTTGGCACCTGGCGGATTCGACGTGAAGGATCGTCATACTTCCACTTGATCGGCTTTGGATGTTTATTGTGCTCGCGGATGTAATGCATGAGTTTGCGATCCAGATCTTTTACTGAAGTGAAGATGCCACGGGCGATCACATCACGCTGGATGCGCGAGAACCAGTTTTCCACTTGGTTAAGCCACGACGAATAGGTCGGCGTGAAGTGCAGACGTACGTTGCGATGCGCGTTGAGGAAGGTGGCCACCCGCTCCGTCTTATGGCTACTCACGTTGTCACAGATGACATGGATTTCTCTGCGTTTGGGCTGGCTGGCCACGACGTCGGTCAGGAAGGCCACAAACTGTTCGCTGGTGTGGCGCGGCGCTGTTTTGCCCAGCACCTCGCCGGTCGCAGTATTGAACGCCGCGAACAGGCTGAGCGTGCCGTTGCGCTTGTACTCGAAGCCGTGACTCTCGGCGCGCCCCGGCGACAGCGGCAGCATCCGGTCCTTGCGGTCGAGTGCCTGAATCGCGGTCTTCTCGTCCACACAGAACACCGCTGCGTGCGCCGGCGGGTTCAGGTAAAGCCCGATCACGTCGGCTGCTTTGGCCTCGAAGTCCGGGTCGTTGGAGACCATGTGCCGCTCCAACTTCTGCGGCTTGACCCCATGCTTGCGCCAGATGCGCTGCACGGTCGAGACCGACACGTCGCCAAGCTCTGCCGCAAGCTTATAGCTGCTCCAGTGTGTCGAGCCGTCGGCGGGTTTGTGCTTGAGAGTACGGTTGAGCACACGCGCCTCAAGTCTGGCTGGCGGCTGCTTGGGAGCGCGCCCGGGATGTCGGGCGTACATGCCAGACAGTCGCTCGCTAAGAAAGCGCCCCGACCAGCGCGCGATGAAGCGCGAGTCGCAACCCAGTGTGCGCATGATGCTGTCGCGCGATTCGCCGTCCTCGAGCATCAGGATCAACTTCGCGCGTCGTACGTCCGCCGCACGCACCGTTCGGCTGCGCGCCGCCGACAGCAGTTGCTCGCGTTCGGTATCGGTCAGATTCATTTTGCCCATGACCTGCATCTGAACACACTTGGGGTGCCAATTCAATGATGCAATGCACTAG
>NZ_JALQDQ010000046.1:0-55147 GCF_023631105.1 Caballeronia sp. AZ10_KS36 | reverse complement strand
TATCGGTCAGATTCATTTTGCCCATGACCTGCATCTGAACACACTTGGGGTGCCAATTCAATGATGCAATGCACTAGGCGACTGCAAACACGCGGCGTTCGTCGAGAGGCGAGCGACGAACGAAGAAGCGACGCACAGTAATAGGAAGTACCTAGTTCTCGGCGTGCTTTGACGGATACACGCGGCACGGCAAACCTTGGCATAATCAGAGCGACACATGCTCCCGCTCGCTCATGCCCTCATCGACTCGCCGTCGCACGAAGCGAAAACCGTCACGCGGCACGCTGGCGCGCTACCGCGATCGCATTGTAGAGATCTTGGGCGACGCGCGCGGTCAGCGCGTCATGATCCGCTCGATTCATCCCGATGGGCGCGAGCGTCTGACGGCCGTCAAGCTAGCTAATTTACTTCCCCTTGACAGCCAGTTGTTCTGATTTGGGGGCGCTCACGCTCCTAAATTGAATCCTCCAGACGCATTGAGCACGTCCTTGAAGGGCCGCACCGGCGGAAAACTGACGGTCTTCGCGGCGGCGGTCTCGCCGGCCTCGCCGGTGTGAGCGTTATGGCCAGTGCGCGCCGGATGCGCGCCCGGTCGAAGCTGTCCTATCCCAACGGTTGCACCGCGCGCCCGCACGCGTCTCTTTCGTGACCAAAAATCCTGCTCGTGGCCCGGATCGGAGCTGCTTTCTCGCGGCTTGCCGCAACCGAGCAAAACTTTTCGGCGGCCGCTTATGAAATTCGCGTCACTGCCGATATGTAGGCATGGAACGCCACCTTCACCCTCCCTCGGCCGCTTATGAATTGTTGCTGATCGACGCGGACCTTGAGCACCTGCACCGCGCGATCGCATTGGAAGTCGCCGCCGCGCGCCCAGTCCTGCCACTCACTTACTGGCGACGTCGTGTCACTCAAATTATCGAAACGCGGCATCTTCTACCCGCGCAGTTGGCCGTCGCGTGCGCATTGATGGACTTAATCGAGTCGACCAGCACTAGCAACCCATTGCTCGCTAAGGCCAGTTGATTCGCACACTCGTGCCCGCTCGATAAAGCGACAGCGCGATGGTGGGGGAGCAAGCAAACTGCACGGAAGTGAATGACCGATCGTTCGGTCCCGTATTGGACGCGTCCGGTGAGTTCCGGGAACAAACGCGACTGAGGCCTGGGACGCAAGAGCCTTAGGCGATGCGCCCTGCGACGTCGGCTGTAAATACGCAATGAGCATCTTGACTTGCATCTCAGTCACTGCCGCGATGACCGATGGTTCGCTGTAGTCACGCCCGACGAACGCTTTCAGGGTGAAGCGATTGGACACGAGGTAATAACCCATGGCGGCCAGCGTGACGTAGAAATCCAGCGCGTCCACATCGGCGCGGAACTCCCCCGCGGCTGCTCCGCGCGTCAACGTCGCGCGCAACAAGTCGATCACGGGCGAAAGGGCCTCGGTCAGCTTTGGCGACCGCTCGAGGTACCGCCCTTCATGCAGGTTTTCGTTGTTGATAAGATTCAACCACTTCGGATTCGCCCTGAAGTAACCCCAGATGGAAAGCGCAAGCGTTCTGATTGCGGCTGCAGGCTGCAGGCCTGCAAGGTCGAGGCTGACCTCATGACGCGCAAATTCTGCGTACATCGCCTCGAGGACTGCAACGTACAGGCCCTCCTTGCTTTGAAAGTAGTAATAGAGCATCCGCTCGTTGGTGTCCGCGGCCGTTGCGATCGCGTCGACGCGGGCTCCCGAAAGTCCATACGTTGAAAACTGGTGTGTCGCTGCCTCCAGGATGCGCCGACGTGTGCCCTCGGGGTCTCGCCTAATTCTCGGCTCGTTCATTCTCGTCGCCTCCCGCGATGCAGCTTACAACGGGATTATGCGCGCGGCGTGCCTAAAGGTCGCGACATGCCGATCCCGGCGCGCAGCGATCCGGGTCGAATCTCCAGTTCGGGGCCAGACCCGACGCGCAATGCGCCAAGCCATCCGTAGTGGCAGGCATGCATTAGTGGCCCGATCGCGGCCGAAAACCGGTTCGGCAAGCTGCGCGGGAAGTGCGGCCTTAAAACTGGCGACGTCTAGCTTATGTTCAAGCGTGATAAGTCGTATTATCACGCTTGCGTTTAATGGATAAAATCCGGGGGGAGGGCGTCTACGTCCCGTCCAGACGGGCCCCTAGCCACCATAAACGCCGCCAACATGGCCAACAAGCCGCAGACCGTCACCAAAAGCCGCGCCGCGTACACGCGCAATCACTTCGCCGCGCTCCGTGCGTACGTGCAGCGGATTCCCGCGTCGACGATCATGCGGCTGTATTTTTCCGAGGACGACGATGGGAACGAAGCGACGCCGGGCTGGGTCGAGTCGTTCCTGCGGCGGATGCAAGCGGAGTTGGTTGAGCTGGCGCTCGAGCACGGCTCGTCGGTATTAGCCGACCACCTCAAGTCATCGGCCAGAGCCCACGGCAGCGCCCGACTGACGGCGTTGACGCTCAAGATGGTCGAGCAGGCGGCGCTGTTGGCCGTCGCCAAGCCCGAGCCGACGCACAGCGTCGGCATGTGGTTCCGGCCGCTGGTCGCCCGACGGCTGAAAGACGCGGGCATTGGCACGCTGGCCGAGCTGGTGGACTTCTGTAACCGCAGAGGCGGGAGTTGGTGGCGCGCAGTTCCGCGCATTGGGCCCGGGCGCGCACAGCGGGTTGTGTCGTGGCTACGTCAGAACGAGGACGCGATCGGCGCCCACGTCGGCACAGACGTGTCGCTCGACGATCCATTGTCCGCACCGGAAAGCAAACTCGTCACGATCGATACGGATTCGGGCGTTTTCGTACCACTGGAGCGTGTGCGGCTGCCGAGCGAACTGTCGGGCGCCGGCGGCCTGAACCGACACGCGAGCTTCCCGTACATCTTGGCGCACAACGACCTCGAGGCGATCCGCGCCTACCTGCACCGCTACCGCGAGCAGCCCAAGACCCTGCGCGCTTACACGAAGGAGCTGGAGCGGTTCCTGTTGTGGACTGTAACCATCAGGCGCAAACCGCTCAGTTCCCTGCTGGCCGACGATTGCGAGGCCTACCGCGACTTCCTTAAAGCGCCCTCGCCGGCTTTCGTTGGTCCGCGCCAGTCACGGGCGAGCGGGCGCTGGCGGCCGTTTGCGACGAGCGAACTGAGTCCTGAAAGTCAGCGGTATGGGGTACGCGCGCTGCGGGCGGCGTTCGCGTGGCTGGTCGACGTCCGCTATTTGGCAGGCAACCCTTGGAGGGCCGTATCCGACCCCGTTGTTATTGAACGAGAAAATGTTCTCAAAGTCGAACGCGCCCTGCCCGCCGAGCTTTGGGCGCGTATGCGTGGTTATATCGACAGCCAATGCAAGCCCGACACGGCGACCCATTGGCGATCGGTGCGCGTCGCGCTCCTCCTAGCTGCCGACTCTGGTCTTCGCCGTGAAGAACTAGCGGGCGCGCGCAGGGAACGAATGTCGCCGACCACCTACGGGGACGGCGACGATATCTTGTGGCAGTTGTCGGTCATCGGTAAGCGGAACAAAGAACGAACCGTGCCGGTCAGTCCCGCCACCATCGAAGCGCTGGCGGCACACTGGCGCGATCGCGGCGAGCATTTCGAGAGCGCAAGCGCCGGGCCCCTGCTCGCGCCGATTTTCATCCCACCAACCGCGCAAGCCCAAAGGAAGCACGCCGACGGGAAGCCGCTGGGCTATCACGTGAACACCGTCAACTTACTGATGGAGTGGGCCAGGAAGCGGATCATCAAAGGGATGCCATATCTAAGCACCGACGATATGAAGCTGCTGGCGGGCACGTCGACGCACTCGTTTCGCCATACCTTCGGCACGCACGCTGCGGCCGAAGAAGTCCCACTCGATGTGGTGCAAAAGATTCTCGGACATGCGTCGCTGCAAACGACGTCTATTTACGTTCAAGCGGAGAAGCAGCGCATGCTTCAGCAGGCGGCGGCGTTCTATCGGCGCCCGGAAGACAAATCCGGCCCCTGACCTCACGCGACCTACGGTCGTAGGCCGCGCTCCATGCGCTCTGGGGAATGACGGGAGCGGCTAGAGTACGAGCGCCGACGCGCCTATTATGGTTGTAGAGAGTTGATAGGTACGACGATTGCAAATTGACGAGCGTCTTATTCTCCAAAATCCTGCCCCTCGGACATGGAATTAGCCCGCCCAGTGAGCGGGCTTTTTTCTGCCGGCGCGATGCGGCCCGGCCTAGGCGTTTGTCGAGTCTATCTTCGGAGGTCGTCGTTTTTTGGCACCCTCCCCAGCATCATGATAATAGTTGATAATCGCTGCATTATTAACGCTCTACTCGGAGGGCGAACCCATGATTAGCGCAGACCTTGGACAGCAGCTTGAGGGGTACATTACGAAGCTGGTCGAATCAGGACGCTACGGCTCGAAAAGCGAAGTGCTCCGCGAAGGCGTGCGACTGATTCAAGATCGCGAGACGCAGCTTGCCGCGCTGGATGCCGTGATCGAGCGAGGCATCGCCGATTCAGACGCAGGTCGAGGAAAACGCGCCGAAGAAGTGTTTGACCGGCTGGAAGCCAAGTATCAGGCGATGGCGAACCGCAAGGCATGATCGTTCGTATCCTGCCTGGCGCCGAGGCCGAGCTTGAGGCCATCGGCGACTACATTGCCCGCGACAATCCACGCCGTGCCTTGAGGTTCGTTCGCGAGTTGCGTGACAAGTGCATGAGCCTCGCAGACATGCCCCTCGCCTACCCGCTCGTGCCTCGCTACGAAGATCGCGGCGTGCGACATCGCGTTCACGGCAGCTATCAGATTTTCTATCGTGTTACTGCGCAGCCCGAGCGCATCGACGTCATTCATGTGCTGCATAGCGCCCGAGACATCGCCGCGATCCTTTTCCCCTAGACACCCACGAAGAAGCAGAGATCGCAAAAAAGCCCAGGACCTTTCTGGTGCTGGGCAAGCCATCGGCTATGCCGGTGGCGGAGGTGCTAATAAGCAAACTGGCCGTCTGCGGTATCCCGGCAGCGGCCAGTTCTCTAGTACCTAGCGCGAGCTACTTGGCTCGCTCGGTCGATTAGTGACCGAAATAAACGGGAGCGATGCTATTGCCGGTGTGAGCCAAGCCGCCCGATGCCGATGCAGTGTCGGCGACGCCACCGTAGCTATTCTGGCCGTTCTGTGCGGCGATCTTGGCTTCGGCAGCTTGGATCTGCGCCGGGTACGTCGTGCGATCCATGCTCGGGTTATATCCGGCATCCCGGAGCTGGACCAGTTCCGCCTTTACCTGCGCGCGAGTCACCGGTTGGCTTTGAGCGAACGAGGAAGCTGCAGGAATAGCGAGTGCAGCGGCGACGATAAGAGTTGCGAGTTTCATGATGCTTACCTCCAAATCTTTGTTCTTCGCAAACAGCCCTGTTTGCGTTTCAGTGATCTCAGTATAGGTAAGCGTCCGCTTAAGATTAATGAGCGATCGAACAACAAATCGTTGCTGTATACGGGATAACCCTTACTCTCGACCTCACCGGTTCGCTCGCACGCATCTACAGTTTCACCGGTGAAACTGGGTGGGGTTGCCGCGCTCCGCTAGCATGTTTTTTCGTTGTTCAGTAAGAGGCGCAGCTTTTCTAGCGCAACGAGTTGACCATGCCCCTCCTCTCGCCAGCACTTCTCGATTACCTGCTGAAGCGGGTAGGCATCGTCGACAACTCCGCGGAAGCGCTGTACCTCTAAGACGAGTCGCTGCACGTCGGGATCCCGTGCCCTGTACCTGGACCAGAGCAACCTGAGTTCGTGGTAGCTGACCGGCAGGAAACTAGGAAGCGGCATGAGGATCTTCTAGTACTGTATAGATATACAGTACTCTAACCCCTTTTGGCTGCTTGCTCCATATTCTTTCGGCGCTTCGTAGTCACCAGTTTTAGGCGGACAGGTGAAATTCAGTATATCGACTTTAGCTGCCAGGCCGCGCTGTATTCACTGCTTCTGTCCTGCGGTCCAACGAGCGACTGTCGTCTTCGAAACTGCCAAATCCACGGCGATTTCGCGAAGCGACCTTCCAGCTGCGGTCATACGTCTGGCAATGGCGCGCTTGTCTGCGCTGTCACCCCACCGTGCTTTGACGCGAGTGGGATCAGAATCGGCATTGCGCTTGAACCGTACGTTCATCATCGCCACCTGGACCAGCGCTGCAATCTCATTGGTACCAGTCATCAGCTCTTCGGTCTCGTCTAGCGGGACCTTGAACTCAAAGACCATTGCAGTCTTGTCGCGGCGAACTGCCAATTCCACCCCCTGTTCGGGCCGCACTAGCAACAGCTCCGCCAAAATCTGGTCGGTTGTTCTACGGCGAGGTGCGCCCAAGATCTTTTTCGCACGCGCCGTCAACTCGCTTTCGCCGATTGCGTTTCGCATTTTCACGAGGATAGCGCCAAGGTCATATGTGAGGCGCCTGAGCTCAAAGAGCTGTAACACCTCGGTCGGAAGCTCTGAGATTGCAATCGCTTTTGCAAGCCGCGTCCGGTCCCACGCCGGAGAAGCGGCGACGGCAGTAACCATCGAGGTCCATCGTCCTTCCTCAATTCCTCGCTGGTATTCGGCCGCTAGTGTCAACGGCGCGATCGCACGCACGATTCGTTTCGGTGGCCGCGCATCCCTACCGTCAAGAAGATCGATGATCTCGGTCCAGTGCCGTCCTAGCGGATCAATTTCGGTCGCACGCTGACAGAGGACGTCGGGCCCGTGTTTCCAAACCAGTCCTGCCAGGTCTCTAGCCGTCTCATGCCATATCCCGGCCGTTCCAAACAATGCCAATACCGGCGGCGGCAGCTTCGAGACAGTAATGGCGCGGTTTAGTGCTCTGTAAGTCACCTTAGGAGTGAATCGGGCGAATGCAACGACCGCTCCCCGTTGAGTTGTCCATGAAGTGCCAAGGCCCGAATGGTAGAGCTCAGCTAGTGCGAGAGGATCGCGAGAAATCGGCGTGCCAGCGAGTGCGGTCATTTGTGTCCTTGTCCCATTGCCCGCGGCGATTATCCGATCTAGCAGCGCTGCGCAAAGCGGCGAAAGGCGGCAACTAAGGTGTTCTTTTCGGCCTATGTGTACATCGAATGGGGTCCGTCCTACCGCCCAGAATCTTGCGTTTCTTCAATCACGCATCGGCCGCGTCGGCTTTGCTGCCGCCCCCGTCGTGAGCACTCAGCGTTTAGTTGGCGAGCGGACTGTTTGGATGTCTACCTCTGCTGGCGGTGAGGGGGAAGCCGCCTCATCGTCGGGCGGCTTCCACGCCTTTTCACACCTCAAATCATTACACCGAGGCCTCGCCGTCAAGTTCGCGGGTCCAACTTTCGATAAGCTGTTTCATGCGCTCAGCTAGCATCTGTTGAGATTCGCCATCGACGCCTTGGAGACTAAGTTCCGTCCTTCCGTCGGCGAACAACTTCAATTCGCCAAGAGGACCACCATCACGCCGCTTGAACTGAACTCGCGATTGGTAATGAACACGCCTCGAACCTACCCGGCGCGTCGGTGCTTCTGCGGAAGCAGCTTGTTCAAGCCGTCTCACGCTCGCCCGGCCTTCCAGAATCTCTTGAAGCCAATGTTCGGCTACGGCCTGCCCTCCTCGCTCGAGAATGAGCTTGAGGTTGTACGCATGGGCAAGACCGACAGTATGCGAAGACTGAGCCATCCGGCTTAAGAACGAGGGAGGTAGGCTGTTAAGAAGTATCACCTTGTTTACGTGTGTCGGCGCTTCATTCACGGCCGCGGCAAGCTCTGAGTAATCTCGGTAAATGCCTTGTTCGAGAAGGCGGCTCCACGCAATTGCGTCGTCGAAAACCGTTTGCGCGTCGCGCTCTTTGTTCGCCTTGTATGCTCGAAGATAAAGTGCCTTGTTTTCCAGGCGCTCTTCGTGGAACTCTGCGTCGATGTATTCTGCGCCGCGTGTTTTTGCTGCGCGTACCCGCCGTTCGCCGTCGATGATCACCCATTTTCCGGGATACTCCGAAAGCCGAGTTACCTTAATGGGCTCAAGTTGTCCGTCTACTTCTAGGCTCCTAGCCAAGCCATCAATCGTCTCTGCGCTATAAAAAGTTCGAGGGTTGTAGGGGTTCGAAACCGTATCTGCGATTTTGATTTTTTGCCTTGGGACTCTTGTCGCCACGTCATCGCCGTGAAACGGCGGCACACCGACAACCGTTGCTGCCTCCCTCAGCGCAGTCTCGGCGACTGCGTTCTTCTGCAGGCGCGCCTCCGCAGATTGACGTTCCAAAGCCATGCCGGCCCTTACCCGGCTAGTTAGGTTTAACTTAGCCATGCGACACCTCTGCAGCCTCTTCCTCGCTATTCAACAACTCCACGAGTTCGTCGAAGAGAGCGTTGATCTCCTCTTTGGCCGGCTTCACGCCGCGAATTCCGCGGACATCAAAAACCGTTCGTCCTAGTGCCGCCGCCTGCGGATAGACCTCTCGCTGCCGTACAGCGGTTCGTAGGAGCAACACATTGCTTTCCCGTAACACCTCGCTCATCTGCTTATGTAGAACAGTTTTTGAATTTGCTTTGCTCACCAAAATTGCAAATTTACCGGCTTTGTTATGGAGCCGTGTCCGCTCAATCAGTGCCATCATCCCTTCGCTACTCCAAAGGTCGAGAGGCGACGCATTGGTCGGAACTATGGTTGCATCGGCAACTGCTAGGACGCGACCGGTTGTTAAGTCGTCAATGTTCGGGGGACAGTCGACAAGAACGACGTCGTAGTCGTCCGCCAATCGCCCGATCTCGTTGCCGATGTTCTTTTCAAGTTTGCGGACCGCCCCGACGCGGAAAGGAAGCGGCTTTTCAGGATCTGCAGTTGCAGCCCAACTCATGCACGACTGCTGTCCATCCGCGTCGGCAACGAACACCCGATAGCCCGAGGCGGAAAAGGCTCCAGCTAGGTTCATCGTTGTTGTCGTTTTTCCTACCCCGCCCTTTTGATTCGCGACTGCGATTACGAGTCCCATCATCGGCTCCGGAATATGTTTAAGAAACTTTTCATGCGATTCTACAAGCGAGCGCGGTCAGAATCTAGAAATTACTTTAGGTTAGAGCCCCGTCTTGTGCGCTTTGTGCGAAATTGGCACTACCACGTGGTAGTGCTCGATCGAACCAAACCATTGGCAACATGCCCTTGCCGTATCGCGAG
The DNA here is from genome assembly GCF_023631105.1 of Caballeronia sp. AZ10_KS36. Taxonomy (NCBI): domain Bacteria; kingdom Pseudomonadati; phylum Pseudomonadota; class Betaproteobacteria; order Burkholderiales; family Burkholderiaceae; genus Caballeronia; species Caballeronia sp. AZ10_KS36. The sequence goes on along the minus strand of NZ_JALQDQ010000046.1, from coordinate 45,984 downwards.
TTCATCAGTATCCACTACGCCGCCGCGCAAGGGCGGTGGGCACCTAGTCGCTTTACCGTCTGCCAAGTGGTACGCGCCGGTGCCGCCCGTGGACTCACGACGACCGATATTCATCTTATGAATTTGTGCGCGCCGCACTTCATATGGAATCGCACTGCGTTGCGGTGCTCACCCCGCACTACCACGTGGTAAAACACAGTCGCCCAATCGCTGCGGTTGGGGTTCACACTACCGCGAGGTAAGCAATCAGGCGCCGGCGGCGACGTTGCCCGTGCCGCACTACCACGTGGTAGCCACGCAGACTTCATGCGCGACGTTCGCGCGCCGCACTACCACGTGGTAGCCCGCATACCCCATGGGCGACGGTTCGCGTGCCGCACTACCACGTGGTAGCCACGCAGACTCCATGGCGACGGTTCGCGTGCCGCACTACCACGTGGTAGCCTCGCAGAATCCATGGGCGACGGTTCGCGTGCCGCACTACCACGTGGTAGCCTCGCAGAGTCCATGCGCGTGCCTACCACGCGGTAGGCAGGCGGGCTCCCATGGCGACTGCTCGCGCCGCGGTCGCTGGTGGCTACATTGCCGCCATTGCCCCGAAGGCTTTGAGCTGTACCGACCTTAGACGTTACTACCGCGAAGATGGGGGCGAGGGGGCTTCCAGACGAAGAGAGGAGGCGGCCGCGCTCTCGTCGCTATACACGTGCGCACTCGAGAACTTTTGGAAAATCGCGAACGAATATTGGGTGAGCGGCGGATCCGTGATCGTGAGAGAGACGCTGTGTGGAGCTTGACGCGTCTCCGCTTGTCACGAGCAAACAGACATGGATCCCGGGCTTAGAAAGTCTGAAAAAATTATGGTTTTAGAGAAATTCAAATTACTGATAACCGATTAAGATAATCGACAAAGCTCGCCCTTGCCAGTGGGTGGGTGACGTCAGGCCTGCTTCCGGGCGAGAGTTTTCGAGCTTGTCGGAAATGCTTTCCTTCCGGCGAGCTCAGGAAGCCGTCCCACAGTTCCTGGCGGCTGCCTTCCGAAAGTTGCGCCCAATACTCATCCATCCGATTGCTTTTATCCTTCCGGGCGGCGGTCCGACGCCGCTCCAGCTCCCGCTCACGGCGTTGATTATCTTCTAACAGGGCCGCCTGCTGCCGCTTCTCTCGGAACAGTGAGAGTTCGGCCTTCTCCGAATTCGTTAGTAGATAACGGTCCTCTTCGTCTCGCAGGGCACTTCTAAACAAGGAGAACCAGTTCTTAACAGGGTTTTTTTGTCTGTTTAGAACGTAGCGATACAACAAGACATCAGCTATCGCTTCGATTCGTTCTATAGGGAAAGCTTCTGCGATCTCTTTGATCTGCTTCTGATTGAGACCGAATTCTTCCCGAAGTTCTTTGTACCGGCCCGGGTCAAGGTAGGCACTCTCAGACAATAGTTTGCTGTTGGGATTTTGAACTATGACGAAGTTAAGTGAAGTGACGAATCGCTTCTCCCGGCCATATCGCACAGAGGCGAAAATGTCGCCCAGCGACTCAAGCTCCACTAGTGCCGGTTGTATCACTCTCATACTCAGACGTTTGAACTCCGTATATTCCTCTGGGCCAACGCCCATTCGCTCTCTGAATTCGTCGAGCGTCATGTAACCCGTCTCTCCTCGCCACAGGTTTTCTCGCAACAACTCATATAGGTTCAGGGTGTATTTACTTTTGAATCGCGCATTCATCCTCATCGAGACGTGATGGTACCGATCCGGCGCGGCGTAGAGCCTGCATAGGAACGCCGGAATCTTGTAGTGCAGGGTCGTCCCTTCGATGAGAACATCCTGAATCATCTGCGTTGAGAACCATCGATTACCATCCGGAATCTGCATTAGCGCTTGCTGCATCTCTGACAGTGACGCTTTCAAGTATGCGTAGTCGTTCACGTTGTGATCCACTAACCACGATAGATAATCAAGTGAGACCGAGAAGACCTGCTGCGTCGACATTGTCGGGCGCGCGACGAAAATGAGAGCGTTATGCAACTTGCTCTGCAGAAGCTTTAGCGGGTTTATAAACCGTACTCGCTGGCTGACTTTTTTCAGAAGGAGTTCTTCTTTTACTTGGGTAACCGGAACCCCTTCCCTGAAAAGATCGAGACTCTGCTGATAATTCCTCTTGCCCTCTGATTCGTTGCTCAAATAAAGCCGCGCCATGTCCGTCGAAGATAGCCTCTCAAGAAGCGCAGCCTCGTCTTCTTCAGTGAGAACCTCCACGGCATCGCTGCCGAGCTCGGCGATTGACGCGGTTGTCGACTCCTCCCGTGTAGCAAGGTGGGAAGGGGCTAACGTCGCTGCAGCGACCGGGAGCAAGAGTTGGTTTTCGATTTTTCTGGTCCTGACGCCCATAGTCCCTCCAACGATGTAGGCGCTACTATGACCGGCTCCAAGCCCCATGTCAAAAAAAGGTATGTAGTCTTGTCGCTCCGGTCACTAATAAATGTAGTCCTGAGCGCAAGGTTGTGCGGGTATCGACGGTCGCAACGACCGGGCGTGCGCCCATAAAAGTAGTCTTGACGATGTTGCGGTACCACAACGCGCGACGGCCAAAGAAGAAACAGCCGTCAGAGAGCGGCGGAGCCCTCGGTTCCTTGACAGTGCGAGGCATTGAAAAGACGGACATGGTCCCATTTGGCACTCAACGCCGTACCGGGCCACCATGAAGACTACGTTTATTGGGCGCATTACCTGACTACGCTTTGGTAATCGGGGCTTGCAACTCGGCGGAACAGCCCGTATGCGTGCGGAAGGCCGCTAACCACGAGTCAAGACTACATCTATAGGAGCCTCGTGTGGAAAGGGCCCGATAAATGTAGTCTTTTCGGGGAATTTTGCGGACACGCGGTGCTAGCACCCCGAGACATGTAGTCCTGGAAGCATCGGCTAGGTTGGTTTGGTCGAGCGCCAGCAGGTTTCGAAGCCTCGACTTGTGCCTTCAATGGGATGGTGCCGATCTTTCCCGGGTCGATCTGATCTCTAAGTAAAAATCTAATCTGATCCGTTAACGTCACCTAACCCCTTGATCGCTAAGCTGATTTCGGCTCATAGAACTACGTTTTTAGTGGGGATAACCCCGAGAAGTGTAGTCTTTGCGGTTCAGGACTACTTTTATCGGGAGTCGCAAGACTACTTTTGTGGTGGTTTAGGGCTACGTATGTCGGTGAAAGACTACGCCTATAGGTGTAGTCCTCAGCAACGCTAGGCGTTGGTTCGGGGTTGTGATCTCCGCATCGATTGACGACAGCGCTTGTATGCGTCGGCGTTGGACCCCGCGAGCTTTTGCCCCTGAACAGGTGTTACGGCTTAGTCGCCCGCAATGGGTCGAAGTTGCGTTGATCGGCGCGTTCGGGTCCACATGCGATGGGTACTCTCGAGGGCTCACCGGCACGTAACCGCCGGACACACCCCGATCAACAACAGGTCCAAAGCGAGTTAGCAACCAGTCACGCAAGTGACTGCTCGATGCCTTGCTGCGCAGATAGACATTGATGTCGCCTTCGCCGGCCCAAAAGAGGGGTGACCTTCAAAAGAGAAAGACCAGACAGAACGGGTGCGGGCCTTGGCAGGGAAGTCGTTTGCCGGGCCTAATGGCGACATCTGGTGCGTCGAGGAGTACGGCGTGATGAGGATCGACGCCGCTGGGCGCAGGAGTTCTAGCCCATTTTGCAAGTGCGCGAGGTAATTTCGGCAATACTTGAGCACCGGATGCCTGCCGTGGAGCCGGCTGGACCCCGTGACGCTGACAAAAGCGATGGTGTTTTGCCTCAATCGCCCTCGCCACACGCGCGGGCACGCGAGGTCCTTGGCTCGCTGCGGCAAGGGCTCAAACAAGTCCGTGGATGATGAGAGACGCTCTCCGGAGAGCGTCCCACTGCGACCGGGCATTTGGTTAGTGCACTGAATTTAAAGGAAAAAAGGCTTGTTACAAAATGAGCCGGATATTCACACCCCCCTTAGTCGGCTCACTTTTCGTGTTGAAACGCTGCATCGCGGACGATTTGCGCGTTGCTCGCTCACATTTTTGAAGGTCAATTGTGCGCCAGACCACGGAAATGGCGCGCGAAATTAGCCTCCTTTCGAAAAAACACAGGACGCTCGTGCTGTTCCAATGGTGACCATTAATAAAGGGTTGCCATGCGTCTTTTCAAAAACAAGCGTCGGGCCGCGCTGTCTACAGCTCCTGGCATGTACGCGGAGGAAGATCCGAGCCAAGTCATCTTCGAGACAAGCACGAAGCTAAAGCTCGAAGCTAACCGCTGGATGCTGATTTCGTTCGGCCTTGCCGTGATTGCCGTAGGCGCGGTATGGACGCGGCAACCTCCGCCTTCCGTCACACGTGTCGTTGGCGTGTCTGCCGATACGGGCGGGCACCCGATCGTAACCGAGCTTGTCGCCTATAAGCCCGACTCGCAAGCTGTGAGAACGACGGTCAAGGAAATGGCCGTCCGCTGGTTCACGATCGAGCCGGTGCTGTCGGACCGTCTCGAGACTTCGCGCATGACCGCTAACATCAACTCGGTCAAGGCGCAAATGATCGGCGCAGCAGCCGGTCAGTTCCGCGACTGGTTGAAAGCCGACACACCGTTCCAGCAGATCACGGCAAACCCGAAACTGATCCGCGAAGTAGACGTGCGCAACATCGCCTTGCTTGAAGACTCGACGGTACTTGTCGAATTCACGACTACGACGTCGCAAGCTGGCGCCACGGGTAAGCCGGACGTGAAGTCATATGCGCTCACGCTGCGCTATCAAATCGTCGCGCCCACTGCTGAGCAGGCGCTGACGACGAATCCCTTCGGCATCTTCATTCCGTTCTTCCGCCTTGAGCGGACCGCATAACCATGACCGCAACCACTCTCATTAAACGGCCGGTCATCGGCATGTGCGTTCTCGCTGCGTGCGCAGCGTTCCTTGCTCAACCGGCTGTAGCTAAGAAAGCCGCAAGCGACTCGGCTTTTAATGCCGCGATGGTCGCGGGCGACCCCATGAGTCCGATCAATCCGTTCAACGGCGGCGCCGATCCTTTGACGATGCCGGGTGATGCACGCATCGGCGTCTTCCCGTACAGCCGCGACCAGATCTACCGCGTGCTGACCGCGCCGCTCAAGCTGACGACGATCGAACTTGAGAAGGGCGAGAAGCTGATTGCGGACCCCGCGATGGGCGACAGCGTCCAGTGGGAGATCGACGACGACAAGATGAACCACGTGTTCATCAAGCCGCACAAGGCGGATCTCGTCAACACGCTGCACCTGACGACGAATCTGCGCGAGTACGACTTCACGCTGATTGCGTCACCGGCGGGCGGCATGTTCTATCAGACGGTGCGCTTCCAATACCCGCGCGCGCCAATGGCCCGCGTCAGCGCACGCGATGACGCGACGGCGACTGGCGGCCGCGGTGGCGCGGACTCAGGAAGCATCGGCGTTGCGCCGGACAAGCTGAACTGGGACTACAGCGTGGATGGCCGCGCTGAGTTCACGCCGGAGACGGTCTTCGACGACGGACATGCGGTGTGGATGCGCATGCCGGCGAAGGCGCAGGAGTGGCCGGTTCCGTTCATTCTCGACCACGGCGATCGCGTCGTCGCAAACTTCATTCGCCGCGGAGACTTCCTCGTCCTGCAGCGTCTGGCTGACGAGATTGTCCTGCGTTCCGGCAAGGATGAGGTCACGGTGACGCGCGGCCGCCGCCGCCTTTTCGGGGTGTTTTGATCGTGGCGAAGAAACCGGACTCGGCTACGCCTAGCGCGGAGCAAGAAGCACTCGTCAAAGGCAAGACGCCGCGCAACGCGATCATGAGCATCGGCATTCTCGCTGCAGTCGTCATCGGCGGCCTCGGCTTTTACTATCAGCTACAGGCGACGAACAAGGCAGACGAAGAGGCGCGCATTCGGAAGGCGACCGCGCTCGAGTCGAGTACGGAAGCGCCTGCTGCTGCGAACAACAACGATATCGACCAGATGATCCGCCAGCAGCGCGAAGCAGCAGCGTCGGAGGCTGCCGCTCGCGCAGCGTCTGAAGCAGCGGCTCCGAAGCCCGCTGTCAAACCGATGCTGACTGGCGCGGACTTCCAGGAAGAAGTCAAAGGCTCGGGCACGGACACGCGCGAGCTCTCACGGCAGGCGGCGCAAGACGCCATCTATACGTCCTCCATCTTTAAACAGGCCGGCGCATCGCGTTCGGCAAACCCGGCGACCGGCGTACTGCCCGCTGGCGTTCCTTCGTTGGACGAGGTGCGAGCTGCCCGTAACGCTGCGGGAGCCAACACTCCCGATGCGATGGCGATCGCCTTGACGAAGCAGGGCCAAGCACCGGAAGATCGCGACGGCGCCTTCTTACGCGATGCTGGTTCGCGCGGCGTCATAGAACGGACGACTTTCAATGGCCGGTCGACGGGTTGCACGTTGACGCCGCCGCACGTCATCCACGTCAAGACGGTCGAGGGGCTGAACTCGGACAAGCCTGGTCGCGTGTCGTTGATGGTGGACGAGGACATCTATGACAGCCTGCGCGGCGACTGCTTGATGATCCCGAAGGGCGCGTTCATCAATGGCATGTACAGCGCGGACGTCAAAGTTGGCCAAGAGCGCCTGCTGGTCGCCTCGACGAGTCTGCGTCTGCCCAACGGCAAGAGCGTGCCGCTCAACGGCATGCAGGGTGCGGACCAAAACGGCTACGCCGGTTTCTCGGGCGACGTGAACAACCACTTCCTGAAAATCTTCGGCGCGGGCTTCATCACTGCGATTTTGCTAAAGGCGTTCGACAGCAGTTCGCAGACGGCGACGACAGCGACGCCGAACGGCGTCACCACTTATGGCGACACGGCGGGGCAGGTCGCGGCGGCGACGGCCCAGACTGTCATGCAACGCAACCAGAATATCCCGCCGACCATCACTGTTGAACCGGGCCAGAAGTTTCTGGTGCAGGTGACGCAGGACATCGTCATGGAGCCGTACCATGACTAAGACGTTGGCGGCTGCATGCGTGTCGGTGATCGCGTTCGGCGCACACGCGGCGACTATTGATTCGATCATCAGCCCGACGCGCATCGTAATTGATGACGGCACTAAACGCGCAATCGTCGAGTTGCCGGGCGAGCCGGTGTACGCATGCGGGCTGAAGCCGTTTCTGGCGTGGGCTAACCGCTTCGAGGGCCAAACGGTCGAGACCGCGGCTGGCGGTGTCGCGATTAACATCGACGGATCACCTGTCAGCGTCGAAAGCCTGTTCGTGAAGGCCGGCTGGCTTCGTCCCGCGACCCTTACCGACGACGTTCAAGCTAGCATCACGGAGCGGCGTGGGGGTTGGTCGTGCGCATCCGCTCAGGCGCCGTTCGACGCGATGCATACGTCGGTCGATCCGAAGATTCTCGCTGGTATCGCACTCAATGAGTCCGCTTACAACGGTCGTGCATGGCCGTGGACGTTGAATGTTGCTGGTCGGGGGTTCTTCTTTCGCACCCGCGAAGACGCGTATCGCGCGGTCCGCTATTCGATCAGCAACGGCCGGTCGAACTTCGACGTCGGCATCATGCAAGTGAACTGGGGATACCACGGCAAGCGTTTCGCGAGTGCATGGGATGCCCTTGCGCCGGCGACCAACATCCGCGTCGCCGAAGACATCCTCAACGAGAACTACCGCCTCACGCACTCCGCGGTGAAGGCCGTCGCGTACTACCACAGCGCCAACCCCGCCCCGGGCCGCGAATACCTCGCGCGCTTCGTGAAGCACCTCTCTCAAATCGAACGCGGTCTATGAAGCACACGCTCTCTGTTCTCACTTTCGCGCTTGCCGCAGTCACGCTCAATGCAGCGGCCGCTGGCACCGACCCGCTCGACTTTGACTATGAGATCGCGGGCAACGTGCTTGAACGACCGGCGCTCGTCTTCAACGATGGCAGCGACACCTACTTCCAGCCGCGTGCCGGGCAGTCCCTGCGCGTGGACGGTGGACATAGCCAAGGACCGTACATCGTTGTGCCGGGCACGCCCGAGGTCATCCGTTACTCGGCGGGCGGCTCGAGCGCCACCGCGTATTGGAAAAAGGCGAACCGCTTCATCGGCGATAAGGCGCGCAGCGACACGCCCTCCGGTTTTTCTGGCTTCTCGGGGCGCCTCGCGCTTATCGGGCCGCGCAGCAGCCTCGAAAGTACGCGGCCTTTGAACGCCACGCTGCCACTCGCGCAACTGGTCAAAGCGCTGGTGCCGCAGGGTTGGACGGGATCGGCACAGAAGGACATTGACCTGACGGCCTCGACGAGCTTCGGCACGCGCGATGGCGAGAACTGGATGCAATCGCTCGACCGCCTGGTGGCCGCGTCCGACCTGTACGCCGACGTCGATTTCAACTCTCATCATGTAACACTTCGCCGCTCGGCTCCGCAGTCGGTGGCCGTCAACTACGTTGCGCCGGTGTCGCAGGTCGCGGGAAGTCCTGTTGTCGCGTCGTCGAGCGTCACTCCCGGTGCCGACCCGATCGCAGATATCGCGAAGAAATCCGACGCCGACGCGCCCGCCGCATCAGGTTCCGTTCTGGCAGCCAAGCTAGGCGCCGTGGCGATCCGCGACGGTGACGATAGCCATATCCAAATCAAGTTCTCGGCGAAGCCCGCTGCGGAGCTCAAGGTCACCGGCCAAGACGGCAAGTCGCTGCGTCCGAAGTGGGATGACGCGACCGAGGTACTGACCTTTAACCGCGCCGAGCGTTTCACGATCGCGAGCGCCACCGACAAGGTTGAAGTCGCCCGTGTCGCCGGAACCGTCTACGAGTTCGACACAGCAAATAAAGCTGCTCTTCAAAGTGTCTTCGACGAGAACGGCTCGACGTTCTTCAAGTTCGCGGACACGGTCGGCAAGGTGACGGTCGCCGACGTGGCTCACATGGGCTCGGGCGAACAGAAGGGCCGCTACTACAAGTTCAACGGCACCGCCGACCAGTTCATCGTCAACGCCGACGGCAATGTCGTCAACGTCCTGCGCAAACACGATGTGCGGTTTTTCGATCGGCCCGCGTCATGAAAGGAATCCTTGGCTTCTCGACGCTGCTTTGCGCGGCTGTCTCGCTGCAAGCGCGCGCGGATTGTCTTGACGATGCCGCGCGTTACCACCGCGTGAGCGTCCAGGTAGTACGCGCCATCGCCCAACAAGAGTCGGGCATGCGCCCGTATGTGACCAGTCGCAATACCGACGGAAGCGAGGACATTGGGTTGATGCAAATCAACTCGTCATGGCTTCCGAAACTGGCGCGCTTTGGCATCAGTCGCCAACACCTGTTCGACGCCTGCGTGAACGCCTACGTGGGGACATGGATCCTCGCTTCGAACATCAAGCAGTTCGGTCCGACATGGAAAGCGGTCGGTGCCTACAACGCCGTTTCGTCGAACAAGCAACTCATTTACGCCAACAACATTTACCGCCGCCTGCAACGCGCGAACTGACCAACATGACGCCTACTTTTTCTCTTCAAACGCATCGCACCGCGCGCATGGTGGCCCACTTGTTCGCGTGTCTGGCACTCACGACCGTATCGGGTCTTGCGGCAGCGGACCCTGACCAGTCCCGTCTCGCACCGCCGCCCGGCGACGGTTGGCAACTGCTCTCCGCGCCGGTCGCAAAGGTGCCGGCGACACAAGTAGCAATGGTGGCACCTGCTGCGCACGTGGCCGCCGCGGCCCCGGCCGTGACCGCTGCTCCTGCCGCTCCAGCCTCGCTCAAGGCAGCGATCGGGGGCGCAGCGCCTTTGGCGCTTCCGGCAGCGGCCGCGCCGTCACCTGTCGGTTCGTTGAACGTCGCTCCGGTCGTTGTGCCGTCGCAAGGTGGTGCGACAGCGCCCGGCGGAATCCTGAGCTTCACGATCACGCCGCAGGACATCAACCTACGCAACGCGCTCGACCGCTGGCTGCAGCAGCAGGGCTGGCAGCTCGCGTGGAAGATCGACGACGACTTGCCGCTCGAGTTCAACGCGACGTTCTCCGGCGACTTGAAATCGGTTCTCACGCAAGTGATGCAGGCAACCAATCACATGCGCACGCCCACGCGCGTCTGCAAGCACACCAACAACGTTATCCGCGTCGTCGCACGCGCAGCCAACTGCCAAGAGTAATCGCCATGCGCCTCACGAAAATTAGATCTGCTGTCGCCATTCTCGTCGCTGCATCGCTTACTGGCTGCGCCGTTTCGCAATCCGATGTGAACCGTGCCTATGACGCGACGAACGCGGAAGCGACGCGCGCAATGGGCAATGGCCCCGAGTCGATGTCGCTCGTTGAGGAAGTGCCGACCGCGTTCCTCGGTGACCGACTTGTGCCGGTCGCATACGAAGCCACGCTACCGGCGATCTTCCGTGAAAAGACCGTGGTTTTCCCCGGCAATCTTCCGCTTTCCAAGATCGCGACACTCGTCTCGACCGCTACCGGCTACCCGGTGCATTTGAGCCCGGACGTCTTTATCCCGCGCGACGCGCTGATTCCGAGGACGAACGGAGGCGCTGGTGGGCCGAACGCACCGATGCCGTCGCAAGCCATCGCCAAATCAAACGTGGAACCGGTCTACGCCCAAGCATGCAACTGCAAGGTAGGCGAGTATCTTCGCGGCGTCAGCGAGAACTTGGGCCTCGACTGGACGTTCGACGGCACGACCATCTCGATCAGCCGATTCGTGACCAAGACATTCACGATTGCCGCGATTCCCGGCAAGGTTTCGATCAAATCGACGATGTCGAAGGGCACGGATACCTCGACGGGTAACCAAGCGTCGGGCGGCACGACCGGCGGGACAACGGGCAATACCGGCTCGTTCTCCGCTGTCACGTCGATCGGTCGCGACGGCACGTTCGATCAGATTGCAATCATCCAGTCGGAACTCGAGAAGCTGAAATCGCCGCTCGGCGAGGTGGTGGTCAATCCCCAAAGCCGCCTTGTGATGGTACGTGACACCAAAGAAGCGGTCGATCGCATGGGCGCGCTGCTCGCGCGTGAGAACGCCATTTCCACGCGGCAGGTCGCGCTGCGCGTTCGCACGTTGCAAGTGGATCTGAGCAACAGCTCCCAGGCCGGTGCGAGTGCAGACATCGTATTTAATCGCATCTCGGACGGCCTGAAGCGCTATGCCGTGACGGTTGCATCGCCTACGTCGCTTGCGACGGCGATCGGCGGCACGGTCGGTCTGTCGGTCCTCAAACCCGGCTCACCCATGGAAGGCACGAACGCCATCGTTAGCGGCCTGAACGCGTTCGGCAAGACGGTTCAGGACAACACCCAAACGAAGCTGACGTTGAACGGCCTGCCGGTATCGATCGGCTCGTTTGAAACGAAGGGCTATCTCGCCGCAACGACCCCGAGCCTTGGTTCGATTTCGGGCGGCACTGCCGGCGTTCCGGGCTTGCAGCCGGGATCCGTTACGGTCGGTGACTTCGTGAACATCCTTCCGTCCGTCAACGATCACAACCAGATCATCCTGTCGTACTGGAGCGATAGCTCGAAGCTCAACGGCCCCTTCACGACCATCAGCACTGGCTCGGGCGACACGCTTCAGCAGATCCAGTTGCCGGACATCCTCGGCAACAAGGACGACCAGACGATCGCGTTGTCGGACGGTCAGACCGTCGTGCTGTACGGCGCGGTGAGCAATCGCTATGACGGCAGCAACAACAACGGCATCGGTGGTCTGTCGGGCGCATGGAACAAGGGCAGGACGTTCCAGGTGATCATGCTGACCGCGACTGTCGTCCCCTCGATGTGAGTGCGAGGTAAGCAAACCCATGCACTTTGAATCGATACCGGGAGAGAAGGGCGCGAAGCTCGCGTTCGGGCTGGAATGGCGTGCCTATTCGGCAAAGGGCTCGCGCGGAGAGAGACGGCACTACGCGCATGAGTCTGGAGCGACGCACTTTACAGAGTTCAAAGCCAACGACGAGACGATCGTCGGCTACTGCGAGCTTGAGGCTGCGCAGCGCAAGGACGGCAAGCTGTATTCCGCCGCGGCGCGTATTGCCCAACTGGACCGTGTACGCCGGCGCCCCGCAGTCCTTGTCCTGATTCAGAACGATGAGCGCGTGCACCTTGTCCTCGTGCAGCGCGGCGCTGTGTCGATGGACGAGGAGGTGGCCCTCAACGCGCTTGCTGAGCGACGCGAGGAAATTGAGGATCGGTGTGCAAAGGCGGGGCTAGACCTCGCCACGCTTGGCCACGGCGCACAACTGCACGCGGTCGATGAGGCGTTCGATATTCGCGAGCTGCTTGTCGCGCGCAAGGTCGGGGTCATCAAGAAGATCCCGGTCGCGGTGCCGACGGCTGTTCCGCTGCTTGTGATTCTGGCGGCCGCATTCTTCGGTGGCAAGCAGTTGATCGACGCGCTCAATCCGCCTCCGCCTCCGCCTGCGCCCCCACCGACCTTCGTGCAGGACTATCAGTCGGCGGTGATACGGACGCTCGCTGCGCCCGCGCCGCTGGCGAACCAGATGGTACCGAAGCTCTTGGCAGCTTTCGGTGCTCAGGAAACGAACTTAGCCGGATGGCAGTTCCAGAAAGCGACATGCACCATCGCCGGCCCGTGCGTCGTGACGTACAAGCGGCAGGGCGGAACGTTCAAGGAGTTCGACGCACGCGCGCCCGAGTCACTGCGTCCTGTCGTCTTTAACCCCGACGGGTTGCATCTCACCACGCGGGGCCCGGAAGTCTCGGTGGCGGAGCGTGTCGCACTGGCGCAAGCGAAGACGTGGCCTACCCAACAGGCGCTTATCAAGGCTTTGCAGACAGACCCGCAGCGGCTTTCGAGCAAGCCCGAAACGCTGGATAGCCACGGCTACGTCGTTGATATCAAGCCTGCGGAGCGGCTTATTCCACGCCAGCCAGTGGCGGGCGAAGTGCAGGGGCCGCTCGTGCAGCGCGGCACGTGGCAAATCGACGGATTCAAATGGCAAAGCGCGTTGATCTCGCGCCTGCCCGACAACATGGCGCTGGACACCCTCGACGTCGATCTGAAGGACGACGGTACCGGGGTGCATTTCACTGCGAAGGGTAAATATTTTGTGCTCAACTAAGTTGCCAGTTCGTGCCGCATGCTTTGGCGCGCTCATGTTTGTCGCGGGCGCGGCTCTCTCGCAGGAAAGCCATCTCACGCTCGACGATATCGACAAACTCGCGCGCGAAAAGCTGGTGGATTCGATGCGCAAGGGGCAGGGTGGCGACGGCAATCGGGCGCCCGCGTCCGGGGGCGTTGGACTGAGTTCACCGCTCGGTGCCGCACCTGCGCCGGTCGCGGCCGCGCCCGTCGCGCCAAAGATGGAGCGCAAGCCTACCGCTCCGGTCAGGCTGATCATTCCTGCCACGTTCGTCGGCGCGTATTCCGATATGTCTGGCTCGTACGTGCTTTACGACTATCAAGGCACGACCTATACCGCACGACGCGGAAGCCGCTTGCTGAACGGCTGGACGGTCGAGTCTATCGACGGCTTCATGGTCAACCTCGTCGATGGCAAGCGCCACTGGACTGCGACGATTGCGGCACCGGCTGATGTGCCCGCTGTCATGCCCGACGGTCCGGGCGTCAGGGCGATTACAGACCTCTCGTCGCCGCTCCCACCCGGTGGAGTCGCGTCGACCGCCTCTACTTTCGTACCGTTCGGGAAATAAGACATGGGTCTGTTTGCACAAGAAGAGCAGGACACGCCGGAGACCCGTGGGGGTTTCCTCAAGCGCTTCCGCACGCCACGTTCGAGCTTCGTCGAGCCGGGCAGTGATGCCGAGCCGCAGTTCAAAATGCCGAAAGCCGAGCGCGAGAAAGCCCGCGCAAATGAGCACCCGCAGTCAGCGGCAACCCGCGCGGTGAATCCCCAGGTTGTGTTCCTCGGACGCGCACTCTCGGGCGGCGACATTGAAGACGTCGATAGCACTGAGCTTGACGATGACCGGTACGCGCCGCAGCAAGGAGCGGAGCACGGATCGCGGGCTCCAGAGCATGCGGACAGGGACGAACCTGTGTTTCAACCGTTCGTGCCGCCCACGTTTGAGCGTCCGACATACGCCAGCATGCGGGCTGCAATGGACAACGTCGAGCGTGCTCAGTCGGGAGTCGAGGCGACCGCCGAGCAAGCAGCTTCGGCCGACGCCCTACGCCAATCGGAACCTATCTTGTCGGTGACCGCAGCGGATAGCGTTGCAGCCAGCCCGGATGCGATGCCAGACCGGATGGCGCGCGGCCAGGTCCAGCCGCGCAGCAATGAGCGACAGCCGCAAGCCGAAGTTCGACGGCCGGCTGAAGCCGAGTCACCACCACATGTCGTCACGCGTATATCGACAGCCGCGAAAGATAATCCGCGCGTTGAACAGCGTCAGCCGGAGGCGGCGAAGGAACGCGCCAAGCCTTCGTGGACGAACGTCGCGGAATCGGAACCGGGATCCGACGACGATTCGCAGGGAGCGGCCAGTGGCCTGTCATCGGGGCGACCGGAATTGGTATCGCCCGACTCGCTCCCGGACTTCAAGCGGATTCTCACGATCGCCGACGACGACGCTGCACTGCGCATTCCTGCCGCCGCACGCAAAGAATTCGTCGCGGTAGAGCTTCAACCGGGCGTTGCGATCACGGTGGCGACAGCGCGCTTTGCGGAGAAGGCGCAGTATGCAACCTTCATCAAGGATATCGGGAATAACGACATCCTCGTGCGCGAAGAAATGGTCGCGACTGAGGCTGTCATTGCTGCAATCTATGCCGGGAAGGCGGCCGCATCTTCGAACTCGGCCGCGCGTGAGTCGAGCCGGGCTATCGGCATTTTCCGCGACATCGTCGAAGCGGCGCATACATACGGCGCGAGCGATATCCACTTTGAGCCGCGTGAATTCCACAACGAAGTCGAAGTCCGCTTCCGCGTGAACGGCGACATGTACACGTTCAATCGGATGCCCAAGGGCATCGTGCGACGTGCGCTGTTCGCGGCATACAGCGACCTCGTGCAGAAAAACACCAACTCGGGCAACAGCTTCCAGCCGAGCGCGCCGCAGTCAGCGATGATTCCGCTCGTCGTGAAGACGGACACGGTCAACCTTCGTTGGCAATCGTCCCCGCTCGTTGGCGGCTATGACGTCACGCTGCGTCTGCTCGACGGCAACTTCAAGAACTACTCAGTGCTGCTGCCCAAGGATATGGGCCTGGAAAAGAGCCAGCTCGAGCTGATCGACACGCTCAACTACGTGAGCGGCGGCATCACGGCGCTTACTGGCGAAACCGGCTCGGGAAAGACTACGACGCTTCGCGCGTTGTCCTACATGCTGCCGGACCGCGAACTGAAAAAGCAGTTCGCGGTGAATGAGCCGTCCGAATACCCGATGCCGTGGCTCTCCGACTATTCCATCATCCGGCGTCCGGACGAGACCGACGATGAGGCAAACCGCAAGTACGCGGAAGTCATCCGTACGCTCATGCGGCAAGACCCAGACGACCTGACCATCGGTGAAGTGCGCGACCGGGTGGTGATGGGATTGGTCGCTGAACTTGCGTTGACCGGTCACCCAGTGCGGTTCTCTCTGCACGCCGGCGACATCATCGCGGCCGTCATGCGTATGGCGGGCGGGCGGCTGCAACTGCCGATCGACGAACTGGCCTCCGAAGGTTTCATCAACGCGGTCGGCAATCAGAAACTGATCCCGACGCTGTGCGACCACTGCAAGCTGCCGGCCGAAGACGTCATGCCGAAGGCTGACCTTGAACTGCTGCGCACCAAGTTCGGCCTCGACACGTCGCGCATGGCTTGCCGGAACTACGACGGCTGCGCTCACTGCCGCCTCGACGGTCTGTTCACGCGCAACGGCAAGGTGGCGGGCGGCACGAAACGGCCATCGCTGGCCGCAGAACTCTATCGGCCAACTCCTGAATTCTTGGACCGTGTAGCCCAACGCGATTGGGCCGGCGCACGCCAAGTTTGGCGCGGCGAGCGCCGTTCCGGGTTCGATAACGCCGATATGACCGGAAAGACGCTATATGAACACGCTCTTTTCAAGGCTTCTCGCGGTTTGATTGACCCACAATTCATCAATCGGTCGATGCAGTCGTTCGCGCAGTACCGCGTAATGCCGGGCGTCGATGGTCTGATGGTCTAACTTGTCCCGCTATGTTCACGACGTTCGCAAAAATGCTGCCGCCTCGGCAGCAGTTGGTCGCCGCGCGCTGGCGCTTCCAGAAGGTCCGCGAGGACTTTTATCGCGAGACGCGTCTCGATATCGCAGCAAAAGGGCTGCGCAACACCGAGACGCTTTTCGATAGGCTCGAAACCTACGAGAAGCGCAGCCGCTCGCGAGGAAAGCTCGAATGGCGGGTGTTCGCGCGCATCCGGGAGGCCATGCAGCGCGGAGAGAGCTTCGCAATTGCAATCAAGCCGTTTATTCCGGGCGACGAATACGCGCTTTTCGACATCGCGGACGAGTCGTCGCGCGAAGACGCGGTTGTGCGCGGGTTCGAGCTGGCAGAAATGGCGGCAAAGGCGAAGCGCGTCCTGTCGTCGACTACGTCTGTGCAGATGGCTTATCCGGCCCTGCTGCTCGTCTATATGTACGCGTACTGCATGCTGTTTGGCGGCGTCATCTTCCCGCAGGTGCTCGACGTGCGGCCCCTTGACCAATGGCCGGACCTCGGGCGGTTCCTCTACCACGTCGATACGTTCTGCTTTGAGTATTGGTGGCTAACGCTCACAGCGATGATCGGCCTGGTGTTCGCCTACTTTTCGACCTTGAAGCGTTGGGCAGGCCCGCTACGCGACAAGTTCGACCGCATGCCGTTGTTATGGCGCAATCGCCGTGACCTGCGCGCGGCGCTGCTGATCGTTTCTCTGGCAGGGCTGTTCGATTCAAACTTGACTTTGCGTGCGGCGCTTGAACGGCTGTTGAAAACTGCCGATCCGTGGCTGCGCTGGCATTTGAAGATCATGGACCGACGCCTGACAGCTCGTTCAGACGAGCCGATGCGCGCGCTCGACACGGGCATCTTCTCGCTGACGATCGTTGACACCATCACCGACGCCGCGGGCCGTGACCAGTTCGAAGCCGCCATCAAAAGCCTGGGACGTGAATCGCTCGATCGCGTCGTTGAAGCCGTCAAGCGCAATGCGCGGTTAACGCACTACATGCTGCTGGGCTTTGCGGCGGCACTGTTCCTGACCCTTGGCATCGGCTCGTATGTCGTCACCGGTGCCGTCAATCTCACATCGGGGAATCCCGCCGCTACCAGCTACTAAGGAAATAGAAAATGACCAACGAGAACCAAGAAGTCGCCCAGATGGACCCGAAGACGGTCCCTGTTGAAATCGATCCCATCAAGGCACGCCGCGCACGCATGCTGAAATCGGCACGTGCGACGAAGCAGTCGGGCGAGCTGTCGATGATCGAAGCAGGCGCAGTGATGGCGGGTGCAGCGCTGCTGTCGCTGGCGGTCTATGCGGGCGGCAAGTACGTGCTCGATCTGATTCACTCGTCGCAGTTCAAGAGTGAAGCGCAGATGTTCCACACCGGCATCCTGAACGCGACGCAAAACGACGCGGACTTCTCGGCAGAGACCCTGACCGTTCTTGCACAGAACCACGCGTTCGACTCGGCAGGCTCGCGTGTCGCCTCCGACCATTCGTCGGTAAAGGGCATGTTCAACGGCACCGTGACAGCTTCTATCGGTACGCTCGTCACGTCGAACGACTCCCTGATCCTGACCTACCCGGTCACCTCGACGGTGTGCTCGCTCGCCGCGGCCGCGCTGATCACGGTGTACACGCAGGTGACGGTCAACGGCACGACGATTTTCTCGCCGACGACGACCTTCAATCCCCAAACGGTCGCGACCGCCTGTGCGTCGAACGGTTCGATGGCGTCGATGGCGCTGTGGACCACACGCACCTGATCGTAGGCCGCCGACATGGGAAGCATTCTCGAGATGTTGATCGTCCTCGTCGGCGCGGCCTTGCTGACGGTACAGGGAATCAAGGAAGACATCGCCGCTAAGCGCCAGAATCTGCTGCAGATCGAGGGGCAGAATATCGCCTCCATCAATTCGGCGCTTGGCAGCTACATCACCAACAACTTCGCCTCACTCATTCCAGCTGGCTTCTCGCAGACGACGTCTACGCCTATCACGGCGCCCACGCTCGCGCAGTTGAGTGCGCAGTCCAATAACAAGGTGTCGTTCAAAAACGGGCCGTTCTGGGGTGGGACGTATCAGATAGCGTTGTCCATTGTCCCGGATAACTGTTCAACGGCGTCTGGTAATTGCCACATCGCATCACAGATCTATCCCAGCTTGCCCCTCATCAGCACGAGAGACAATAAGCCGGATATTGCTGGCGCGGGTGCGCTCGCAGCGGCCGGCGGAGCACAGCTCGGCTACTCGACAACGAGCGCGCCGGCGACGATCACCGGTATGCATGGCGCGTGGACATTGCCGAATCCAGTCGGCAGTAAGGCGGGGATGGTGCTGGCGATCAATGGTTTCGGCGCAGATGGCAATTCGCCGTATTACCGTCGCGATGGCTCACTGCCGCTGACCGGCACGATGAACGCGAACAATCAGGACATGCAGAACGTCGGCAATGTCACGTTGGGCGCGAACAAGGTGATGAAGCTGCAGGCGGGCAACAGCCTCCAGATCGACAATGGTGCGATCTACTACGGCGACAGTGTTAACGCGGCCGTTCGTACCAAAGGTGCCTTGTATGTCCAGAACTACCAGGGAACAGGTGCTGCGCCGATAAACGTTGGTGACGTCAATTCGTCTGGCACCGTGAGCAGCAACGTCGTCACCGCGAACAACGCCAACATCAACTCCGCCGCAAGCAATTGCGGCTGGAACGGTGTCACCATCCGCAACAACTTGATGTACGTCTGCAACAAGTGGGGAAACTGGGTTGGCGTCAGTAGCTTGGTCAGTAATCACAGCAGTGATGCTCACTACAGCGGGTGGAAGAACGGATGGGGAGTCAACGTTCCAGCGTGCGGGCCAGGGGGAACGGCCTGGTGGCGTATCACTCCGCAGGCCATTTCAACTGACTACGCTTACCACAATCCTCCCATTGGCGGGGCTACCTTCAACATGGGCTGGAACGGCAGTCAGTGGGTGGTCTTGATCAACGACGTGCTCGCAGATGGGGCCAACAGTCAAATACAGGACCAGTTGGATCTCACGGCCGAGGTCGACGTTGGCTGCACATATAACAATCAATAAAGGAAGAAATGAGAAGAACCGGTATTGCTTGTGCGGTGATCGCCGTTGTGTGCGCGGTCAGCGCAGGGAGCGGAGCCGACGCCGCAGACGTCAGTCAGCCTATCGCGGTGCCGACCACGCCAGGCTGCAGCCCTGGATATTCGTGGCAAAGGATGCCTGTGCGGTACCAGTGCGCCACGCCACAGCCCACGTGCGCGTATGGCTTTGCGAGCGGCCCTTCTTGGAACGGCAGTGCATGGGTCTATTCCTGCAATGCGCCACCACCGCCACCGCCACCGCCACCGCCAACGTGCCCGAGCGGGACTAACCAGGCGGCTGCTCCGTCGTGGAACGGCGCGGCGTGGGTTGGGCAGGTGTGCCAGCCGGCTGCGCCGACAACTGGAAACCCCGTTGACCTGAGTGCTATTTGCTACGCAGCGGCGACGAAACAACTTGGCCCCATTCCACCCTGGCAACCTCTCTCCACTACACGCACCGCGACGCAAACTAGCTTCCAGACCGATGAGTACATGGGCGGTCGTCCCACGCTTTATTGGGAAATAGACGAGTGCACGATAAATAACGACGGAACGAACCCGACCGTTATATATTGGGGTCACGGCAATGACATGGGTGGCTGACCTTCAGCCGGACACGGCTTAAAAAAAAGCCCCTAATCAGGGGCTTTTTGTTTTTTCGCGGCAGGCCGTCTACGGCTGCAAATCGACCTTCCGTAACTGAGTTCGTTCGGGCGATCAGATAGATAAGCCGCCAGCGCGACGGCGGGCGGCTTCTATGTTTCGAGGTGCGTTAGCCGACGATGTTTCCCGTGGTGAACGTGAAGTTACGCGAGAAGGCTATACCGTTGATCGTGCCGGTGAGCGAAACCGAGTAAGTAGCGTTCGGAGACAAAGGCGTGGTCGGGTAGGCGACGCCCATCCACTTTGGCAAGACCTTGTTCGGGTCCGTGGCTGAGTCCAGAACTTGCAAGGTGATTACGTGCGACGACGAATCGGTCATCGTGCCAGTCTGCATCACGATGGTATCGGCCGGGTTGCCCGCAACTGCGACCGGTGTACCCCAATTTCCCGACGTAGCGGGTGGCGTCGGGGTTTCTCCAAAGGAGGAGTACGCAACGCCAGCCGTCCCTTGGCAAGGGAACGTCAACGGCGCGTTCGACGTGACCTGCTGATAGTTGGTCAGATGCAGAGCGTAGTATTCCTCCGGGAAACCGTTGTAGGTCGTGGCGACCTTGCCGATACCGACCGTGTTCGTAGGCGAGGCCGCAATCATGATGTGATACACGCCCGAGATCAGGCCATAGACGGCTTGCTGACCATATTGTGTTTCAGTCCACGTGGCGTTCGTATAGAAGCCACCTGACACTCCGACCGAACCGTTGCCCGCCGTGTACCCGAAATGGGCTGCGCGATCACTGTAATTCACCCCGGTGAAGCCGGGATTGCCCGCCACTTCTGTATCGGTGAATACGTTGTTTGTTGCAAGGTACTGCGCGTGTGCTGCCGTCGCCTGGTCGAGCACGGTATTTTCTTGTAGGGCCGGGAAGCCGCATTGCTGGCGCTGCTGGTTGAGCAGGTTGAACGCGGCCAAATGGAAGCTATCAGCCGGGTACTGAGGCGTCGTCAAGTTCGCCGGAGTCGTCGTGGCCGGGGTGCTCGCACCGCTTGCCGGGGCCGCAGGCGACGCGCCGCTGCTGCCGCCGCCACCGCCGCCGCAAGCAGCGACCAAAAGCGATGCAGCGATCGCGGCCATCGAGAGTTTGAAGTTCTTCTGAATCGTCATTTGTTGTTTCCGATCTAGTTGTTGCAGTCGCCCCCGCGATCTGCTTACTTTCATCTTATCGAGCGGTGTTCGAAGTCAAGGCCGCTTGGAAGTCCGCCTCGATAACCGCTTTCCTCGTTGGTAAATCGCCGTTGACCAGTGGCGGCGCAAGCATTTTAGTACCCGGTGAGGGCTTCAAATTCCGCACCGTTGTTTGGGCGCAACCGTTTGCTAATGGTGATTGGCGCGGGCACCGAAATGCTTCAGCCGCAAGGCGATAAAGACGACCGCGAGCACGGCAGCTACCGCGATGGGCTGTGTCGCGCCGACGGAAGAGAGGAGTGCGGTGCCGCCCCAAAGAAGAATGAGGAAAGTCGCGAGCGCGCCGAATGCCTTGCTTTTCGACACGGCCGCGAACTGTCGCCTGCCAGGGCCAAAACTTTGCGCAAAGCGAGTGTTGCTTTGCTCAAGGTCGAATGCCTCCTGAGACTCCGCCGTCGCTCGATCTGCGCGGTAATGCCTTTCGTACCGTTGGAATCGCGCGTCGCCGCGGCCTTCGAGCCACGCTGCGGTGCTGTCTGAAAACAGGTAAGCGAAGTCCTGCATGGCTCAGTGCGTCACGTCAGAGTGAAATTCGATCGCACCGATTGCGTCTGGGATGCAGCGTCCATCGGACTCGGCGTGGTACTCCCCGGTCACTAAGTCAAGCCAGCCAAACTGAGGGCGGCCGTCGCGTGAGAAGACCACAAGACCGGCCTCGACTTTGAATTCATGCGACATCAACAACTCCTTCATCTGTGACTATTTTTGGTCTTTCGACCTTTGCTCTTAGGCTCGGTCAGGCGCGGCTTCAGATCGCCAGTGCAGCCCGGACATATGAAGTCCTTCGCCAATTCGATCTTGCCTTCGTCGTTCGCTAGGATGTACTCCGTCGCGCAAGTTCTGCACGGTGCGACATTCAACCTCGAATCAATCGCCATGGAGCGGGTGAGATGGTTCGCGCGGTCAGCCGAAACGGCGAGCCGACTACCGAACATCTTGTCGAGCACGTCGTTGGATGCAATCAGCGCTTCCGGGATGTTCGCTCCGTTTTTCAGCGCGCACCGATAAAGCCATACCATCATGGTTGCTTGGAGCCGGTGCACGGGACGCTCGACGTACCACGTCAACGAGCTTGCGCTATTTCCGCACGGCGAGCTGACGCCGTGGATCTCTCGATAGGTATTTCGAGCGATCGCCGAAGTCACGCCGAAGAGGTTTGTGGCGGTGGAAGCGCGACAACCCTGGGTCATCAACAATCTTGCGTAGATCTCACGTCTAGCGCGGTCGAGTCGCAGGTCGGACCATAGATTCCTGAAAGGTAGTCCGCTCGGTTTGAGGTTCGAGGTGCGCATGACATAGTGAGCGACGGCCTCTTCGGTAAGCGAATCTGTGCCGTATTGTCGCCAGAAGCGCTCGTCGTCGAACCGCCATCTATACAACGGGAAGCGAATGCCACCGATCGCTGCTTCCAGCCGTCCGATGGGCAAGCTCATCAGGTACTCGGCTAACTCGAAGGAGATGCCCAAGAGCGGCGCTGCGAGCACGCTTTGGTGGAGCACGTCTTTCAGCAGCGAAACATAGGCGCAGTTGTAGTGAAAAATATCGCGCGCCGTCACGTCGTCGACGAATGGCATCGCTGAAGACAGCTTCGACACTGCGGTCGAAAACATTATCCCGTCGACAAACGTCGCCCAATCGCGAGGATCCTGCAGCGCAGGCGACAGCGCTAGGAAGGGCATGTTCATGAGCTTGGCCATCGGTACGGCGTGCGCCTTGAACGTTTCCATGTTGTCAAACGAGACGCCAAAGAATGCTTCAGCGCTGCTGTACCGCGCGAGTATCTTATGGATAACCGCGGTCAGCGAAAAGTTGGTCCTTTGTATCTTCTCAGCGAGATACTGCCGAAGGGCAATGTTGGTCTCAACGGCATCAAGCGTGGTGGTCGACATATTATTTGTATTTTTGCTGGCGGATGCGACCCCATCGCGTCCGCCTTATCGTTATGGCAGGTACGTCTTACAGCTTTCGCAAACCCGTCTCAATCTCGCTGAGGTGCTTGCGCATCATCGCGGCCAGCGTTTGGACCAACGGTTCGTGCTGCCCAAGTCCATCGGAAGCCTGAACCGCCACCTGAGCCAGCGTGAGCTTGCCCGCGAATTGCTCAAAAGCAGATAGCGCTTCTTGCATCGCTGCTTGAACGCGATTTGCAGCCTCAATGGCGCCGGCCTCTTTCTTCCTGTCGGCCTCAAGTCGTTCCAACTCGGCGCGCCTCTCGACAAGCTGCGCTTCTAGCTGTTTGAGTTCAGCGTTGCGCTTTTCCAGTGATTCGGAAATGCTCTTATATCCAGCGGGAGTCGTCTCAACTTCCTTGATCTGGACTTCCGGCTTCCGGTTGAGCAGCGCGTTTCTTTCCTCGTTCAGCCTTGCAATTTCCTTGTCCTTGTCCGCAAGGTCCTTCTCAAGGTTGGCTAGGCCCGCTTGCCGACCGGTGTAATAGCTGTCCATGCGCTGTAGCTGGGCCTCTTTTTCCGCAATCAGTTTCGCAGTGGCGTCGAGCTGTTGCTGAAGCCGGTTGGCTTCGTCCTCGGCGACCCGCTGAGCGGTTTTGCTGTCCTCGAGCAGCGCCTCGTAGTTGTCTAGCTCTGCTTTTCGGTCAGCGAGTGCCTCTTCCTGCTTCTGCAGCGTCGCCAGCATTTTGCGAATGTCTTCGCGGGTCATATGCTCGTTGGCCTGCTTTGCCGCAAGAATGGCCGCCACCTGCTCGTCGGTCACGTGGTCGGAAGCGAGGATGTCCAGTTCGCCGACGTTGAATACGCGGATAGCCTCGGTGTTGTCAAGAAACGCCTCATAGCAACGCATGTACTTGCGGGCTGCGTGCATTTTCACGCCGAGAGCCATGTCGAAGAAGGAATATCCCAACGTCGCGGCACGTCGCAGGGCAGTTGTCTTGTTGCCCGACGTCGTGAGCAGCGCGTTTTTGATCAGGTGCATGGAGTTGATCAACAGGCCGCCTATCGTTTTAAGGTCGGTTGAAACTCGCTGTCTCGCCTCCGCGATCGTTACCATGTTCTCGACGAGCTGAGCGATCAGATCGGTGAACTCGGGGCCGTCTCCGAAAAGCTGCCGGGCAACCGTTTCGATCTTCGAGCGTTCGGCACCGCCGGCCGAAACTGGGCCAAAAATGTCGTCTAACGGATCGTGAAGTTCCGTTTTCCGCAGTTGCAGGTTCTTCTTAGAATCGTCACTACTTGAGGCCATAGCTTCTCTCCAGATGTTGCAGCGCCCCCGGAGCGCAGCGTTCAAACCCCGCGAGGACTTCGCTCGCGGATATGAAAATGGCGTCCGTACACCACCAGCCGCTTCCTCGGGTGAGCGCATTCAGTTGCCGCAAGCGGCAGTTCTCGTCCCGTGCAATCTTTGCCGTCGGAGAACGCTCTTTTCTCACAGATGTAAGCGATCGTAACGGCGCTCAAGAGCGCATCCGGCATCAAAAGACGCCGTTTTTACCCCGTCTTTCGCCTTCTGGGAGTGAAAGGCAGTGTTTTTGTCCACCTTTGCAAACGATTAACGGTTCATTCATGAAACACTTAAGAGCTTGATGGTGCAGAAAAGTGGAAGCATTTACCTAGATGAACGACTTGAAACCTTCCGGCATTACCGGTATCGGGTCTTCGCACGTACCTTGTGCGCCGTGAAACCTTCAGTCGAGGCGTCCGCATACATGAGTACCGCTTGGCGGGCCCTGGGGACGTCCACTGTTGGCCTGCCGGAGTACTCCGCACGCTTGGAACGCAACCAGTGGGGGAGGTCGTCCAGTGCCAATAGATCGGTCGGGAGTTCCGGATGCAGGACGACTCGTGGCGACACGAAGAGACCCGCGCCAGCGACCGGCCATATCGCAGGAAGCTGCTCTCGGAGGAAACGGATCTTGCTGCGGTTTTGTTCGATAGGCGAGCGGCGCTCGTCCGCCTTTCCGTTGGGCGCGATGCGTGTCAGCATCGCGGTGCAATGCGACGGCGCGATGCGGCCGGACCAATTCTTCGTCTCGAAAACGAAGACGCCGAACGGCGTGATCGCGAGGTGATCGATCTCCGCGGTAGGGAACGCAGTCCCGGGCGCATGTTCTATTAGTAATGGCCCTTCGTGCAGGTAGAAGTTATCGCCGCACAGCCACCTGAGGGTCGTTCGAAGCTTTGCTTGAGCCAGAGCTTCGCCGGCCGCACCGATTTCGTCCGATGAGCGTTTAGCGCGGTGGGCGCTGCGCGAAACAGATCGGCTCCGCCGCTTGATGGCTTTAAATTCGTGATAGCCGCCGACTGCGACAAGCATTTCGAAGAACATTCGCTGCCTCCCTGTTGAGCATGTGACTAGCATGCCAAGGGCAATGGAAGTCAAGGGAGCGCCGCGGCGCTGCCACGTTCCAAGCCGAAAATCGAAAGGCGGTGTGAAATTGGGAGCTTTCGCGCGCACGCGCTCGCGGCCCACGCGTAAATTGCCTGTTATCCCCGCGTCACCGACGCATCGACCCAAGCCGCCGCTGAGCATGAGTGGGCGCGCTTGCGATCTCTTCTTCCATCCGCAGAAAGTTGCTTCCGCCACGCCTTCATCGAGCCGTGACGAAAGCGTCTCTCCGCGCGCCCGTTTTTCCCTGCTCACCCGAGCATCGAAAACCATCCAGCGCTGTACTGGCTGGACATCCCCTAGTGCGTCTTTTTCTGGAGAGAAAAATGCCGAAGCAGTTGGTCATGAAGGCGATGAAATCGCCCGGCTGGTTGGTCGCTGTTTGCTTTGCGTTGTGGCTTGCTGCGCACTCGTTCTTCGCCTTTCTGTTTGTTTCTGCCACCGTCGCTGTATGGATCAAGAGATCCATCAAGGCGGCGCTGAAAGAGGAGAAAGCTGAGGATTCGAAGGCGCCAGCGCACGCCGTTGTCGCTCCGGCTCCCGCCGAGGCCAACGTCACGCCCATCAAACGTCAGTACGCCAAGTCCGCAGTGGTCGTTCCACTTAAGACAGGCACCGACGACTAGTCGCTACGCCTGAATGTCAAGACTGCCCGCGCGGGCGGTCTTGACCCCTCACCCCAACGGGAAGCCATCCCGTTGCGGGCATGGGTTCCCGTTTATCGGAGATTCCCATGCAAGCAGAAGTAGCAGCATGGCAACTGGACATGTTCGACGCTCCTCCAGCGCCGATCACGCGTGCCCGAGCCAAGCCTGATCCTCTGCCCGATCCGCATCTGTGGAGCGAGGCGGTAAAAGACAAAATGGTCGACGCGTTGATCAGTCTTGCGACTGACAGCAGGCGCGGCGACAACATGCCCGAGTCGTTGATGGACTGCGCTGTACTTTTCAGCGAGCGACTCAGAAACAGAAAGAAGATGGAACTCGAAGACTACCGAGCAACGCTCGGCTGGGTCATGGAGTTCTGGAGCGGGGCGTTGCCGTATCGGTTCGTCTGCCAGATCAACGGCGTCGATCCCGAGTTCTTGCAAGACGTCATCCTGAGCAACCCGCTGCTCAAGCGCGACATGGAAGAAGTGCGTCGCGAGTGCTTCGGCACGCTGGTATAGGAGGCCGACGATGAGCACATCAACATTCGGCCGGCTGATCGGGACGCTTTTCGGAGTGACGCCGCAGCCGCAGCGTCGCAGCGACAATCCCACAAGCCATTCATCCCCGATCGAGGTAGGTAAGGGCGGTGCCAACGAACGGCACATCGCCATCGCAGGACAACCGATGTTGTTCCGCGATGAAGGTGGAGTCGTCGTGCAGTTTCGTCCGGCGTTCGACTACGAGCTGCGCCCCACGGCTGTCGGCATGAAGCTGATACCGGCGCTCGCGCCGCACTGGGAAGTGCTGCACGAGTACAAGGGCACGTTGACCGACGCCATTGCGGCTGCACTCAAGGGCGCTCATGCGCAGGACACGCCTCCGCCCGACGCCAAACCCGTTCGACCAGTCAATGTCAACGACGCGCGACCCCGGCAAGAAGTTACGGACGCCGTCGTGACAGCGCCCCCTCGACCCGCTGAGTCGTCAGATCGGCGGACCGAGCGCGCGAGGTACGGGGTCTTGAGAGAGTGGGGGGAGAAACGATTCCCCGATGGCAAGCGCCCTGACAAGACGTATGAATCGTTTTGCGTGACGCTCGAGCATCGCGGCGAGATGCACGTTCTCCAAGGCGAGGGCCTCCGTGACGCAATCGCAGAGTCGGCCTGTCGCATCGGTGACCGCGTTGAAGTCAAGCGGATCGGCAAAACCAAAGTGCCAGCAGTCGATGGACGTGGGCGACCTAAGCTAGACGCCAGCGGCGAGCAAGTGCTGTGGGACAAGTGGCTTTGGTCTATTTCCAAAAAATCTTAAGGGAGTTAGTTATGGCATCAGTAAACAAAGTCATCCTCGTCGGCAACCTCGGGGCTGATCCTGAGACGCGCTACCTGCCGAGCGGCGATGCGGTCGCCAATATCCGACTCGCAACGACCGATCGCTATAAAGACAAGGCCTCGGGCGAAATGAAGGAGCAGACCGAATGGCATCGAGTGTCGTTCTTCGGTCGGCTGGCTGAGATCGTCAATGAGTATCTGAAGAAGGGCTCGTCGGTGTACATCGAAGGCAGAATCCGCACGCGCAAGTACACGGACCAAGCCGGGCAGGAGCGGTACTCGACGGAAATCGTCGCAGACCAGATGCAAATGCTCGGCGGCCGCTCTACGGGCGATCGTTCATCCAATGACGGCTTCGAGAGCCAACGCCCGGCACGTCAAGAACGCTCGCAGCAGCCGCGATCGAGCAACCCTGCGCCGGCGAGTCGCGAACCGCAATCGACGTCGTATGGTGGAGGAGGCGGCTTCGCAGATGACGACGACATACCCTTCAGGCCGCATCTGATGGGCCGCGAGTGGGCTGCGATCTGATCCCGTAACGGCTCACCTCGCTTCCTGTTTCTTCTCACGTTCGTTGCTTCGTCGAACCGGAAACGGTCGGCGAAGCCGCGAAGCGTCTCTGTCCTACGCGACACGACCTCATTCGTCGCTACACCCACCTTTCGCTTCCCCTGCTGAAAAAAGCCGCCCGCCGTGCTCGCCTCGCGCGAGGCGGACGGCTTTTTTGAGCACGGTTTCACCGCCTGTTCAGGCATCGACCTCAACCACACCACAAACTGGAGTGACAATGAATGTGAAGGACATCAAGCTGTCCCCGGAACAGTGGATTGCGTTGCTCCAGAGGTATGGAGTGCCCGCAAGCTCACTGACCGGGAAGGGCGCACCCTGTCCCATCTGCGGCGGAAACGACCGCTTCACCTACGACAACAACCGCGGCCGCGGCGACTGGGTCTGCCGCAAGTGCAACGACGGCGACCGAAAAGCCGGCGACGGCTTCGAGCTCATCTGCAAGTCCGCCGGAATGACGTTCCGCGAACTCATGATCGAACTTGAAGGCGGCAGTCTGGCCGATGCGCGGCAAAACCGAGCGCAACCGGCGGCCCCGGCGCCTGGCCGAAAGGTCGACCCCGAGTGGGCGCGCAAGCGTCTCGACTCGATGTGGGATCGAGCGACGCTGGTCGGTTCCGATGGCCTCGTTCCGCGATACCTGCGCGAACGGGTGCCGGGTCTGAAAGTGGCGCCGTCCTCAGCGTTGCGCATGGCAATGCTCGATTACCGCCACGAGAAGAAGATCATCGGTCAGTGGCCGGGCATCCTTGCCCGCTTCACGTTGCCGGACGGCCGGCTCGGAACGTTGCACCGCACCTTCCTTGAACGCTCGAAACCGGCGAAAGCGTCGATCGTCACTAACGATGGCGAGATCCTTCCGGCCAAGCTGAACGACGTGACGCTGCATAAGCTCAACGGCGGCGCAGTCCGGCTGATGGATCCGGTCGACGGTGAAATGGGCGTCGCGGAAGGTCTTGAGACGGCGTATGCCGCGCACATGCTCTTCGGCGTGCCGGTCTGGTATTGCTTGAATCGAATCCTTCTCGCCGATTTTGTTGTGCCGGACGGCCTCGGAATCCGCGTCGTTCATATCTTCGCGGACTTCGATGCGGTCGATCCCCGCACCGGCAAATCGCCGGGCGTCGATGCTGCATTGAAGCTGGCGAAGCGGCTGCGAGCTGAAGGCTACACGGCTATGGTTCACCGGCCGAAAAAGCGGGAAACAGATTTTGCCGACGAGTGGTGTGCGTCTCAGGCAGCGCATCGCCCTGCGATGGCAATGGTGGTGCGCCGCGACGAACGCGAAGCACTGCACGTTTGATTGTTTGATTCCGCGGCCGTCTGGCCGCTAATAGTAACTTTCTGCCCGGTGGGGATTCGTCCCCGCTGGGGCCGCAATCCGCCCGAGCTTTTCCAATGGAGAAAAGGAAATGAGCTTCAGCATGATTGTTGGCCGGTATGAAATCGTGGCAACTTCCGGTGTCGAGAACGGCTCGGTCAGGGTAGGGAAGTCGCAGGCGGAAGCCTATGACGTCATCGACCGGAAGCGAGGCGGTCATGCCCGACTGGAGAAACAAGGCGTCACGCTGGACACTGCTTGGTTTTACTGCATTCGTCGACAGGCGAGCGCACAAGGTGTATCTCTGCTGCATTGAAAACCCCTTAAGACAAAAGCCCCGACCATTGGTCGGGGCTTTTCTGTTTGTGGCTCGCGGTTCAGAGGCTACTTGTAGCGCACGACGTACCACAAACGCCACCTCAGGATAAAAAACGTGACCTTGAGGAAAGGCACGAGGAGGCCGGTTGCCCAAAAAATAATGAATGCGCCTGAGCCGATCAGCATTTGAGTCAACCCGCTCTTTGGCAGATAGGCACAGACCCACATCACGAAGAGAGACGCCATGGCGATGATGAGGCGTCGCGCAAAAAAAGGCAGTGCCATGAATTTAGCGTACATCATCGGCTCCGTTGGCTTGGCGGAACAGAGCGCGATGAAAAAAATAAGCCGCCTCGAAAGCAGCCAGCGCGGCGGCCACGAGAATCCACATGCGCACGCCGCGCGTCCAGTCCAGTTGCGTCAGGTTATTGAGAATGTCCATAAAGCGTCTCATTGGTCGTTGATCAGGATGTGCATCGGCTGCACTTAGAACTCATCTTGCCATCAAAGCGCCGAAGTCAAGCCACAGCGCGAATTAGCCGGGTGGCGATACTGTCACCATGTTGCAAGCAAGTCGCTTGATCCGGACCGCTCGTTGGCTTAGATGGAGTTTCTAAGTTTTTCAGCCGGGCGCGAACCCGACTGCGGGGCAGTCGGGGAGACGCGATATCTACGATAAAAGCGGTGACCGGTGCCGGGCGACAGTCAGCTAGAAATTAGAAAATTGATCGCCGATCTCATCGTAATTGAAACGACCAAGCTGTGCGGGCAAATCTTGATCAGCTGCGCGAGAAGGTGCTGCCGAATGCGCCGCAACAGTCGAGATTGACGATGCAGGAAGAGCAGAGGCTTTAGGAGCCGAGAGCGCTTCGACCGGCTGGTCCGCATTGGCTGGCAACGGTTCGCGTTTGCCGGCACCGACTAACTCGCGCCCGCCGATCACGGCCCGTGCTGTGTCGCTCGCAAGTGATCGGAGCACGGCCGCGCGCAATCGTGGATTATGTTCTTCCAGACGCTGATAGAGCTCAGGGTAGAGAGCCTCGTCCACCGTCACCTTGATCAGCATCTTTCTTGTCATACTGCCACCCCGAGCTTACGCTCACGCGCGAGCGTCGATTCGCCGATGATCAGAAAGCCCTTCGCGTTCGCAAAGCACGGCGCATCCATCAATTGAACCCGATTCTTTGGAAACGCTTCCCGAACTGCCGACTCGTAAAGAGCTGCACCGCCGCCGCTCAGGACGATGGACCGAACTGTGCCGGTGGCGCCAACCTTTTCTTGGATCGCTTTGATCGTGCTCCGGACGACTGCTTGAGACTTTTCCACGTACGGTTCGAGATCCATCTCCTCGCTATAGAAAAGGAAAGGCTTCTTCATCCGCAGGCACTTATCGAGTTTCTCGATATCGGTGACGATCTCGCCCCGCCCTTCGCTGATCAACGATGCAATGCGCTTGTAGACTTGGGATGCACCGCCCGGAACCCCGCCGCTGCGCGCGTCGTTCATCGTGAAGCCGTTTGCGACCACCCAGTCGGTTGTGAAATAGCCAACGTCGATGACGATATGCTCATTTTCCCGGTCGAACTCATCGCCGCCGTACTCGGAAAAAGAGACGAGCGAACCAAGAGGCTGCGGGATGACTTTCACGCTGCCAATACGCACTTTGTGCTCACCAAATGTCAGCGTGCCGCTGAACGCGTCGCGCACGGAGTCGGCGTACTTGCCGATGCTATGAACTGGTAAGCCCAGAACTAGACGTTCGACTTCCGTCACGCCGGCGAAGTGAAGGGCGCCGTAGAGCAGCGCCGCGTAGTTCGGCGTTGTGCAGAAGTCCTCAGACAGCGTCCGGCCTGCGTTCCCATAAGCTGACGATCTTTCAACGCCGGGACCGACTTCATACACTGTTCCATCGATTTCAATGGCAGCCACTTTGCGATCGGACAGCACACCGTTGGCAAAACTCGAGACCGCCTCGCTGACGCGAAGCGGGGCAAGCGAAGGAAACATCATCGTCGCGAGGTCTGAGCCCATACGAAACGCGCATTTAGTATTGCCGTAACCAACATCAACTGCAAAAACCTGTGTTTTCATGATTCTCTCTCCAGAGTTCAGATAAGCCGTTGCCAACAAAGTTTGCCCGGCCCCTGGCCGGTCCCTGCGTGGCCGATACACGGGCCAAGAGCAGCGTTCTGAAGGGTGAAGCTGCTCGTAGGTCCCCTGTTTGGTCCCTGGTTGACCCTCGTTGGGGCCAAGCCGCGACGCGCACTGAGCGGCAAGTCTTGCTAGGGAACCTACAGGTACCCACTAGGGGCCAAAGCTGCTGCTGACGGACCTAATCTATCTGGAACGCCGCAATGTCAAGGAAGCAAAAGCTCGCAACATTTAGGCAGCTTTTGACTCTTCGCATGATCACGGCGCCGGTATTCTTCTAATCACCAACCGCGCGCATGCGCATCGACCTCCTGAAAAGGACCATCGAGGGGACCGCTTTGCCTAGCGAAAACCCCCTCTGTTACGGCCGCAAAATGAACCCGCCTTTTTCTGAATCTAATCAAGTTCAAAGCGACCCAAGTTGAGGACGCTGGACACGCGATATCCATTGGGTTTGCGGGCCGTTATGCCCGAATCTTCGAGTTGAGACGGCTTGGGAGTGGACGCGGACACGGTTCCGGTCGCTGCTGCTGAGTACCTCAACGACGATGGACGCATCCCTACAGCACACGACGCTGGGTACGTTGCATGAGGCCCGACACACCGCGGCCGATTGAACGCGCTTTGGGATGGGGGATGAGCGAGCCACGGAAGGCGGACTTAACTCTGTACGGAAGACGAACGGTCGGCGCAACCGGAGAACAAACAGCGCATAACGATTACCGAGCAAATGGCCAAGGTCGTGCTGTCAAAAGACGGGGCACACGGGCGCGCGAGAGCGTGCTCTGGCCGGCGCGGTAGCCGTAGCAGCGGCACAGCCGAGTCGCGCAGCGAAAAGCGCGCGATTGGACTGCTGACAGCAGCGGGGAAAAACACTCAACGACGAGAGGTGCCGCGAAGCGGGCCCGCGTTGATTGGCACCGGCAGTTGTCAGTGGCGGTCACCACGCGAAGCGTGAGACTCGCAGCACGCGGCAATACGGACGGTCGATGCACGTTTCTTCCACGTGCGGGGCTATCGAATGGAATCGCTAAAGGACAGGAAGGCAGGACCCGGCGGGGATACGCAGCGTGCAGCGCAGACAGCACTCGGGGATAGGCTCCCGGGGCATTCGACGCGGCAGCAAACGGCGGCGCACCGCGCAAAGATAGCGGACGGTCGTCGAATCGGTTTTCACAAGAGGACAAGGCGGTGCTGAAGCCATCAAACAATAGCGTGCGTTCTCTGCGACCCGGCGTTAGAGGCAGGATTGGACTTTGATGTCATCGCGGCAACTCGTACCAGCGACTGCGCGGAGGAGCCTAGTTCTACGGAACTCCTGCGGCGAGCGGCCTCGAGCTCCGTGATCCCGCATGTTGCCCCGGACAACGCTGAAGGCCGGCGAGCGAACGCAATTCGGTCCCTTTCGGACACGGGTTACAGGCAGGGCGGGCGGTGCAAGAGGACGTTCACGGGCATAGACCATATGTTCGAAGCCGACGTCGCGTGGTCGATGTGGCGACTTGCTGCGAGGTACGGCTTTGACGATGCACGTTCGAGGCGAAGAGCGTTGCGACACGCGGCCATTGCTGGCTGGGCCGCCGGATCGTGGCCGCCGGGCAAATCGCTGCTTTACGGCGCCGCGCTAAACGGCGAGTTTGCAAGCGCGTTTGAGAGAGGCCGGAACATGTACCTAGCGGCGCGCGAAAAGCTGAACAAAAAGGGGGATTGAAAGGTGACGGTGACTGTCTACGTGAAAGGGATTCTGGCGGACTACCCGGGGTTACGTGCCGATTTCAAATCGGCGCTCGACGTGCTGTTCACCGCCAATGTGAATCGCGTCCACAGCCGTACGCGAATCAGCAGCAAGCCGCTGTCGGTCAAGACGCAGGACTATCGCCTGCGCAAGCTTTGCCGGTCGTTCGTCGAGCTGCGCGAAAACGGATTCGCGCTCCAGTCGCCGTATGCTCTCAAGGAGAAGCACATCGAGTTCCTTGTCACGCTCTGGCACAAGAAAGGCCAGAGCCCAGGGACGATCGAAAACAAGTTGACGTACTTCCGCGCGTTCGCACAGTGGATCGGCAAGCCCAATCTTGTCAGAAAGCTATCGGACTATATCGATAGGGACGAGCACGACTTCCATCGGTCCTATGTTGCGACGGAGGACAAATCGTGGGAAGGCAACGGCATTGATGCCGCATTAATCATCGACGGCATCGCGAAGACCGATCCGGTGGTCGCCGTGCAGATGAAGTTGCAGTCAGCATTCGGGCTCCGGGTCGAGGAAAGCTTCCTGCTGAGGCCAATAGACGCAGTGCGCAAGGACGGCCGGCTTAATGTGGTTCACGGCACGAAGGGAGGTCGAGGACGCACCGTCCCGATCGATTTCAAGCTTGATGTTCTGCGGGAAGCGGCAAACTACGTCAACAGCACTACCGGATCAACGATTCCGGATGGCTATACGAAGACCCAATGGAAGGACCACTTTTACACGGTGCTCAAGCGACACGGTGTGACGAAAGCCGGTCTGGGCGTTACCTGCCATGGCCTCAGGCACGAGTACCTGCAACAGATGTTTGCGCGATATGCGGGTGTTCCAGCGCCGATCAAAGGAAGCGACGCACGGGCGGACAAACGAATGCAAGATGAAGCAATGCAAGCGGTCGTTGAGGCGGCCGGGCACAGCCGCAAGCAAAAGGCGGGTGCTTACCTGTCGAGCTACTCTGCCCAGAGGAAACTGAAAACGCCAAAGGTGACGATTGAGCAGGTCAACAATGCGCTCGCCGCTAGCAACGGCGAGAAGAAGGCTGCTGCCGCCGCTCTCGGTATCTCTAGAACGGGCTTGTACCGCATTTTACAATGCGAAAAGTGAGCCGACTAAGGGGGGTGTGAATATCCGGCCCATTTTGTAACAGGGCTTTTTTATCTTAAATTCAACAACTTGACTCTTAGGGCTGTTTGAATGGGACGCTCTCCGGAGAGCGTCACTTTCGCGTTTCAGTCCAAGAGCCAGCTCAACTGCGGACTGGTCATCGCGTGATACGTCAGGATCACGCCGAGGGCGAGCAGCGTAAAAAGCTGCGGCGCTAGTTTGTTGCGGAGTCGGTAGGCGGCGACGATGTACTGGATGGGTGACATATTCGGTCCTTGTTTGCCGTGTCTAGTTTGTAGGTTCCTTCAGTATGACCGGCGCCGAATGAAGTCAAGTCACCAGCGGTTGCGGTCGGGGAGGTCATCGACCGCCTCGTTGACGCTGTTTTCAAAGTTGCCTTCGTCACCGCCTGTCGCGGGAATCCGGGGAAACTGGACCGAAGCGATTCCGTCAATGTATATGCGCTTCGCTAGCTGCTGCAGCTTTCGGTATCGCGCCGCATCGCGGAGGACTGTGTCGACTGGCCAGAACTCGCTCATTGTAATTTTGCTGTCGGCGATTTTCTTGGCGAGCATTTGGAAGATCGGCCCGCGTTTCTCCCAGTCGTCTTCGTTCCTCGAGAGGAGGTCGATCAGGTAAGCATCGTCGACTGCGCTAACTTCTTTTCTTACGAGCTGAAGCAGATCGCCCTCGGTGGCTTTCGGCCGCCGCATCCGAGCATTCCAAATCTCGCCGGCCTTGTCCAGTGCAGCGTAGCGGTCGTTGCCGATCGGGATCCAAGGCGTCTGCATCCCGCATTCTTCGCAGAAAATGCAGCAGACCTTCTCATAGGGAACGTCGTACGGTGAGCGCGGTTCCATGTCTTGCATGGGCGGCGCCAAACTGTTGCCGAGGCGAGCAAAGTCGCGCTCAGGAGCCGACGGACGTCCGACTAATCGCTGCGAGAATCCGAAAGACCACTTCCCGCCGCAATGGTCGCAGGGAAACAGTTCGTCAGTCATGGCGCTGTCCTGTCGCCGGCAGTCCGGCGCTTTGAAATATTTGTAAGCCGCCGTGGATTATAGCTACCTGCGTGAGGGTGCCCGACCGCGCTGGCCGAAAGTCACCTTTCCAGCCGGCCCACTAGACTTTTCAGTGCCAAGAGTTGCTTCTCGAGTTCATCGGCAGACAGTCGATGCAACTCCCGTTCGTCGTCGCTTAGCGGGATGCCGTTCGGCATGCGCTCACTTTCGACGATGTCGCGTAGCGCGTTGATCGCGGTTCTCAACGCCAAATTCGGACCGACCTTCATCGCGAGTACCTCCTCGAGAGGATTACGGCGCGAAGCGTGAGTCGAGGGACGTCATGCCGCTACGCGGTTCGCCGCAATCCCATTGTAGTCTTCGTGACTGACGAGGCGTAGCGGTGCGAGCGATGGGGCGTCAAAGAGCAGGCGATAGGATCGGCCAACTGGCACGGAAACCAGCTTGCCGGCCGAGGACTTGATGAACTTTCCGTCGAGTGAAAACGGATGCACGCCGCTACTGACCTTTGCGAGCAGATCTCTTGCCTCTCGTTGTACGGCCGCGAGGTGTCGCACCATGGAAAGGTCGATCGGATCGTCGGTGGTCGAGACTCGCTTCGCAGCGCGCTTCTCTTCGAGCGCGAGACGGCGCTCAGCCTTCTGCTTCTCTTCAGCCGCGCACGCGTGGCAGTATTTGCCCTTGCCGCTGTGACCGCATTCGAAGGTTCGTTTCATGGTGCATTCCTGAGTCGTTGGTGATCTATTGCACCACTGTTCGACGGTTGGTCAAGTGTCGGTAGACGACTTATTCGGGCTTCTTTTCGCCCGGCGACATCGCATCGAGTTCCCGCGATAACTCTAGGATTCGAGCGTCGGCGAGCTCGATTCGAGATTTGAGCCGGTGGATGTGCCCCATCGCCAAGGCGTACTGCTCGGACATCATCGACAGCGCCCAAAACGGACTGAGCGTGACATGACAATCGGCGCACATGACGATACCGCCGCGTTCGACGAGCCGAAGATTTCGGTGTGCACACTGGGCCTTAACATCGCGGGGCGTGTTAGGAGCGACGGCTCGCTTGCCGAAGGGAATGACCTTGCGCATCGACGGTCTTATGAATGACGCGTGGCCGTATCGATTGGCGAAGTCTCGACGGCCGCAATGGCGTTAGGCGCAAACAAGATGCTGGAGATGGCTGGGTCGCGGCGATAGTGGAGTTCAACTACATCGAGGAATTCGCGAAAAGACGCGGTATCACCGGCGGCGATCGCCTGGTCCCGATTCGCGAAGCGAAGGTCAGTTGGCGCGAACGCGTGCTGCTCTAGCCATTTAACGTGATCAACGTTGGGCAACCACCACCGGTTCCAGCGTATGGTGAACGCGAGCCATCCCTTGCCTGACCGCTCCAGTTCATCCCAAGTCGCGTGGAAGTCGAGTATTGCACCGAGGGAACTGAAGAACACCGCGCGTAGGGACGTTTCGTCCGCGGCAGCAACGACGATCTGCTTGCGTCGTTCATCGACGGCGTCGATGGTGCTGGCCATCGCGAGCGCGGGGTAATTCACTTGCCAGTCGGCGTTACGCGCGACTGCTCGATTCAGAAAAAACGAGTTTGAGGCCATATCATTTGCTCAACATTTACGGATGCGCTCAAAGTAGCCTAGAAGGCGCGACCGTCAAGTCAACGGTTTAGGAAGCCGTACTGACGCGAGGTCGGCCGGGGGATCCACTCAACGCACGGCTTTGAGTCGCGCGCGTACAGCGCCTGTTTCTCTTTCTTGCGGGCAAGGTATTGCTCATTGCCTTGCATCCCATGAATTTCGATCGCCGTCGGCTGTCGGGTGTCCGTCAGTTGAAAGTCGGGCAGCATGACGTCGCCGGCCTCGAGCCTCAAAGGCTTGATGAAACGTCGGCGCTCGGCAACGAGCCGGTTGGCCATCTCCACCTCATAGCTCGAATCGCAGGGAAGGAAACCGCTGCTGCACAGTTGCAGCGCAAGATCGATGATCCGAAGATTTCCGTCCCGCGTCCGCTCGATCAAGGCGAGAATCACGACGCGCGCACTAGCGTTACCGACCATCGCCCAGGCGGACCTAAACGACGCGGCGGCCGATTCGATAACGTGTGGGGAGGCGAAGAATGTGCGCTTCGTTTGGCGCAGCGTGACGACGAAGCCGTACTTCGAGGCCATCACGCCGCGGAGCTCGCCGAGCAGCAAACGCCGTTGAGATGCTTGGGGTGTGTTCGTAATCTCGTCTAGAAACGCATTGAACTCGGCGACAATGGATTGCGCTTGGCTCTCGTCGTGTCGACGCATGACATGCAAGACCTCGTGGATAGGCTTACCGTTAAGCTTGCCATCGCCAAGAGCGGCCACGAGCTGTGCGTTGCACTGGCCCCAACCGCGGGTAGAACCTCCTTGCCAGACGTGCAAATTGGCCTCAAGCCAAACGCGTTGCAACAACCCAAGGAGCGGCGCCGCGCGGCGAGTTGTGGTGGTGAGCGAGGAGCCGCCTTCAGCGCGTATCGACCGTTCGAGCGTTCGAACAGATAGCGAGACGTCGAGCTTGACGTTCAGCCCAGCGGGCGTTTGCTGGATTGCACTGAGGGCGTCGGGCGTTCTTCCATCTTTGATTGACGCCGCGGCATAGAACGGACATGAGATCTCGTCGTGGTTTGGCCCGTCGTCAGGCCATCTTGCGAGATGAAAAAGCGCGCCGTAGCGTCGCACAACGAGGCGCAACGGTTTGCGCGCGACGCGCTCCCGGCAGTGGCATACAGCGTATCCCGGTGACTTCTTTGCGCGTTCGAGCTGGCGCGCATACCGCGCCGGGTTGTCTTGAACGTCTTCGAGTGCGACTGTGAGTCCGTCAAATGACACTTGCACGATGTCTTGAGGCCTCGCTCAGTGTGAGGTCCACCTGATTGGCAGGAACCTTGTGGATGTGTGCACGGGTCCCGAGGAGATTGGCCACTTTGCGTACGCTCAGGCAAAACTGCTCGGCGTGCTCGCCGCTCGGAAAGCGAAGGCCGATCGTCTTTACAGCGCCGGGCGCGGCTTCGTCGCGCGAAAAGACGGAGCCGGTTCCGACGAGCGCGTCGATCCAGCTGTCGGGGAAGCCAGGAGACGGTACAGAGTCAGCACGCGCGCCGGCGGCGTCCTTCGTGAAGTCCTCGAAGCTAACAACGATCAGATTCATCTTGTTTTGATAAGGCGAAATTGGTCGCACGGCGCTAGGCGGCAATGGCATTGGCTTCGCGCGTGGCTCGGCCTCGAGCCACGTGCGCGTCGTAGAGCGCAACGGCCCCCATGATGGCGACGATCGCACTGAAGCCGCATGCCGCCAGCAAAGCGGCTAATCGCTTTT
Source organism: Caballeronia sp. AZ10_KS36 (assembly GCF_023631105.1). Lineage (NCBI taxonomy): Bacteria > Pseudomonadati > Pseudomonadota > Betaproteobacteria > Burkholderiales > Burkholderiaceae > Caballeronia > Caballeronia sp. AZ10_KS36. The sequence goes on along the minus strand of NZ_JALQDQ010000046.1, from coordinate 6,988 downwards.
CGTTGGCAGCGAGTTCCGCAGCGCGCAGTCTCTCTGCTGAGTCCAGGTCACGTCGCTGGGCTGCTAGGGCTGCAGCAAGCGCCGTCTCGTCCCTGAAGCCGTATTTAGACAGCAGAAATGGACGGCCAGCGGCCGGGACGTGTTCCATCGCGTCGGACAAGCCCTGAAGTCGTGCGGCGATGCTTGTATCAACGACGACCTGAACGGCTGAGCGTTCGATCGTGAACTGGCGCGCGACAACGCTGACCGCTCCGGTCATGCCGATGGCTGAGGCACTAAGGAACGCGATGGTCGCAATGTGACTTACTTTCATGGACGTGCTCGAAGGGATTGCACGCACGCGCGTGCACCTCGAAATTCTGATGTCAGCAGGCCAGCGGCGGACCGGCGAAAGGGACCGAAAAAGTTGCGCCTTTCGGGGCGGATGCGCGCGCTTGCGCGTTTTGCGCCAACCGTAGATGTATCGCCAACGGCGGGCGGCGGCTGAGGTTATCCCCAAGGTTAGCCACAGAAACTGTGGATAAGGTTTCCGAGCCTGAGCACGAAAGGCACCATGAAAAGATCGCCTTTCGTGTCAGCGGCGGAACCTCGTGCATGTACTGTTGCACTATCACCCGCGCTTCTAGCGCATCGACGATGCGGCGCTAAGCAAGCTCGCCGCGCAATCAATATCTTTCTTAACCCGCAGGGGCATGTCCCCTTTGCGGGCGTGCGCCTGCTCATTTCTTGGAGCAACGCATGTACACGCAATTAATCGAGCAATTCAAGACGGCACAAACCGCGGCAGCAGTAGCCTATGGCGCTGTAGTTCAAGCGGAACGCGATGTCTTTGCTGACGGACTCTCCGAGTATTCGGCGATGGAAGTGCGAAGCGAATACAAGGGCGAGCGCGAGCTCAGCACGTTCTGCCGAAGGCTGCTCTCGCGGCTTGTGATGGAGGCGAGTCGCAAGTTCGCACCTGCCGGCGGCAGAATCGAGATCGACCAGAGCCGCGAACTCGACCGATGCGGCCTCGACGTCGACGAGGATCTGAGAAAGGGCAAGGTCCCTGACTTGGACGGCTTCTGGCAACACCTCGAGCGAACGTTCGGCGGCGAAGCTGGCGAGCGCGTTGCGTTCGAGCAGGCTGCGAAAGCCATCATCAACGGCTTCTGGCTGAAGCCCGATACCGAGATCAAGCGCACCAGCAGCGCGGTGATTCTCGAAAAGCGCGTCACCTCCCAGTCGTGCTTCCATTCGAAGGGGCAACGCGAGGTCTATTACTCCTCTCAGCAGGCGGTTGCCACAACCTTCGACGGCTTGGCGACCTTCGCGAGGAAGCATCAGTTCGGCGCGCTGGCGATGCAACTGCGCAACTTCAGCGTCCATCGACTGACGTTCTCAACTCGCGAGAAGCTGTCGTTCACGGGGCTGGAGATCGTACTGTTCAACGACAAGTGGCAGTTCAAGTTCGCTCACGACGTGGGTGACGCGTTGTCCCTCTTCATCAGTGAGTTCGGCGCCACGTACCTCGCCTCGCGCGACCGGTACTAAAGCGTCCACCGTTCCATCCTTTCGACCCGCTCCGGCGGGTCTTTTCATTTCTAGAGGCAATTCATGCAGAGAGATCTGTTTTCGTTCGAGCGGGACTGGTATGAGCCGTTGCGTGCGATCAGAAGTTTGGGGTCGCAGTCGCCGTCCATCGCCCATCAGGGCGAGCTGGCCGCGGCGCGCCGTCAGCACCTCGGCCAATTCTTCACGCCGAACGCCATTGCGGCGTTCATGTGGAGCTTCGTCAGCGGCTGGAAGGTCAATCGGCTTATCCGGATCCTGGATAACTCGGTCGGCTCTGGCCGGCTGCTCCAGTACGCAGACCCGGAACGCCATGCCGTGTACGGCGTGGACGTCCACGCCGATGTCATCCAGCAGTGCCAAAAGGTGTTTGAGGACGCGGGGTTTGATTGCGAGTTCCGGCAAGCTGGCATGGAGGACATCCATCCGGCACGCTTCGACATCGCGATCATCAATCCGCCGTTCTCAATCCATCTGGAGTCGCCGCACCTGCAGACGCTGGAATGCACGACGTGGGGCCGGTACGGCGCGCACACCAGCGCGTTGAGCCACGATTACGCCGTCCACCAAGCGCTGGAGGCGGCGAATATCGTCGTCGCGCTCCTGCCGATCACCACCGCCGAGTCGATGATCGCGGGCGAGCAGGGCGACCGCTTGAAGCGCCGCGTGGCTGGCCTGTTCGAACTTCCAGCGGACGCGTTCAAGCCGGAAGGCGCGAATGTGCGCACGGCCGTGGTGGTGTTCGACCGATATCGCGATCGTCCCTCGGACTTCGTGCGTGCGTTGGTTGATGATCTGGCCAAGCCAGGCCCAGACCTCGGGCTGCACTTCGAGGAGCGATCCTTCGGGGAAGCTCGGCTGCGGCTGCAGAAGCTCGATGAAAGCGTGCCGTTCATCACGCGTGCGGTCACCGGCGACAAGTCGGTCAAGGTCTCGCACGATGGCCGGCGCATTCGCTTGTCGTTCGCATGCGGCTTCAACGAAGCGATGGTGCTCAACGCGGTTCTCGTGAAGCGCATTTACTCGCGCGACGGCCACCGGCTGCCGCGTGGCTTCCGTTACTCCGGGCAAGGCTTGCTGGATATGGAAACGTATCTGGTGCAAGACGATCCGGTTGCGGCCTTTGGTCAGTTGCTTGATCGAATCCGCAGCGTCGGTGGCGAGCCGCAACTCGCGCCCGGCTTCATGGAGCACTTCATCAGACGCATGCGTCGCAGCGTACGACAGGCGATACCGCTGCGGCACGTGGCGTGGACAACTGGCGCTGGATCGCGAGATCAGGTGTCGGGCATCGCGAAAGAGACCCACAAGGTCGATGCGACGCGCTGGGCCAGTCCGCTCATCAAGGCGGGCGACGAAGTCCAATTTGATCGCGAAGCCGACGGACGGTACCGATACGCGCTGCAGGGCGTTTGGTATCACCTGTCGGTCGACGAGCTCAACGCGCGGTTCGCGGTCGAGAACGTCAGTGAGGGATGGGAGGTGGTGCACGAAGGTCTGTGCGCACGCTTTCCTGACCAAGCAGCGGCGCTGCGCTCGCGCGTGAAGGCGCTCGGCGTCGATCAGTGGCTCGACTGGGAGTTTCAGGTCGACGATTTGATCGAAACGCTGTTGAAGCCGACTGGATGCATAGTCGCGTGGGAGCAGGGTTGCGGCAAGTCACGGCTCGCGTTGGCGCTGATCCTCGTCTCCGGTGTGAAGCACGGCCTCATCGTCGTTGAGTCCCGGCTCATCGAGGAGATGTTGAAGGAGATCGGCCAGTTGCCGATCGCGGCCGATCAGGCGAAGGTAATCGAATCAGCGGCGGACCTTGGTGACCTCCGACGAATCAACCTGATCTCGTATGAGCGGCTGCGCATGCCGGTCGATAAGGCAGCTTCCGGGCGCGTGACGTATGCCCATCGACTTCGCCGCCGTATCGGCCTGCTGGTGGCCGACGAAGGCGAGCGCCTCGCCAATCCGACAAGTGATCAGAGCCGCGCGCTTTGGCAGCTGTCGGCGCGGCGACGGTTCGTTTTGACGGGAAGTCCCGTCCCGAACTACCCGAGAGATGCGTTCGGTCTGATCGCGTTTTCTGGTGGTGACGGAACGGCCGCTCAGCCGTATGGCTATCGCGTCGGCTACCTGGAGCAGAACTGGATCAATTCGGTGGAGTACGCGATGCGCGGCGTCGATCGATTCAGGGACGACTTCGTGGTGCTGGAGTGGGTGACGTGGCAGTTCGCGGAGAGCCTGCAGGACGGGGCGAAGCGCGAGGTGCCCAAGATCGGCAACCTGCACCTGTACCGGGCGATGCTCGCGCCGCATATCAAGCGTCGGCTGGTCGCCGAGCCTGAGGTGTCGCGCTACATCCGGATCGAGCCGCCGCAGTTCGAGGTGGAGACGGTCGACTGGGATCGCGGCCATCTGGCCGCGTACCTGCGTGCTGCCGACGAGTTTGCCGATTGGTATCGCTCATCGCGCGATGACAAGAAGGCGTGCAACCTGGTGACGATCCTCGCTCGTATCCGTGCTGTTCACTTCTCTGCCAACTACCCGCAGTTCGGGATGGAGGGCGTGGAGTACATCGGCGGGTTGACGAGCAAGCAGCGCGCGATTGTGGCGCGCATGCGTGCAATCGCGGCGGAAGGTAAGCAAGCAATCGTGTTTGCCGAGAACCCCGGCGTGCTCGATCTTCTGGCGCGCGAGCTGGATGCGCATGGTGTGCAGACAGTCCCGTTTCATGGCGAGATCCCGATCAAGCGTCGCGTGGCCGATAAGGACAAGCGCTTTTTGGGCGGACTGGCAACCGGGCTGATGGCCACCAAGGCATCGGGCCGCGCCGGCTACAACCTGCCGAACGCCGACTACATCCTCTTCTATGACCGCTCGTGGACGTGGCGCATTGAGTATCAGGCGATGCGGCGCGCGCTGCGATGGAACCGGAAGGGCGTGTTGAAAGTCGTCTATTTCCACCTACCAGGAAGCATCGACGAGTATCAGGACCAAATGGTCGCGCACAAACGTGATGCGACGCAGGCGGGGCTGGACTGGGCGACGCCGGAACTGGACGACGAGACTTTTTTGCATATGGATTCGTTGCTGGATCGCTTCGTCGATGACCTTGCATTGCTGTCGGCGGAAACGTCCGGTGACATGCGAAAACTTTTGAAGGAGGCAGCTTAAATGCCGAAAGACTCGAACGTGTTTGTGGTGGTCGGGGAGGGCGTCGTTACGGTTAAACGTGAAGGCTCTAATCGCGCGGTGCTGGCGAAAGTCCTCGGCAAGGTACAAGTCGATGGCGTCGAGGTGCTGTGCCTCGACCGTCTCGTCCATGAAAGCCATGAACAGCAGTTTGGCGAGTGGACTTTGGCGGGGGCAGTCACGACTTTGTTGTCTCGATCTTTGCCGCCAGGGACTGGCACTGCAGCATAGGACGCAGCGGCATCCGGGCGGTGCCGCTTGTCACAGCCTTTGATCACAACCCGGCTTTCGAGCCGGGTTTTTTTTGGGTTCTTCGCGGCTTTTTGGGAACGGACCGTATGCGACCGACTCCGGTCAGACGGCTGTCTCCAAAGCGGCCAGTCAGCCGAATTCGAGTATCGCGAAGTGGAGTGCCGATAAGCGGCCGTTGGCGATCTCACCTGATCGGCCATAAAGAGTCGCTCGCCTGCTGCGTCGTTTGGCCGCTCAGACGCCGGCTCCGACTCAATATCGGCCATTAGACGGCCGAGCACTTTGCCTGGCCAACGGTACGATGGTCGGCACCGCAGCTCTTGTGAGATGATACGAACAATGTCGCGACCACAGCGGTGTAACGAATGACCAAGTTTGCCTTTGTTGCCTATCCTTCTAAAGACCAGTCGCTGCTGGGCATCTTGCGAAGTGCCGTGAAGAAAGTCACAGCAAGAACTCAAGAAGTCCGGTATGAACGATGGGAATTCAATGATATCGCGGGCACGCCACTGATTTCCCCGATCATTGAGAAAATCGACGAATCCGCTTTCATCGTCGCTGACATCACCTATCTAAACCTTAACGTGGTTTATGAAATTGGTTACGCGATCGGGAAATCGAAACGGGTTTTTCTGATTAGACACTCGAAGACAAAAGGCGACCGTGACATTGCAAAGCAAGTTGGTATCTTCGACACGCTCGGGTTTTCCGAGTACGACGACGATGAATCTTTGGCGTATCGTTTGACGGGAGAGATAGGGGAGATTCCTCTGTCAATCCAGAACCCAATCGATACCAAGGCGCCGGCATATGTTGTAGAGCCCCCTTTGAAGGGCGCTGCAGCGACAATGATGACCTCCCGGTTGAAGAAAGCGCGGTATAAATATAGAAGTTTCAATCCCACTGAGGACTCGCGCCTTTCGGCCGTCGATGCGATCAAGCAGGTGGCCTCATCAGCTGGAGTACTCGTATCGTTCGAAAGAGAAGACAAGGACTGGGCGCAGATCCACAATGTCCGAACGATGTTCGTCGCGGGACTCGCACATGGTATGGAACGCCCGACGCTTATTTTAGCGCCCTCTAATTTCGCCTCGCCGCTAGATGTCAGGGATGATGTGAAGACCTATGGGCATCCAGACGATATCGCGGAACACATTGCCAGCTTGGTTTTGGATGTGACCGACTATCTCCAAGAGGTCGAACCCCCGAGAAGAGCGGGGGACAGATCCCTTCAAAGCTTGACGTTCGGTGATCCGACGGCGGAAAATGAGATGACCACCCTGTCAGACTATTACATGCGAACTGATCAGTTCAATCGATCGCTTCGAGGAGAAGTGAACCTAGTAGTAGGTCGGAAAGGATCGGGAAAAACTGCGTTGTTTCTGCAGCTCCGGGATAGAATCAGAAGCGACAAACGTAACGTAATGGTCGACTTGAAGCCCGAAGGATACCAGCTCATTAAACTGAAAGAAGATCTTCTCGCGTATTTGACTGAAGGGTCGCGACAGCACCTTATTACTGCGTTCTGGGAATATTTGCTTCTTCTAGAAGTCGCTTACAAGGTCCTGGAAAAGGACCGCGTTATACATAAGCACAATCACGATTTATTCGATAAATATGTGAGATTGGAGGCCGCTTACAAGGTCGAGAGCTTCTCCACAGAGGGAGATTTTTCCGAACGACTTCTCACGCTGTCAAATCGAATTGCACTCGAATATCGGGCACGGTACGGCGATACGCCGGACACGAGGCTGTCGGTTGAGGACGTCACCTCCCTAGTCTATTCGCATGATATACGGGCGCTTCGAGAGAGTCTGTCCGATTACTTGAATGAGAAACAATCGGTCTGGATATTATTCGACAACCTCGATAAAGGGTGGAACACCTCCGGGGTTGATGTTATAGATACCATTGTTCTTCGTTGTCTAGTGCATTGCATCATTGAATTGGCACCCCAAGTGTGTTCAGATGCAGGTCATGGGCAAAATGAATCTGACCGATA
>NZ_JALQDQ010000045.1:0-83162 GCF_023631105.1 Caballeronia sp. AZ10_KS36 | reverse complement strand
CCACGAGGCCTTCATGAAAATCGCTTGCTGCATCATATGCTGGCGACACCTGCAAAAGTCATTCTGTTAACGCCTCTTAAGCCTAGGCAAATAGTGGAAAGCATCGAAGTTTTGAGTGAACCAGAGCGTCGCCGTCGGCGCTCGGTCCAGGAAAGGGTCTCTATCGTTCAAGAGACCATGGAGCCGGGCGCAACGGTCTCAGCGGTTGCCCGGCGACACGGGCTGAACCCAAACCAGGTATTTGCGTGGCGCAAGCAATATCAGGACGGGAGCCTGGCAGCGGTGAAAGCTGGGGAAGCCGTGGTACCGGCTTCGCAGTTGGCCGCAGCAATGAAGGAAATCAGAGAACTGCAGCGTCTGCTGGGCAAGAAGACGCAAGAGGCGGAGATACTGAAGGAAGCAGTCGAATATGGCCGCTCAAAAAACTGGATTGCGCGCTCGCCCTTACTGCCCGGGGACGACCAATGAAAACGGTCTGCGATGTTCTCGGCGTGGCGCGCTCTGCTTTGGCAGTTAGGAAAGCCCGCTCCTCGGACTGGCAGGATGGGCGTCGCGCCCGGCATATCGACGACACGGACCTGGTTGCTGCAATCCACGAGCATGTGGCCGTCTTGCCGACATATGGGTACCGCAGAGTCTGGGCGCTACTGCGACGTAGCCAGGAAATGGCTGGCGCGCCGTGCGTGAACGTCAAGCGGGTGTATCGTGTCATGCGCGACCACCAGTTGCTGCTGCGACGTCCCGGTCAACGACGTGACACTCGCCGCCATGACGGACGAATCTCGGTCGACCAAAGCGATGTCCGCTGGTGCTCAGACGGCTTTGAGTTCCGTTGTGACGATGGCTCGCCGTTGCGCGTGACATTTGCACTGGACTGTCATGACCGAGAGGCAATCAGTTGGGCAGCGACGACTGGCGGCCATAGCGGCGACGTCGTGCGTGATGTGATGCTCGCCGCGGTCGAGCAACGTTTCGGCACGGCGCAGGCAGGCTCAACCATTGAATGGCTGTCGGACAACGGCTCTGCCTATATCGACCATCGCACGCGTAGCTTCGCTCGCGAGTTGGGCCTAGAGCCATTGACGACCCCGGTTCGTTCGCCGCACAGTAACGGCATGGCCGAGCGGTTCGTGAAAACGATGAAGCACGATTACGTCGCCTTCATGGACAAGCCCGATGTGCCCACGGCGCTCACGCATCTGGCCGCTGCCTTCGAGCAGTACAACGAGTGCCACCCGCACAAAGCCCTGAAATACCGCTCGCCTCGCGAGTTTAGACGGGCTGCGGCATCATCAAGCTAATGGTGTCCGCGTGTCCTGAGTTGCAGGGGCAACTACATGACCTGTTACGAATACATTGATGTTCTTCGAGGTATTCGCTTCGAAGTCAGTAAGAATCTGATGCAACAGGCCTCTTGGAATAGGGTTCTGCTTGGTCTCAATATTCATCAGTGCGTACGCCGGCAACTCGCCCAGTGAGTTGCGAAGTCCGCCCAAACGCTTCAGTTCTACATCCCAGAACTGGAATTCTTCCGTTGCTAACTTCTCACCGCTTACTCCGTCTGCATATCTTACGACCGACTTGTGGAGATCTTCGAAGCGATCTTTGTTAAGCAGCACCTCGTACTCCACATTAAAAGTCACGATCAGCAATGGCGACCCGTCTATATCCTTCCGCGCCCGAACGATGTAATTTGAACCAGCCATGAGAAGACCTCCTTGCGACCTTATGCTGCTCTCGTTCGGCCGGGTTCAACCGAATCAACCACGCCCTTGCAGTGGCAAAACGTCTTTGTGCAGCCAATGATTTGTCTCTTCTTTTTTTCGAGAACCAAGCCCTTTGAGGGTGAACGAGAGATACTCGTCTCTCGATATCGCTAGCGGGGCTTCAACGATAGACACCGCTCGTTACCGACGGCCGATAAAGAGCACTCTACGAGATAGTAGTAAAAGCCTTAGCCTTCGCTGGGCGGGCGCGCGAATAGTGTGCGCTACCGAACGAAGTCGGGACGAGATGATCGTCTGTACGTCAGTTGCTACGGATCAACGGCCGCCTGACTGTCTTTTATTGCAACGGGCGAGCGACGGAAAGTGGCCGACCGGGAAGCTCACCGAACGCGTAGTTCGCCGCTGATCCTTGAGCAGATCGGAAGGGAAAGCCTCTCTCTTACGGCAACTTCTATGGTCCCTGCAAACGAAACGCTCGAAGCAGCGCATATCTTCAAGCGTCGGTGTTCCCGGTCCGAACGGCCGTTGGTCGCTAATCGCAAACTTGAACAAAAGTTGATTCATGAGCGTAAATCGCCGCTATTGCGGCGGTGGCGTCATCTCTTTCTCGAGACCCGGCGGAACGCCGGGAGCGATCTTTCCAGGCGGATACTCCAGCTTCAAGGCCGGGGAGCCTTTGGTGCAAGGTGTGTCATTCGGCTTTGGCTTAATGCCATCGAATTTTATGATCAGGGTGTTATCGGTCGTCGTATTGACCTTGCCCTCGTAGGAACCGGAAGGAACCAGCTCTCCGATGACCGGGAGATTCACCGCGATCTTTCCATCCTTGGAATTGTCCCGCTTCAGTTCCAGATGGAGCTCCAGACTGCTGAGACTGGCATTCAGGGGTTGAAGATCGGGGTGCTGACATTCAAAGGCCCTGGCTGTCCCGATTTGGTCGGCCACGTACAGCAAAACATCGGAAACGCTCATCGCGCTCAAGTCAGGACGGTTCGTAGGCTTATTCGATTCGAACATGGCGCAGCCTGACAAGCTGGAAGACAGGACGGCAAAGGCAATTATAAACCGCTTCATTTTCCACCTCATGGGTGAGATTGTTATTGAACGGCAGCGCCCGGCCATCTCATCTTACGTCGCTAACTCGCTAATACCCAAGCCCGGCCTCGGCACGCCTCTGCCGCTTGGTGCACGGGCAATGCGAAGCGGCATTGTTCGCAACGCTTAGTCGGTTACTTAGATTATCTTTGCGTGCGCGCCCGCGCCGTCCGATGATCTCGCACGGTTGCCGTAGAAGCGCGAAAGAGGAACCTTGGTAAGTCCGAATGCTGCATCACGGCAAACGGCCAGCGTGCGTAGTTCGGCTTACTTGAGGTTTCTGAAGGCTCTTTGTACAGGCAGAATTTGGGCGGTAACAGGAATGGGCCCGGTTCGCGGCGGTCTCCGCCAGCCGGAGGGCCAGTTTCAGCTGCGCAACTGACGTCCAAAAGTACGAGCATCACGCAGGCCGAACGGCTCTTGATGGCCGGGCCGTCCCGGTGCCACCCGCAATTTGCTCGCCGGAAAACGGTCATTAAACCAAGGCCGATGATTCGCCATCCAGCCGAACCGGACGACGACCTCGACCGTCCCTTCATGGCCGATGTCGCCCCCTCATTGCGCCGCGGAGAGCCGGAAAAGAGGGACGGCCCGTGGCTAGCGGTGCTCAGCGCAGAGACCGTTTCACTCGTCGGCCAAAATGTATTTGCGGCGTGCGTCGCTGAGCACGGCAGTCACTATGGAGATTTCTTCAACAGTGCCGGTCAGGACGTCGAGGAAGTGCCAGTTTTGCCCGTCATGAGTTGGCGGTACCAGACGCACGGGCAGGCCGACGCGGTACGTCGGGCCCAAGCCAGCCTCTTCGAGCTTCATGTTAATTGCTTTTTGAATCTCTGCGGCCGAGCAGGTCACCTTGGTCATACGATCTTTCTCCGAAAGCGCTTGGGAATCGCCGACACCATATGCTTGTTGCCGGCTGTGGGCGAGAGGTCCCTACGTGCCCCGTGATTAATGCACGGCTTTCCTACGAGTTGGCCACTGGTTACCAGCTCTCGCGCAAAGTGCAAGTGCCGTCCAGCAGCGCTTGCCGAAGACTTCCCGCCGGTTGCAGAAGGGCGCAGTTTTTGGGCCACGTTCGTCGATTGCGACGTCGGAATGAAGTCGACCGCGTTTCTCGGCCATTCCCTGCGACATTTTCGCAGTTGCGTCCTCGGGGAGCTGGCAGTCGACGTCGTTCTGCCGGCGCACTTTTTCGCTCATGGCATCATGTGAACAGGCGCGATTTCGAGCGTCAGTAACGCTACACCAATGCAATGAGCAATTCGCCGACGCCCAGTACCCGATCCCTCGCCTTCACCGTCCAAACGCATTTAGCCGAAGCACTCCAAGAGACCGTTGACGACTTTTTTGCGAAAGCGGCGGGCGGAACTACCCCTGCGCAGCGAGCGGCCGAGATACGCGCCCAGGATCGCGATGCGAGCTTGGATTCGCTTGCCTATCTCCTTGACGTGGCCGAGGGCAGCTCTGGGCAGGCGCGCGTCGTCGCTGAGTTCCTAGCAGGCCTCTACAACGGTGACGACTACCCGTTCAGCCTCACCGATCTTCGCCGGCTCGATGAAGATTTGCTGGAGCACTGCCTGCAGGTGCTGCGGCTGGACAGTCGGCACGCGACGGAAGTGCACCGCTACTTTCCCAATGGCGAAGGCCGCTGGCAGGCGATGATCAAACGGTGGGGACTTGCTGATGAGCCGGCGCACGCGCCGCTGCCCGATGACGACGTCGTGCACTCGTGTCAGTACGAAAACAAGCTGGACGCGGCCGGATATCGAGACGTCACTTTGTTCGTCAAGGTCGCGGTTGGTCCAGACGACGTTCGGGCAGTGGGCCTCGCGCTCTCGGCGGCTGATTCTGAACGGCTCGCGGCGGACCTGGTTGCGGTTCATCGCCTCGCGTGGACGCGGGGCAAGCCGCTGGACGCAGACGAAAATGAGCCGAGACCGGCCTGGCTCTGAAAGACGGCATAAATTCGTGAGCTTTCGCGTGGCGTGCTCGCGAAATAACCCGCTATCGTTGCTCTATCACCCGCGTCATAGACGCATCGACCCCGCGCTGACTTTCGTCAGCCCACGTTGTTCAACCCTTTGGGAACCACTCCCAAAGGGGGCAGGTTCCCTCTCAGGAGCCCTGCCATGCAACAGCAACCTACTCTCGCCCTCAAGCAAATTCAGGTCAGCGTCAATCCCCGCAAGTACTTCGATGCGGCGGAGATGGAAGAGTTGACCGCGTCCGTTCGCGAAAAAGGCGTCATCCAGCCCGTCATCGTGCGCACGCTCGCCGACGGTGGCTTCAGCCTCGTCGCTGGTGGCCGCAGATACAAGGCGGCGCTCGCGGCGCACGGCGAGGACTATGAGATCCCCGTCGTCGTTCGCGACATCGATGAAGTCGAAGCGAAGCAGCTCGCCATCATCGAGAACATCCAGCGAGCCGACATGTCGCCCGCCGAAGAAGCCATTGCCGCAGCCGAGCAAGTCGGGCTGTGCAAGGGCGATCGCGACGAAGTCGCGCGCATCTTCGGCTGGTCGCGTGCGACGTTGGATAAGCGTCTCGCGCTGATGAACTGCAGCACGCCTGTGCTCGATGCGCTCAGCACGCGCCAGATCCTCCTCGGTCATGCCGAGCTGCTTGCTGCGCTCCCCAAAGAGACGCAGGACAAGCTGCTGCCGGTGATCATCAAGGAAGGCAAGGCGGTCGCGGAGGTCAAGAAAACCATCGAACAGGTCGCCTGTTCGTTGGCGGCCGCGATCTTCGACAAGGCCGAATGCGCCGGATGCCCGCACAACTCGTCCACGCAGGGCGAGATGTTTGGTGAGTCCATCGGTACGGGAAACTGTACGAACCGCACCTGCTACAACGAGAAGACCGAAAAGATGCTCGAAGCGACGGCCACTGGCCTGCGCGACGAATATCCGGTCGTGCGGATCGTGCGTGCTGGCGACAATCACACGCGCGTGCAACTCGCCGTCGACGGCCCGAAGGGCGTCGGCGAAGAGCAGGCGAAGGCCTGTCACGCGTGCCAGAACTACGGCGCGGCGGTGAGCGGCCTGCCTGACTCGATCGGCAAGGTCTATCGCGGCCAGTGCTTCGACACCGTCTGCAACATGAAGAAGGTGGCGGCGCAACTGCAAGCGGTGAAAGCCGCGACGCAGCCGAAGCCCGAGGCAGCCAAGGGAGGCGCGAAAGCGTCGCCCGCATCAACGAAGGGCGCGGCCGGTTCGTCCGCGGCATCGACGACGAGCAACCCGCCGGCGACGGTGGTGGCTGAGTCGGACAGGATCAAATCGTATCGCGTGGCGTTGTGGCGAAAAGCCCTGCGCCGCGAGGTGGGAGCTGATCCCGCGCTGGCTCAGCGATATCTCGTTGCGATCGCACTGTCTGACCAGATGCGCTGCGTCGATCAAAAGACGCTCTCGGGCATCTGGGAAAAGCTCACCGAGGAGCAGGTCGCGTCCGGCGACGTGTCGAAAGCTGCAGCCTCGACGGCGGCCGCTGACGACGCGAAGCTCGCGCATGCCGTCACCGGTGTGACGGTCGCTGCGATCCAAGGCCTCGATGTCCAGCACCTCACGCGTCTGTGCAAGCACCATCACCTCGATCTCGCGAAGCACTGGAAGCTCTGCAAAGAATTTCTGGAGTTGATCACGAAGTCGGAAATGATGGTGGTTGCCGACGAGTTGGGCATTCGTGCCGCGCTCGGCGACAACTTCAAGAAGGTCTTCGGCAAGTCCAAGTCCGAGGTCATCGACGCGCTTCTGGCGGTCGAAGGCTTCGACTACGCGGGCAAGATCCCGAAGGTGCTCAAGTTCTAACGCGCGGCTCGCCCGTGCATCGATCGTAGTTTCCATCCCTTTAGAGACCGCCTCCGCGCGGTCTTTTTTCTTTCTCTGGAGTTTTCCATGTTTGCAGCTATTGAACCGCTTCTGCGTCACTGCACGAAGCTCACGTTGTCCTTGCAGATGAAGGGCGACGAGATGGTTGTCTGTGTCATGCCGCAAGGCACGGCAAAAGACGCCGCGATGCTTCAGCCGCTCGCGCTCACCGCGATGGCGGCCGAGCTCGACGCAGGCTTCGTCGACGCGCTCGCGGCCTATACGGGCGCGCACGCGTCGCTCGCCGAGCAAGTTGCGGCGACCACTGCCATCCTCGAAGCCGCCAAGACGACGCAAGTCTCGAAGGCGACCAAGACGCTGGCTAAGGGTGGCAGCAAGCCGGCATTGCCGGTGCCCGGCAGATCGAGTGCCGATGCGGACAACGATGATGACGACGCAAGCGACGACGCTGAAGGGCAGAGCACCGCCCCGAGCGCATCTAGCGCTGCGGAAGCATCGGCGGAACCGGCTAACACCGGGACCAACCTCGCATCGCTTTTCGACTAAGGAGCAGACATGGCTATCTCAGTTGCGAAGCTCACCCGCGAGTTCGTCTACAACGGCGTGACGTTCCCCGATCCGGGCCCGACCTTCTCGCCCGACGATGTTCGTGATCTCTACTCCGCGCAGTACCCGGAGTTGACGACCGCGGCCATCGACGGACCGGCGATGGAAGGCGAAGTCATGCGCTTCACGTTCGTGCGTGCGGCCGGTGCGAAGGGTGCTGTCACGGCCTGCCGCGCCCATGCGTAAGCGTGACCTCCTCAAAGCCTTGTCCGATCCGGACCTGGCTCTTTCTCATCAGCAACCGCCCGGAAGGGCGGTTTTTTTTCATGACAAGGAGATCGAGCAATGTTCTTCGATCCTCGCCCGTCTGGTGCAGAAGTCGCTGTCTCGGGAGAGCCTTGGCAACCGCGACGCGCTCCCGCTGCCGGACGTCGAACTCCCAATGATTTTTTAAGCCTGCCGGCCCTCGGCTCGGACGTCAAAACGCGCGCAGTGATGCGTTGGAACGCCGAGAAGGATGTCGCCAGTCTCATCTCCGCCCAGTTCAACTCGGGCGTGCTGAGGCCGCGCGACGTACCGGAGTTCAAAGGCGCGGGTGACGCGCTCGCGCATGGCTTTTTTGCGTGGGCCAAGCGTCATACGCCGCGGCTGGACTGCCTCGGCTTTGACTTCGTGCTGTGCGACGTCCAGGCGGTATTGCACGTCGTCCAGTATCAGGAGGACAGCAGCGACTTCAATCCGACCTCACCTGTGTATCTCGGCATCGAGATACCGGGGGAGAACATCTACGAGATCGGCAGGCGTGCCGCCGAGCTTCGCAATGTTCACCCGCGGTTAGTGTCGACGGCGATGGTGCTGATCAATCGAGCAGCGGGACGCACGATGTGGATCCGAACGCCGGACGAGTTCCTCGGGGAATTCGCCTCGTGGTTCTGGGACGGTGACCCGAATGCAACCGACGATGAAGCGCGCGAGATGTTGACGGACCGGTTCGGCGACGACGAAGCGGAGATCGAGCATTACCTCCCTTCCGTTGTACGTCCGCAGCTTTGTCCCGACGACATGGACGTCTACCGGTGGAACGCGAAAAGTCGACGCTATTTGCCTCAACGGGCGTTGAGTGTTGCGGCGCTTCGACGCCTCCAGCGGTTCACCTCTGGCCGCACCCGCCGGATTTGCGCTGACCTCGAAAAGCTTTCGCTGATGTTGCAGCGGGTGGGCAATCGCAGTCTCTTTGGCTGTGGTTATCTGCCCCGCTGTGCATACGCCGCAGCGACGCTGACTGTGCAAAACGACAGTCGCGTCAGTGACGTACTCGACGCGCATTACGAGTACCTCGCCAGCGCCGGCGACGGCACGACTTACCTCGGCTTCACGCCGATTGCCTCCACGCCTGACGCCATCCGTAAGCAGTACGCGGACTGGTCGCAGGGACTATCCATCCTTGGCCAATTGGACCGCGTCATCGCGGGTCTCGCGGCATAACGAGGAGTTTTGTATGAAAGGGCTTGATATTGGCTCCGACCGCGTCGACGAACTCGCGGCGATCAGCGCCATCTTGCTGTACGGCCGTCAGGACCGCAGCGCTGTCTACGGCACCGTCCATCCGGTGACGCAGGGCAAAAGCGGCCGGGCGACGATCGGTGCCGGAAGGCCGATCGACCGCATGGCGCTTGTCGATTGCCTGCGCGAGCTGGGTCAGAACGCGGCGCCTAAGGCCGAGTTTCTGCCTGAGACGGTGCTCTCGGTATCGCAAGAGGCTGTGATGTGGTGGTGCAGACCGGCGATGCGAAGAGTCTTCTTCGATTGTCACGAGATCGGGCGGCGCAGTGCGGTCGTCCCGCATCCGGGGCTGGTGTTCCGTGCAGCTTCGAGCGGGTTTTCCGTGTTCGCGCTGCAGGAAGACAGCCGGCCAACGCCTGAATCGAAGCTGCACGAACCGCCTTACTTCAACACCTGGGACTGGGGGCGGATCTGCATCGGCTCGGCGCATGTGCCTAAGCGGATCGACATCGACTCGATCGGCGGATGGGAGAGCGGATTCTTCGAATCGGCCTTCACACACCCCAACCACGGCAACAAACGTGTCTCGCATCCGAATGGCGAGTTCGCTTTCTGGAAGGAAATGCTCGACGGCAAGTACGGCGAGCAATTCCCGAAAGACGTGCTCGTCCCTATGGACCTTACCCTCGCTGACTTGATCGCCGGCAAACAAGGAGTTCGATGATGAATGCTGGTGCTTTGAATCCTGCCGATGCCGCGCTTCAACGCTCGTTTCCGACTGTCATGGTGCCCCGGCGTGAGCCGGTCGTGCCGATGCAGGCGGCCGGTGAGCGGCTGCTGATCGGCGAGAACGGTGTCTTTCTAGAAATCGATCTGCCGTGGCTCTCGGTCGTCCGCCGCATTGCGCACTACACGGTTCCGACCGCGATCCCCTATGGGAAAGTGGCCGAGTCGACCGAGTTGCGCTGTGGTGCGGTGCCGCCCGAGTTGATCGGCGAGTTCGTCGCGATGGCGCGCGCCGCGCATCCGCTGGAAACCGGTGCGTGGATCGTCTGGAACGTCGAGACGAAGGAGTTTCGCCTCGCGCGTGTGAAGGTGCTGTCGCAGAAGACCGGGTCGCTGAGGTACGAGCGGCCGGGTCTTCTGCCAAGCGAACTGCGGGTGATCGACTGCCATTCGCATGGCGCGCATCCCGCGTATTTTTCGCCGACAGACAACGAAGATGACCGACACGAGACGAAGTTCGCCTTCGTCGTCGGCAACTGCGCGTCCTCGGTGCCGAGTATGGCGATGCGGCTGTGCGCCAAAGGTATCTTCGAGAACGTCGAGCGCGTGCCGAGCAGTTGGTACGCGGCGGCTCGCGCGCAGGAGGTTGCATGAACGGGATCATCCGACATCAACTTCCTTCGCGGATGCTTGAGCGAAGCTGGAATGTGGTCGTAGTAGGCGCGGGCGGTACCGGAAGTGCGGTGCTCCCGAGCTTGGCGCGGCTGCATCACGCGATGCTGGAACTTGGTCACCCGGGCGGCATCGACTGCACTGTCTTTGACGACGACACCGTCAGCCCGACCAACGTCGGCCGGCAGGGCTTCTATCCGAACGACGTGGGCGAGTACAAAGCCTCGCTTATCGTCAATCGGCTAAACGCACTGATGGGCACGAACTGGCGGGCGGAAACCCGGCGGTTTGGCCCGGGTGAACCGCTCTACAACGTCGATCTCGTGATCGGCTGCGTCGATACGCGCGCCGCTCGGGCCGCGATTGTTGGCGCCGCCCAGCATACGGGCGCGTACTACCTCGACTGCGGCAACGACACGAATCGCGGCCAAGTCGTCATTGGTCAAGTCTGTGGCAAGAGTTACGCGCTGAAGCATCCTGAACGGCTGCCGCATGTGGGCGAGTTGTTTCCGGAACTGATTGACGCGAAGCTCGATGCGAAAGACGAGACCCCGTCTTGTTCGATGGCCGAGGCGCTGCGCAAGCAGTCGCTGGTCATCAACCAGGCCATCGCGGTCCAAGCGTTCAACATGCTTTGGACCATGTTTCGGACTGGCGCAGTGCCGTTCTCGGGCGTGTTTGTGAACCTCGCAACGGGGCGCACAAATCCGATTCCGTTGGATGCGGACGCGTGGGCGCGCTTTGGATATGAAGTCCCGACGCCGCCTGTGAAGAAAGCGAGGAAGAGCCGCAAGGCGAAGCTCGCTGCCTAATAAGTCGCTGTTCAATCCTGCCGACCTCCGCAAGGGGTCGGCTATCCTATTTCACATCCCAGCGGGTGCGCAGCCCGTTGGGGCTGCTCCGCTATCAATTGGAGCAAAACATGGGTTCGTCGATTTTGACGGGCAAGCGCGCCGGCGCAATGCAAAAGG
This sequence comes from Caballeronia sp. AZ10_KS36, assembly GCF_023631105.1. NCBI lineage: Bacteria > Pseudomonadati > Pseudomonadota > Betaproteobacteria > Burkholderiales > Burkholderiaceae > Caballeronia > Caballeronia sp. AZ10_KS36. The sequence goes on along the minus strand of NZ_JALQDQ010000045.1, from coordinate 72,095 downwards.
CCGACGGCGAGTGGATCTACGCGCTGTTCGAGCGTGGCTATGAGTCGAACGTCTATCCGCATACCGACCGCTGGTCGGCCGTGGCGCTGGGCAATTATGCGCAGGTCATGCGCCGCATCTTCTCGCATGCGACCAGTTGCGAAGGCGGGATGCTTCGGAGCCGCAATGGATCAATCCGGCCTGAAAATTACATCGCCAGCTGGAGAAGTGAGCTTGCCAAGCCCACGCTGCTTCGGGATCGGGCGATCGATTTGTCGGTCGGCTCCTCGTGTTACTCGGCGGTGCCTGAGTCGCAGTTGGACGATGTCCGGCTGTCGTTGATCCGGGCGGGGTTCGAGTCTCGCATCGATGAGTTGGTTGCCGGCAGCTTGAGCGTTTCGCTGCACGCGGACATCGACCTGCTGCTGTCCATTTACGGGAGCAGCGGTCCGCTCAGCGTGTGGCGTGTGCTCAAGGAGTACGACTGTGGCACCACGCAGATCGAGGTGCCGGTACCGTCCACAACGAAGACGGCGATGGAGCGGATGCCCGAGGTGCGGTGTCATTCCATCGATCAGCACAGTGTGTTGGTTGCAATGGGTGCTGCGCCGTGGCGTCACGCTGGCTGGCAATACAGCGCGGTCGGCTCCTTCATCACCGAAGTCGCTTATCCGGTTGAAATGGAAACGCCGGGGTTCGCCAAGAAGGCAATTCCAGCGTTCCGCGACGCGGTGAGCAACGCCCCGCAGGTGCCGTCGGCGACGCGCATCACCGTGACGCGCGCCCCCGAGGGCACCGAGGAGTGGAAGGTTCGCCGCGCAGACGAGCTTGCGAGAACGCTCGGCGTTGTGGCTCAGGACGCATGTGCGCCGGCTGTCTTCAGCTTTGCGTTCGGCGACTTGCTCAATCGCGAAGACACGGACCGGCTGCTGTACGGCCTCGATTCCTTCAGCGATGCGCAACTCCAGTGGGAAGTCCCCGTGGCGCGTGAAGGCGCCGCGCCAGATCCCGCGTTTTTTTCGGCGGACGTTCAGCTCTCGCTGTGTCTCGCCTAGTGCTGTTTTGATCAAGCCACGCCCCGAATTTTCGGGGCGTGGTTTTTTTTCGCCCGCTAGAAGGCGAAGCTCGCTTGCGCCGGGACTGACGCGGCTGCGGCTTCGGTGGCATTTGCGTCGGCAGACGAAGGCGCGCCTTGCCGCTGTGCCAGCAGTTCGTCGTACCGGCGCATAACGTCGGCGGCGCTGGTGTAGCCGACCTCGATGCCGACTGTCTGGGCGACGCGGCGGCGCACGCTCGCGAGCAATTCCGCTTCGTCGGGCGTCGGGCGCGCGGTCGGCCAGCCGGACGAGAAAAGCAGGTGCGCAGGAATCTTGGCCTCGATGGCTTGGCGCTCGATGGCCGCTGCCTTAGCACGGGCGACGTCGGCCGCCAGTTCAGGCGACAGTATGTGCGGCGCGACGTCGGCCAACCACCGTTGTCCTTGGAAGGCGAACGTCGATTCAGCTTCCAGTCGCACCATTTCCCGGTAGACGTCGTGGTTGTCGGTGCAGCTTGCCGCGGCGCGCAGGTCGTCGAGCGAACTCATGATGCAGTAGGCGCACGACACGCGCGACGCACCGTAGACGGTGTATGCCTCGTGCAGCGCCAGTCCGGCCGCAGCGATCTCGGTGAAGACTTCGTCGACGGTCCATTCGATGATCGCATTCCACGTCACACCGGTGCGCCCCTTGGTCGACAGGGGAGCGAGCGGGGCCGCGACAGCCATCTTGCTGCGAGCGCTGCTTTCCTGACGTCGAACGCCGGTGATACTGACGATGTTGTGGGTCGGAAAGCGCTTGTTCAAGGCCGAATTAATTAGTGATCCTTTCAATTCTGAGGTGCAAAAACGCATCGACGGTGTGCTCCACGGCAGGATCAGGCGCACGCAGGACAGATCGCGATACCGCTCGACGTTATTCGACCAGCGCTTCTCCCATCTGGCCAGCATGTCACCGGCTTGCCGTTGCAACGTGAGCAGTTCCCAGCCGAGATGGGCGGCAAGCCGCTCGCACGCCGGACCGCTGTCCTTCCATTCAACACGGCCGAGGTCGGAATGAACCAGGATGCGCGGGCCATTGTGGCCGATGGCATCGAGATGGCGAGCGACGGCGAGCGCGCATGCAACGCTGTCCTTGCCGCCACTCACTCCAATAGCGACGACCGCATCGCTGGCGAGCAGCGCAGACACCTCCGGAGTCAGCGCGACATCGCGCGCACGCGCAGGATGGAAGGACGGGCGGGCAGTGCGCAGCGAGGACAAATCGATGGTCTGGAGCATGGTCGAAGAAGAATCGGAGTAGATGATTCATCTTCGCAGCTACAGCGCAAAGTCAAGCTGCGCGGGGCTTTCAGAGGAGCGACCGAAAGAAAGCCCGCGTCGCGGCGAGCGACAGCGGGCTAATGGATGGGATCTACAACAGCGCGCGCCTACAGCCAAGATGACACGCAGTAATAGCTTAGTTGCCACTTCCCGATGCGCAAGAAAAAGTCCTCGTGAGACAGAAAAGTGGCTTATCCAACAGTTCGGTTCTTATTTGTCAGTCTATATTGACGTTACCCGCTAATAAGGGTGCTGAGAGACCAGACAAAACAAAACAAGAAAAACTGAGGCCATCCAGGGCGCGTCTCTGGGTGGCCTTTTCTTCGCCCTAGTGAGGGCAGTCACCAGCGCCGTGAGCCCCCATTCGCACCTCGCGCGCTTCGTCGGGGAGCTCCTGCGCGTCCGCATCCGCCTTCGCTTCCTGTCGTTGAAAACGCGGTTTATTTTGAATCAAGACGTTTTTTGCGACCTTTTCAACGCATGGGCTTTGATGTCGACCGCTAGAATGGCCTCTCTCTCAGGTTCGTCGACGGCCCTCGGATTTGCGACGGACTTTCAAGCGCCGCTTCAGAAATGGAGCAGGCGCTTTTTTTCATCCTCGCTGCGTGCCGCTGGCTTACGTCATTAATACGAGGTCCGGTGGTCAGCGGCCCCGGTCGTCCCGTCACGTTTGAGCGAAAGGCATAGCAAATCCTTGAGCTTTCCGATGCCGACTACGCGGCCGACTCCGTAGACTGGCTCCATTCCCCGCGCTTTTGCGCATCGACCTACCCCTCCAGCGTGCTGGAGGACCATCTTCTCTCCAGCCGTCAATGACGGCGATCTTCTGGCGACCCTCGTTGGTCGCCTTTTTTCGTCCCGTTGGGAGCCTATCCCTCCGGGAGACAGCTCCCTTTATTTTTGGAGTTGTCTATGTCTTGCAATTTCGCACCTGTCGTCAAAGTTTCCAGCAAGAGCGGTTTCATGGCAATCAGCGTGTGGTCGGTCAAGACGTCGAGGCCAGCCCGCCGCAGCTTTACACCGGACGCATTCATTCGGTGTGGAGCGACGGCACGGCAATGGTGGATTGGGACTATTCGCTCAACCATCAAGCCGAAAGGCATCTGGTGCAAAGTGGTCGTGTCAGACTGCATCACCTCAGCCATACCGCCTCATAGGTCTTCGTAAATGACGCGTCCAGTGCAGTTCGCTGGACGCCGTTTCTTCAGGTCCAAACTTCCTTGATGGGAGCCTCCCATCGAGGGCGGCTCCTACCTTTTCAGGAGTTGCCCATGTTCCCGATGCTCAAACACGCTCTCAGCAGCCTCACCTGGTACGCCAAGCAGGACGCCGAAGCCTGGAAGATGCTGTCGTTTCTCGTTGTCGTTGTGTACGTCTCGACGGCAATCGCCTCGGTCACCCACTGACTCACGTAGCTTTTCCCTGCCTATTTCCCGTTTCTCTTCCCTTTGGGGCAAACCAGCCCCTTCGGGGATGGATTGCCTCACATTTAATCGAGGTGATCCATGATCAAGTTTTTCTGTTCCATGATGCTTCTTTCGGTTCTGACTGGCTGCGCCACGGCGGACTTCGGCTCGCCGGATACCTACCAGCGCTACGACGTTCAACGCATCGGCCAGTTCGAGCAGGCAACCATCCTGCGCGTGCGTGCGATCACAATCGAGAGCAGCTCCGGCTCGTCGGGCATTGCATCGATCGTCAGTGCAGCAGCGGGTGCCTTTCTGGGCTCGCAAGTCATCGGCAACGGTAGCGGCCGCTATATCGCCGGCGCGCTTTCCGGCTCGGTTTCCGGGTTGGTGGCTCAACGCGTAAGCGCCGCTATGTCTCGGCACAGCGGTGTCGAAGTTTTCCTTCGTCGCGCCAACGGTCAGACGGTGGTCGTCACGCAGGTCGACGATCAGCAGTTCGCTGCGGGTCAGCAGGTGTTTCTCATCTCGAATGGGTCCGGCTACCGGATCACTCATTAAAGCCCGGTCGCTAGCGGGACCGACAATCTTGATAGCGCGGTGAAAACCGCGCCAACCCTTGCGGGGCAGGCTCCCCGCAAGGGACCCGCCTCGTCTGCAATGAGGCAATCATGAAATTTCCCCGAGTGTTCTATGCGGACCGCAGTAGTGCCAATGCCGGCGCGAAAGCGGCTCTGCAACGTCATGCGGCGCGCGTTCTGCGACGCGTCGCCCATGACTTGCGTCTTCCGGCGCATGCGCACGAGATCGTCGCCGATACGCGTCGCGGCAGTTCTGCGGTACGGGTGTCGTTGCGCACGGAGACGTTGTTTGTCGACGTGCTCGAGCGGCAAGGCGGTTCAGGTGTCGCGCTGTGCTTCAGAACCCGGCGCGGCCGCTCCGACCTTACGGGCGGTGGCGAGAACCACGTCGCCCTGACGCAACTCGAAACGCCCGCGGGCTATCGAGCGATGCTGGACGGCCTGCGGTTGGCTGGCGGCATCGATCTGAAGTGCGGAGGTCGTCGATGAAGCTTGCGAAGGTGAAAATCGAGTACAGCTCCGGTACGACCATCGTGGACCGCGTTAGCCTCGACCCGCTCACGGGTCGTGTCTATTTGGCTCCGCGGGTACTGGGGCTCATGGAAACGATGGAGCAGTCGGAATGTTCTCCATCGTTTAGTCTCCAGTACAAGGGCTTTGTGCTGCCGGTAGCTGCTGCTAGTGGGGAGTACAGCGTCTCGATGCCCGTAGAACATGGCGCCGGACTCGGGAAAATCCTTCACTCGATAGCCGTGCCGTCAAAAGAACAGCGCCAGCAGAACGGGCGCTATCTGCATACGCTTTCGGCGGCGTCGATTGGCGGTGCCGCCGCGTCATGGCATGCCGCGCTTGGGCAGGGGTGGGACGCATTCGTGCTGCCGGGATTTCTGGCTGTCGCGGGAGTGCTATTATGGTACGCAGGAATTTGGAGCATGGAAGGAGAATAAATATGTCCACAGGAATCTTCGTTTTGGCGATGTCGATTGTCATTTCGGCTTTCTTCATCTGGACCTCCAACAACGGCCGCAAAGCCGATCGCGAACGCGATTGGGGCAAGTGATTCGACACGGCGCAAGCTGAGTCCAAAGACGAAACCGCACCTTTCGAGGTGCGGTTTTTTTTACCGTTTCCCTTTTCTGGCGCGCCTTCGGGCGCGCTTTTCATTTTCAGGATTGGTTATGTCTCAAGCGAATGCGGATGTGCTGCCGGCAGGTGTTGCCGCCGATGGCGTAGTCGATGTTAAGTCAGTCGCGCGGCTCAACACCGACGGCAAAACGGTCGATCAGGTCTTCCAGGACCTCTGCCGCTTCGTGCGCGGAACGGAGCTGGAACCCGAGTGGCTTTGTCACGCGAACCTGCAGGACGACGCTAACGAAGCCATGTACGGAGCGCGCCACAGCAGACCGTGGCCCGAGCCGTCGTCACACGACCGGATTTCCGTGTCTGTGTGCATCGGCAACTCGGAAGGGTGGATCGTTCATGTGGACTTCGTCAGCCGACCTCAGCTTAGCGACTCGCTCGACCGCACCTACGCGATCATGCCGTTGCTCCGCGCGAAGGTGTTTTCGACTGACCACGCGTGGTCGCTCGCCCGTCTTATCGCCCGTCTAATCGACGCGGCCTAATAGCTTTTCAACTTCGTCCAGCGCCCATTCGGCGCATTTAACCCTTGCCGGGCATCGACCCGACAGGGAGCGATTGCCCGCAATTTTTCAAAGGCAATCGACCATGTACCAGCTTTCCTTCTCGGGCTCCGCCCATTCCTTCCGTACGATGCTCGAAGCGCTCCGTTTCCTGCGAGAAGACGCGGACGTCGCAGCAGTCGACGCGGCAGAGATTTCGCTCACGTTCGTCAGCCACTCCGTATCCGTGACTCGCTATAACGGCACGCTGACCGTTCGTCGGCCCGGAACGGCGACAAGCCTCTTCCTGTCGCTCATCGACGAGATCGACGCGACCTACTTCAGACCGTCGTTCGCCGCGCTCGAAGCGTGGCAAATCCGGCGCGAGCACTGGCAACTGCTTTATCTGGCTTTTGATCTGGCGCGCGAGCCGCTGTATTTGTTCTCCTCTGACCAGATCGCGCAAGCCAACGAAGAGGCGGCTAAGAGCGGCAGTCGCGGGCTGGACCTCTTCGAGCTGCTGCAGGACGAGTCCGAGCGTCGGTTCGGCTTTCGCTACGCGGGCCCGGTCCTCGACAACCGGCAGAGCAATGGTCGGCACGAGGTTCATGTCGCCTACGCGCTCGCGGCGGGCAAGCCCGTTCCGCAAGCGGTCATCGATGACTACGCTTCGTTGTCGAAGTTCGATTCGGACTTGCAATGGGCCAAGCCGCTTCTCGCGGTGCCCGAGTTGCGTGGTGCGTTGCCGCTCGCGAAGCTCGTGCCGCTCGCAACGGTGATGCGCCATTCGAAGCGGGCCATCACCTCTGACAATGCGGCGCTGCTCGCGATGCTGATGGGTCTCGTGCCGAACTCGCCAACGACGGTCGAAGTCGACGACCTGCTGTACGCGAAGGGCATTCTCGAAGCGCATCCTTTGCCTGAGGCCTACCTGAAGCCCGTCGATGTCGGCCTACCGACCTGCCAGTTTGCGGAGGTACTGCGGCGCACGCTCGCCGACAGCGCGCGTGACAACCGGCTAACGGAACTCGAGAAGGCGCGGAAGTCGGGCAGCATCAGCGCCCGCCGCTTCCAACTGGACTCGCAACTGGCGATTCTCGATCACGGCAGGCACACGCACACTTTCGCCAACGAGTTTGCGAAGGCAGTGCAGACGGCCGACATGTCCTATCTCTTAAGCATCCTGGACCGGCCCGACGATGCGAACCGCGCGAGCAAGCAAGCGGTGCGCGAGGTGTTCGGGATCAAGCTCATCGGCGTTCGCGCCGCGGCTCGGCGCCGGGGCATTTTTCAACTGGCAGGTATGGACGCCGCGCAGCAAGCAGAGTGGGAGGCGTTGTCGGTTTCTCAACGTGAGGCGAGGCGCGTCGCCCGCGAGGTCGCTCGCGCTCGCGAAGCGGCTGAGATGTCGCGCGTTCGCGCGAAAGACGGCGTGGTGCTGACCGGTGCGGAGTGGGTAGATCGCACGATCGCCGACGGCTTCTCGCAGATCGTCAGCCTGCGGCAGGGGACGAGCGTGCGCTACGCGCTCGCAGATCCTGTGCGGCAGTTGCAGGTATCGCTTCGTGCAAACGACGGTACGCTCGCCTACGCGCGCGTGGCGCTCGAACAGCGCGCGAGCTAATTCACCTTCGACGAACCCGGCTACGTGCCGGGTTTTTTTTCGTCAGTTGCGCCAGCGCCAAAGCTTAAGACGATGCGAAATAGTGACCTTTCCACGAATTGCCTGACCGCTCGACGCCTACACTGCATCTATCACCCGCGTCACTGACGCATCGACCCAGCCGGCTACGAGCCGGCTTTTTCATATCTTGCCCCTAAGGGACCACGTCCCTACGGGCGTAGTCTTTATGGGGCTCCTCTTTGGAAGCCATCATGAAAGTCACGCCCGCTCAACTCACCGAACTCCTCTCGCTGTACGTGCCGAAGCGCCTGCCGGTGCTCATCACTGGCCGCCCCGGCATCGGCAAGAGCGACATCGTCGAACAGACCGCGCATGCGACTGATCACGAACTGCTCATCAGCCACCCGGTTGTCGAGGATCCGACCGACTCGAAAGGGTTGCCGTTTCCCTCGCCCGATGGCACGACCGCCAAGTTCCTGCCGTTCGGGGATTTGGAACGCGCGATGACCGCCAGACGCCCGCTGATCTGGTTCCTGGACGACCTTGGACAGGCCTCGCCCGCCGTGCAAGCCGCGAAGATGCAGTTGCTACTCGCGCGGCGCGTCGGTGAACACGTGCTGCCACCGCAGGTCACTTTCCTCGCGGCCACGAACCGCCGCACTGACAACGCTGGTGTCTCCGGGATTCTCGATCCGGTGATCTCGCGTTTCGCCACCGTGGTGGAACTCGAACCGACGATCGACGACTGGACGCAGTGGGCCGTGCGCGAAAACATCCCGCCCGCGCTCATCGCGTTCCTGCGCTTCCGTCCGGACTTGCTGTCCGTGCAGAAGACGTCGCGCGATATCGAGAATGCACCGAGCCCGCGTAGCTGGGGGTTCGTCGCAAAGACGATGGATGTCGTGCCGAAGCACCTGGAGCACATCTCCTACGCCGGTTCGGTGGGAGAGGGTGCCGCAACCGAGCTTGTTGGCTTCCTCCAGGTCTTCCGCGAACTGCCGAATCCGGACGCGATTCTTCTCGCGCCCGATACGGCGATGATCCCGACGATGCCGGCGGCGTTGTACGCGATTGCGGCAGCGCTTGCGGCACGCGCGAACGAAAACAACTTTGATCGCGTCGTGCGCTACACCGAGCGTCTGATCGGTGAAGGGCATCGCGAGTTTGCGGCGCTGCTGGTGCGAGACGCTGTCCAGCGCTCGCCGCAGATCCAGAACTCGTATGCGTTCATCGGCGCGCAAGGCGGCGAGATCGGCAAGATCATCCGCGGCGAGTAACCACGCAATACCCCTTTCTCAGCCTCACCCATGTTGGCCCTGTCGTGTCTTCGGACGCACAGGGCCTTTTTCTTCGCTTCATCCATTCCATTTCTACGAGGTTTTCACATGGACATCACTTCCATTCAATCGAAGGTCATGCTCTGCTCCGTCACGATTTCGACCTGGGTCGCCCGCCGTTTCGACGGCAAGGTGACGCAGGAAGTCGAAAGCAAGCACCATGCGAAGGGCATCGGCAGATTCAACAAACGCCTGTTGCCCGAGCACGCGCCGAGCTTCGCAGAAGTCGTGACGCTCGCCGGCCGCATCCGCTCGTACTTCTACGACCACACGCTGAAGTACGACCAGTTGGGCGTGCGGCTGCTGCCGACGATGGTCTACATGGATTTCGCCGAAAAGATGCGCTCGTTGAAAGACGAGTTCGACTTGGCGGTCTCCGTGTTCCTCACCGACTACCTGAATCTCAAGGAAGCGGCTCGCGAAGAACTGAACGGACTTTTCAACGAGGCGGACTATCCGACCCTCGCTGAACTGACCACGAAGTTCGGCGTGAAGATGGCCGTTCTGCCGTTTCCCGACGCGAGCCAGTTCGGCGTCGAGCTTCCGGCGAACGTGCTCAACACGCTCAAGAGCGAGTTGGACCAGCACGTTCTGGCCTCGATTGCGACCGCGAACGAGGACCTAGTGCGGCGTCTGTACGAAGCTGTCTCGCAGATGGCTAACCGCCTGTACGCGACCGGCAACGTCCGACTGGACGTGGCAAACAACGTGCGAGAACTGTGCGCCTTGTTGCCGAAGCTCAACTTCGCGAATGACCCGCAGCTCACGCACATCCTCGAGCAGGCCAAGACACATCTGGCCGTGCATACGGGCGCGGAACTGAAGGACTCGCGCGTGCTTCGTTCTCAGGTGGCCAGCAAGGCGCAGGAGATTGAAGGGCTGATGGCCGCGTTCATGGGCATGCAGCCGGAGCCGATGGAAGTCGAATCGGCGGGTGCAAGCCAATTGCGCCTCGTCGCGTAAGGGGGCGTCATGGACCGCAACGATGTTGTGCTGGGTAGTAGCGCGGTCCATCCGCGCATTGCCCGGCAGCGAACCGAGCTCGTTCTCTCGCAACCATTCTTCGGGGCGCTCGCGCTCCGGCTGAATGTCCGCGAGGACCCGTCCGCGAAGACGTTCTGGGTCGACGGCGAGACGTTGGGCTACAACCCGACGTATATGGAAACGCTCAGCGACCTCGAAGTCAGAGGTGTTGTCGCCCACGAAGTGCTCCACGTGGCCAATGGTCACTGCTGGCGGCAGGGCGCGCGCGATCCCGATCGATGGAATGATGCCTGCGACTACGCGATCAACCCGATCGTGCTGTCGTCGGGCATGGTTCTGCCGAAAGGGGCGCTCGTCGATCCGCGCTATACGGGCAAGTCGGCCGAGGAGATCTACGGTTTGCTGACGCAGGAGGCGAAGGAAAAGCAACAACAGCGTCCGCAGCCGAATCAGCAACAACCGCAGAACCAGCAGCCTCAGAACGGGCAGCAGCCGCAGCAGCCGCAGCCGCAGCAGCCTCAGCCGGGTCAGCAAGACCAGCAGCAGCCGAACGGCGGGCAGGCTCCGAAGCCTGGTGGCCAGAACGGCACGGCTCCGGGACAGTCGCCCGCCGATCAGCCAGCGAAACCCGGCTCTTTTGGCGAAGTGCGGCCCTACAAAGGTCCGGACAAGCCGGTAAAGGAGGCGGAGTGGAAGGTTGCCGTCACGCAAGCCGCGAAAGCGGCCGCGATGCGCGGCAAGCTCCCCGGCGATCTGCAGGCGATGGCCGGGGAAGCGGTTCGGCCTGTGGTGGACTGGCGCGCGGTGCTGCATCGCTTCGCGCAGCAGTCGTCACCGTCGGACTACAGCTTCGCGACGCCTAACCGCCGGTATCTGCATCTCGGGTTCTATCTGCCCGCGCTGCATACACCGGCGATCGGCGACGCGGTCTTCGTGCGTGACTCCAGCGGTTCGGTGTTCGACGAGACGCAGGCTCAGTTCGACGCGGAGATCCTTGCGGTTTTCCACTCGCTGAAGCCCGCGCGCTTGATCGTGATGGATTGCGACACGCGCGTCACGCAGGTGCAGATCTTCGAGCGAGGCGACTCGCCGGAGATCAAGCCCGTGCGTGGTGGTGGCGGGACGGCGTTCGTCGATCCGTTCAACCGGGTCGCGCAAGACGACATGACCCCCGCCTTTCTGGTCTACCTGACAGATATGGTGGGGCGCTTTCCGACCGTCGCGCCGCACTATCCGGTGCTGTGGGCATCGACCACGCCTTTGACGCGCGCTCGCAAGGCGCCGTTTGGCGAGACGATGGAGGTGATCTGCTAGTCCCCGGCTTTGGCCGGGCATTCCCTGAAAAACGAAAGCCCGGCAAATTGCCGGGCTTTTTTTCTGCGCGCGAGTTTCACGCGCGGCGTTTCTGCAGCGGCTGGTAAGCCTCGCCGCCTTTGAACCTTTCCAAACGGTCGCTTGCGGTGGTTAGCGCGCCGAGCGTCGCGCTATGGAGTTGACGATCGTACATGCTGACGATCGCAGCCAGCAGCGCAAAGGCGGCGTCGGAGGCGACACCCCACGTTCCGGTTTGCCTGCCGCCTTCGAACACTTCAGCCATTGCTCGGTCGGCCGCCAGCAGCGATTCGTGAGAAAACTCGCCGTGACCCGCCTCGCTGAGGAACTTGCCGAGCAAAACGACTTCTGTGATGTGCTGCGCCGGGCCGATATGGTCACAGTCGCCGCGGATGGCTTCCAATGACAGGTGGGCACAAAGCGCGAGCTCATCGGCAACGGAACGCGGGATCGGGAGCAGTTGCGCTTTGTTAAGGCGCGCGCGGGCGGCCTGAGAGGAGCGCTGGAACGGAAGGGTGCGAGACATAGCAAACGTTTGATTGGCTGTCAGTGTTAACGATCTTCCGACGCCGGTTCTGAAGGGCTAGCGGTGCGAGCGCGCTGGAAACCCTCAACGACAGCGATCGCACGCTCGCATTGGTCCGCGCCGAGCGTATGGATCGAGCACTTCTCCGCATCCGCCCCGATTTCGGCCGCCAGCCATTTCATTGCTTTGGCGCGCGCCTCAAACACATTGCAGCCATCGCGCCGGACCTTCGCGGCAACCAACGGTTCGAGCGCCGCATGGAGCTTCGCCTTTAGGTCGCGCAGCCGGGCGTCAGCGAGACGGCCTAGCGGTACGTGGCGGGTGCTGCGCGGAAAAACGCCGGCCCACGCCTGGCAGTCCGCGCAAAGCCACAACGGACCGTGATCGTCGCGATAGGGGTAGGCGTCGTTACCGGCGTGCACGAGCGTCGCGGGCGTGCCGCAGTAGTCGCAGTTGGGGTGAGGAAGAGGCTTGACTGGTTTTCCAACGCGCATCGCCGAGGACTAATGGCGGAAAGGTTAAATATAGCAAGCCGGATCGGTAACGCCAGTCAACCGCAACGTCTCACAATGCGAAAGGTGAGCCGACTAAGGGGGGTGTGAATATCCGGCTCATTTTGTAACACGCCTTTTTTGCTTTAAATTCAGTGACGTAACGTAATTGAGAAGTGCAGTGGGACGCTCTCCGGAGAGCGTTGGTCGACGCCCTCAGCGAAAGAATCGGCGGGTCCTTTTCGTAACAGCCCCCGAAGATATCTCTGCAGTCGCGGAGAAAGCTGCTTAATTTGACGCCTCTTTCGATGCCTGCGCGCGTTTGCCAACGCCAACAATAGCCGACATGTTAGATAGCCCACAAAGCATCGCATGTCCGAGTCTGTCGATAACCCACTCCTGAAGCTGCGTCCGCTGGAAGCTGAAGCCGTGCGCATGTTTTTCCATGCGCTCTCGCCGCTGCGCGAGCTGCTCGATGCGCCTGACCTCGCGGAAATCATGATCAATGACTACCGCAACGTCTGGGTGGAGCGTCGGGGCGTGATGACGCGGGAGAACGTCGACCTGCGCCCGGAACAGCTTGAAGGCGCAATTCATTCCCTCGCCTCGTCCGTCGAGAAGTCGGCGAAGGCGGGAAGCGACAAAGGCATCATCAACGCGGGCCATCAAAACCTGCGTATCGCAGCGGTCATGAGTCCGACGTCGATCGACGGGCACGCGCTGAGCATCCGGAAGCATCGGGAGTCGAAGCTGACGCTTTCGGACTACGTGAGCATGGGGGCGTTTTCTGCGGCGAATGCTCGGCCGGAGTTCGCGGAAGCCATTCACTTTGAGGAAGGCATCGAGGACGAGGCGCTCATGCGCGCGCTCGTCGCGCTCGTGCAGTCACGCAAGAACGTCCTCGTCGCCGGCGGCACGTCCGCAGGCAAGACGACGTTCCTCAACGCGCTGATTGAGCAGATCCCGTCCGACCAACGGGTGATCTCCATCGAGGACACGATGGAACTGAAGCTGCACGTGCCCAACCGCGTGCGGCTGCTCTCCAATGCCGACACGAACGTGACGACACAGCTGCTCGTTGCGCTGTGCCTGCGCTTTCGCCCCGACCGCATCATCGTTGGTGAAGTCCGGGGCGGCGAAGCATATGACCTGCTGCAGGCACTGAACACTGGCCACGACGGCGGCCTCGCATCGATCCACGCAAACAACGGGCGCACGGCGCTGAGCCGCCTCGAATCGCTCGCCATGCTCGGCATCCCGACCGGATCGCGGTGGGAGCTGGAAGACATGCGCAAAAACATCGCTGACTGCTTCAACTACGTCGTGCATTTCAAGCGCACAGGCGAGATGCGGCACGTCTCCGAAATCCTCGAAATTAGGGGATTCAAAAACAACGATTACGACCTACAACGCGTTTTTTAACGGGAGCATCAAATGAAGGGCAAGAAGGTACTCAACAGAGCCGCGACGGTGGCAAAGCGTCTGCGTCCGGGCAAGTCCATGCTGGTCGGCGCACTTTTGAGCGTCGTGTCGGTTGCGGCAATGGCTGCGGGCGATTTTTCGAACCTGACGGGCCTCACCGACATCATCTGCACGATCAGCAACCTGATCAGCGGCCCGTACCTCTACGGCATCGGCATCGTGCTCATCACGTTGGGCGGCGTCGCGGTGGCCAATTCGGAAAGCAACATCGCGAAGACCTTCTCGGTGGTGCTCGTCGGCCTCGGTATCGCCTCGGTGGCCGTTCCGATCATGCAGAGCCACTTCCACATGGCCAACGCCTGCTGATATGCGTCAACACAAGGTTAGTCGGGGCCTTTCGCTGCCGCGCCAGATGGGCGGGGCAGACCGGGGACTCGCCATTTTCAACGGGACGATGACGGCGCTGCTCACCTACACGAGCTGGACGCCGGGGTTTCTCCTTGTCGGCGTGGTGGTGCATGTGTTCTTGCGCTGGAAAAGCTCGACTGACCCGTGGTGGCGAATCGTGATGCTGGTGTACAACCGCTACCCGGACGTCTATGAGCCGGGGCCGAGCAGCCGTTTTAGCGCGCGCTTCAAGCGCCCGTATGGGTTTGATCAGGACCTTCCATGCTGAAGATGATGTTCACCAAGCGCGCGGTGCAAGAAATCGCGCCGTGGGCCACGATGGTCACGCCCGAACTGGTGCTCAACAAGGACGGGTCGCTCCTGACTGTGTTCGAGTTCGAAGGGATCGACGCGGATTCGCCGAATCCCGGTGACATTACGGCCGCGCGCGACAACCTGGACCATGCATGCCGGAACTTCGACCACCGGGTAACCGCGTGGTGGCGGATGTCACACCGGCGCGTGCGCGGCGGCATGGAAGGCACGTTCGCGTCGGAGGCCGATGCGCGCGTCGACGCGATCAATCAGGCGATCATCGGCAGCGGCAGATACTTCAAGAATTCGCATTCGCTGGCGCTCGCTTTCACGCCCGAGACCGGCATTTCGCGGATCTTCGACAAGATCAGCTATCACATGACGGTCGGCGGCAAGAATCTCGCCGTCGCGATGTTTGAAGCCGCGAAAGACACGATTCTCGCGCGCAGCGCCTTCGCCTTTGACCTGACGAAGATCCAGAACGAGATTAAGCGGTTTGAGTCCGTGATCGACGGCTTTGTCGGCGGCGTTACGCGCCTGAAGATGAAGCGGCTTCAGCTTCAAAACGTGCTCTCGTTCCTGCATCAGCGAGCGAATCCGTCGACGCCGAAACGCCGCGTGCGCTACCCGGTCACGATGCTTGATACGCATTTGACCGAAACGGAAGTGACCATCGGCGCGACCGAGC
The DNA here is from genome assembly GCF_023631105.1 of Caballeronia sp. AZ10_KS36. Classification (NCBI taxonomy): domain Bacteria; kingdom Pseudomonadati; phylum Pseudomonadota; class Betaproteobacteria; order Burkholderiales; family Burkholderiaceae; genus Caballeronia; species Caballeronia sp. AZ10_KS36. Next base: position 57,042 of record NZ_JALQDQ010000045.1, on the reverse strand, counting down.
TGATGTTCGAATCGGCGCACGGCAAGGTGTACGCCCGCGTCATCGGCATCAAGGAATGGATGGGCTTTCAAGAAGCGGCGCTCGACGTGCTCTCCCAGGTGGACGCGGAACTGGACGTCTGTGTGATGTTCCGGTTCCTCGACACTTCGCGGGCGAGCGCGTACATCAAGAAGATACGCGGCTTTTATAAGGTCGCGGCCTTCAATCCGGTCGCGATCCTGAAGCAGTGGGCAACGAAGGAAGAGCAGAAAAACGACGAAGGTCGCGAGATCCTTGCGAAGGAAGCCGGCGACGCGCTCGCGAAGCTCGACGCCGAGGGTCAACAGTACGGCTTCGCTAATATTTCGGTGGTCGTCTATGGGGGCACGCCTGAGGAGTGCGAGGACGCGACGCGTCAGGTGGTCGGCGTCATCGGCAACGCGGGCTTTGGCGTGATCCTCGAAAGGACGAACCTGTTCGCCTCGTGGAGCGCGACGCTGCCGGGCCGCTGGGACCAGCAGAAGCGCCTGCAGTTCGTTGAGACGCCTGCCGTCTCCGACATCGCGCCGCTCTGCAGCGTGGGCGAGGGTTCGAAGGTCAATGAATGGCTGACGCAGCAGTCCGGTACGAAAACCGGCCCGCTCACGTGCCTGCCGACCCGCCATCGCACGCTCCAGTATTTCGACCTGCATCATCCCGGCGGCAAGGCGCACACGCTGGTCGTCGGCCCAATCGGTGCGGGTAAGTCGGTGTTCCTGAACTACCTGATGACGCAGACCGGGCGCCACGGCGCACGGCGCATCCGTTTCGACAAAGACCGCTCGACGCGCATTCCCACGTTGCTCGCTGGTGGCCGGTTCATCGATGCGACCGGGCGTTTTGAGGCCGCAACCTCGGTCAATCCGCTCTCGCTCATCGGCGAGGAAAAGCACTGGTCGTACGTCGCGGACTGGGTGCAACTCGCCATCGAGGGCGAAGACTATACCTGCACGCCGCAGCAGCAGACCGAGATTTACGAGCGCATCCGGACGCTGGCGCTCGGCTTTCCGCCTGAGAAGTGGCGTCTCTCGGGCCTGATCACGCTGCTGCCGGCCGATTTGCGCGAGCGCCTTCAGGTGTGGACAGAGGGCAACAAGAACGGCAAGTTCTTCGACCACGCCGAAGACGGCTTCGCTATCTCGGACGACCTGTCGATCGAGATGGGCGACCTGTTCCAGAACTTCCCGGTCGCCGCCGCCTTGTTCATGGACTACGCGTTCTACCGGATCGCGCAGATCCTCGACGGCAAGCGCTACACGGTGATCGAGATCGAAGAGGCGGGTTTCTTCTTCACCTACCCGAAGTTCTACGCGCGCCTCGAAATCTGGGCGGTGACGATCCGAAAGCTTAACGCGGCGCTGCTGATGGCCACGCAGTCGCTTGGCCAGTTGGCTCGCGTGCCCAACTTCGAGATCCTGAAAGAGAACATCCCGAACATCATCTACCTGCCGAACAGCGACGCGATCAACAACCAAGGGTTGTACAGCGACGTGTTCGGTCTGACGCAGCACCAGATCAAGATGATTTCCGACGCGGTGCCCAACCGCGACTACCTGTGGGTGACGGCCAAGCAGAGCCGCATGCTGCAGGCGCAGTTCCCGAAGGAGGCACTTGCCTACCTGCGCTCGGACGGTCGCGCGCAGGCGCTCCTCGACAAGCACGTGAAGTCAGGCAGCCCGCAATGGCGGGAGGACTACGTGCGCGACGTGCTCGTCAACGCTTGAACGCATTAGATAAAGGTATCGCCATGATGAAAAAACTCCTCCGCTGCGTCGCAGCCACCGGCGTTCTGACGCTGGGATTCGTGCAACACGCCAACGCGAACATGCCCGTGTTCGACGCGTCCAACTTCATTCAGAACACGATGACCGCGGCGGCCGCCGTGAAGGGTGAGGTCTATCAGGATTCGAACCTCGTCTATCAGTACCAGATGATGCTCAACCAGTTGAAGCAGGCGACCAACCTGAATCCTGCAGCGATGCTGGCGCAGTTCAATAGCATCACCAGCGACATTACGAGCTTGTCCAAATACACGGATGCGCTGAAGGACCTGTACGGTGGGCTGCAAAACAACGCGGAATACGCAAGCAAAGTCCAGGCGCTTATCACTCAGTCCGGCAAGACGCCGGAACAGTGGTTCACCGACCAAAACACGCTGCTTCAAAACAACGACAGGACGGCCAAGCAACTCTTCCAGCAGGGCAACGACGTGATCTCGCACGTCAGCACGCTGGCGAAACGCCGTCAGGAAATTCAAGACCAACTGAATATGTCGCCGACGATGCAGGCAACTGCTCAACTGACCACGCACATGCTCGACATCATCTCCAGCCAGAACAGCGACCTTCTGACGATGATGGCGGCAAAGCAGCGCAGCGACGCGGTCAAGGATTCGGCGACGGTCGCCGACCAGCAGGCGAACAATGCAAGTCAGGCGGCGCTCAAGGCGCAACAGGACCGGGAGCGTGCTGCTTTCGACGCGCAGATCGGCTCTTCGAAGGTGCTGGGGCAATGATGGTGCGCTCAGCAATGTCGCTTTTAAGGTCACTCCTCGTCTTTCTGGCGGTGATCTGCTGCATCGGCTTCACTGCTAGTCGCGCAATGGCACAAGCGGCTCCCGCGGTGCCGGCGTCGTCGACTAGCTCGGCTGCACTTCTGGCAAGCCAGGCGGGCGACTTTAGCAAGGGGGCAAGCAGCGCCGCACAGCAGATCCATGTTCTGCTCGGCAACGTCGTCACGACGGCAGTGGATGCGAGTTCGGGCGTGATGAGCGAGGCCAACAAGTTCGCGTGGGGCCTGGGGGTGATCTCGCTAGTTCTCGTCGGAGTGAGGTTCGCCGGGACGCACCATCCGATTTCCGCGTGGGTCGACCTGTTCGAGGAAGTGGCGATCCTCGGCATCTTCGTCGCTTTGTACCTTGGCTACACGTCGTCGGCGGCTGGCTTTTGGACGTGGTTTGAGCAGTTGGCGGCACATATCAGCAATTCCGACAACGGGTCGGTCGGCTCCCAGATGGCCTCTCTAGCGGGGACCATCATCGACGCGCTAACGGCGAAGCTAAAGACGGTCAAGCTGTGGGACATTCCTGCGCTGTTGACCGATGTCATCGTTCTTGCCTTGGCGGGGTTGGTCATGGTTCTCGCCTCGATCATCTTCGTTTATTACACCGCGATTGGCCAAATTCAGGCCGCCGTCGGTATCGTCCTTGGCCCGATTGCGATTGCGCTCGGCTTCTCGTCGTACACGCGCAGCTATTTCAAGAAGTGGCTCGATTGGATGATCAGCGCGGGGATGTACACCGTTGTGGTGGCCGTCCTGATAAAGCTTGTCGGGACGTCCATCTCAGACGCGGTAAGCAAGGCGACGCACGTGGGCGGCTCTACCACCGTCAACGGGGCGTATGTCTTCGACCTGGCGGTGTTCGTGCTGCTGCTGTCCTTCGAGATTCCGAAGCTCGCAACGATCTTCGGTGGCGGTGCGACGGCAACCGGTACCGGTGCCCTTAAGCTGGCGAGCAAGTTCATCCCATGACAATCGCTCACGAAGCCGTTGCGATCGAAAACCTTTTCGCCACGCACCAAAAGCGAATCGAATTGGTTCGACAGTGCGCCAATGAAAGCACGGAAACGGAGTTCGCACGCAAGTGGGTGTCTGTGCTGCGTCGCTGTGCTAGCTGGTTTTCGTCGATGCCGCTCACGCCCGAGCTGCATTGCGAGCCGGGCGGTGCATTCCGCGCAACGATCGAATCGACCTTTTATGCGATGCGGCTCGCGGGCGGGCAGAAGTTCGCGGCTGACCTCACGTCAGATAAGCGTCGGCGACTGGAGCCGCAATACAACTACGCCGTCTTCTTGGCTGCTGCCTGTTCGCTGCTTGATGAGCCGTTTCGTCACTTTGAGATGGTGCGGCTCTCGGACCGCACGAAGTGGAATCCGGCGGCGCACGGAGCCTTCGGCACGTGGATCGGAACCGGTCAGTTCGCCGTTGAGCGGCGTGTGACGCCACTGAAGAATGAGCGCATGCGCACTGCCATGTTTGCCCAGACCGTCATCATGCCCGAGCTGCTTTCCGGGTTCGATACCACGGTGCTCGACGACCTCTTCAACGCAATCAATCCGGAGCGCAGCCCGCAGGGGTTTGAACCCCTCGTCCACAAGGTGGTGCGGCAGGCCATGGATGTTGCGGTGGACTTCGAGCGCAAGGCGCAACGCGCCGTCTTTGCGCCCGTGATGTACGACGTTCCCTCAGCCGTGCACGTCGCGCTCGCGCTTGAGCCGCAGTTCGTCGCGGCGCCCGCCCCCGCGACCGCCGATTCGGCCGTGCACGCGGGGCAGCCGCCGGCGAGTCCCGGTGCGCCGTACGGGGGCGCGGCGCCGGGGTCGTCGACGAATACTCCCGACCCGCAACCTGCCGTTGTTGGAGCAACGGCGGCGGCGCAGCAGCAGGAGGCCGCCTCCGCGCCGAAATTCTCTCAGTCGTTGCTCGATGCGTTGGAGCGCAGCGAAGCACAGGCCGCTAGCGCGGTCGCGGCTGAGCCCTCGACCGGCGCGAGCGCGCCTGCGCCGCGCCCGGCACCGGTCGACCCTGCGGCAGCCCGCCCCGCACGGTCCAATGCGAACAGGGTTGGGCCTTCCGACGAAGAGTTGACTGAACTCCTGGGGCCGGGCGCTGCAATGCTGAAAGAATTTTTCAAAGCCCTTGCTGGAGACGTGGCGACGGGAAAGGCGAATGTGACGTGGGAAGAGAAGGGGCTGGCCGTTCAGAAGCGGCTCGTCGGTGGCTACGGCATCACGAGCGATACGCTCGTCGAACAACTCAAGAAGCGCAGCCTGCTCATGCGCGCACACGGCAATGACATCTGCATTGTCGAGCGCGCCGGCCGTCTCATCGTGGAGCGACCCGCGAAATGAACTACGTCAATCACTTCCGTCCGATCTACGAGTTTCGTCCGTTTCTCGTTTGGCCCATCGTCATCGTTGGCATTCTGATCTCTGGAATGCCGTACGGATGGGCATTCGCGTTAGTCGGTGCGGCGCTCCTCGCGATCCGTGCGCTCCAGATATGGAAGGCACTGAGCTTTCGCATGGCCATCTCAACGAAATGGCTGAGCAAGATTCGCATCGAAAAGCTTCTTGCTACGCAGAACGCGATGCGGAAAAGAGCGGACTCGATGTATCTGGGCATCGGGTACGAGTGGACGCAGAAGCATACGCAGATTGCCCACGAAATCCTGCGGATGCCCGTAACCGACATTCCGTCGTTGCCGAAGTGGTTGCCGAAAACCGAGATTGGCCGGACCGTTGAGGAACGCATCGAGCGGCTATTTGGTCCGCGCGACAGCATTCGCGATCGCATGCCGCAGGGATCGTCCTGGATCCACGGTATGGAGCAGAAGAAGGTCGAGGTGCCGTTTCACTATAAGGCGATGGGCGGGCACACGCTGGTGGCGGGCACGACTGGCGCGGGAAAGACCCGCACCTACGAAGTCATCTCCACGCAGGTGATCCACAACCCAAAAGACGTCCTGATCATCGTCGACCCCAAGAACGACGACGAGTGGAAGAAGCGCGTAGAGAAGGAGTGTGCGCGCACCGGGCGCAAGTTCCTGTACTTCAATCAGGCGAAGCCGCATGAGTCGATCCGCCTGAACCCGCTCGAGAACTGGTCGCAGCCGTCGGAAATCCCGTCGCGCATCGCGCAGTTGATGGAAGAAGGCCAGTTCCGTGACTTCGCGTTCCTCTTCATCGACCGCGCGGTGAAAGGCGAACTGTATGTCGGCGACAAGCCCAACTTGCGCTCGATCCTGAAATACGCACAGTCAGGCATTGGAAATCTGCTCGACCGTGGGCTGCGACGATTCTTCATCGAGAACGGCCTGACCGATTGGGAAGAACTGACCGTCACCGCGACGGTAAAAGACGCGCAGCGCCGCAACGACGTTTCGTTGATTGACGGGATGGTCAAGCTATATCTCGACCGATTCGCCGCTCACGACCGGGGGCACGAGACGATCGATGGATTGATCGCCACGCACACCCACGACCGCGAGCATTACATGAAGATCATCGCGTCCGCGTTGCCGCTGCTACAAATGCTGGCGACCGGGGAAACCGGCCTCATGCTCGCGCCGAAAGCGGACGACTTCGAGGATGAGCGCGAGATATGGGACATCGACAAGATCATCAAGCAGAAGGCGGTCTTGTACATGGGACTCGACTCGCTGTCGAACAACATCGTCCAGAAGGCAATCGCGTCCATGGCGTTGTCGGACGTCGCCGCCGTCTGCGGCGCGATCTACAACTTCTACGCAGAGAAGCCTGATGTCGTGCTCATCATCGACGAGATCGCTGAGGCCATCAATGAGCAAGTAATCCAAATCCTGAACAAGGGACGCGGAGCAGGGTTCAAGGCGTTCGTCGCATTCCAGGCGCGCGCCGACCTCGAGGCGAAACTCGGAAACGCAGCGAAAATGCTGCAGGTTTTGGGTAACCTCAACAATCAGGTGGTGCTTAGACTAGAGGACTCGGATACAGCAAAGTGGTTCTCGGACAAGGTTGGAGAGACTGCGATCCGCGTGGTGAACGTGTCCAACAGCACCAATACCACGACCGAGGCGCATGCGCTCGAATTCAGTGGCTCGCAGTCCCGTTCCATTCAGTTGGAGAAGGTGCCGCTCATTCCCGTGAAGCTGCTCCACAGTCTGCCGAATCTGCAGTACTTCATGCGCATCTCTGGCGGTGCCGTGTATCAGGGTCGAATTCCTATCATCGAAGGCTAAAACACAAGTTATGTCCGCTGCATATAAAAACATCATTCGCGATCACAAGCTCTCGCACAGGCTGGTTGCGGTCTTCAACGTCGCACCGGAGCTGGAGCTTGCGTGCTCGCGTGTGGCCGACTTCATCGGGGAGCGGTTTATGGGAGACAAAGGGCCGCTGGCCGCGGAGATGATTGAGTCGGCGCTTGATGGCTTCCGGCGCGCGAAGCGCACGGGCGACCAGCATATCGCCTTCATGCAAGGTCTATTCGAGCCATCGAAAGCCTTATACGCTCGCCGGCTTGTCGCGCGGTTTGGCGACAAGGTGTCGGTGTGGTGTCCGATGGTCGAGGCAATTCCCGCGTTCGAAGCGCGCCACTTCGAGTACCAGTTCGAGATGGTCGATGAGCGTTGCCCGGACGAGATCACTGAGCGCACCGCCGCGTTTCAGCTCGCCGCACGCGTGCTTCAAGGAGAAGCCTTCCGCCGTTACTTCGAGGAATACGATGTCGCTCACCGTTACGATCATAGCGAAGCTGTCGGGAGTTGAGCCGCGCACGGCTCAGCGGGCGCGTGACACTGCCGCCGCCTTCGACGGCGATGTGAACGCAGCCGTGCCCGAGGAATTTACTTACGGCGCGGGGGCGCGGTGCTACGCGTTGGCAACAATCGCCGAATTCCGCCCGGCGCTGTTTTGGGGCGGACTGATGGCAATCGTCGCGGTGCCCGCCCTCATGCTAGTCAAGGTGTTACATGGCTAGCCGGTTCGGTTCGCACATCAAGGTGTGGTTTCTGCTCGTGCCGGTGCTAGCCATCGCGGTGATGCCGGCGATCCCGGAGCGTAAGCTATTCGAGGTGCCGGAAGCGGAAACACATTCTCTCGTTGAGTCAGTCGGGCAGGACCGGGTCGACCGCGCGATGCGCAGTGCCAACAACGAGTTCCGCCGTGCGTTTGTCGATAGCGGGCTGCTGCACCGTACGCTGAATGCCTCTGGAAAGGTAGGCGGCTTGGACGACGGCGGGTTCTCATCGTTCGCCCATACCTGGACCGAGAACTTCTGGCTGCTGGTGTACCGCATGCTCTTCCGTGCGATGGTGATGAAGATGTGGATCGTTGGAACACTTCTTTTCGCCGTCGGCATGTTCATTGACGGTGCGGCGCGCAGGAAGATCAAAGCGTCGGCTGCGGGCTTTGTGAGTCCCTTATCTTTCCATCTGGCAGGCCATGGACTGCTGCTTGTCACTGGAACGCTGTTCGCGGTGCTGGTGGTCCCGTTGCCGGTCCTGGTTGGCTACTGGGTCGCCGTCGCTGCGCTCCTCGGAGGTCTCCTGTGGAAAGCTGCCGAGTCCTTCCAGTCGTCGAGATAGGGAAAAACGTCGCGCGACTCGTTAGCTGTTCGACAAAAAAATTGCTCTGTTCCCCTCAGGCAACGCTACCCGGATAGCGTTGCCTTTGTCTTTTCCGCCTTCGTCTCCGCTTCCAGCCTAGAGCGCGCCGATAATTCGGTGAAAGGCGCTCTAAATAGCCACCGTTTCGAGCTTTCTCACGCTGCCACCGCCGCAACAATGTTGAGTATGGGCAACGCGCTTTGCTTGCCTGATCCCCAACGATGAAACGGGACCGATGCGGTCCAGACAGGAGAAACGGCGAATGAGCACGGTTGTCGAACCCGGCAGTGAAGAGAAGGTCGCGCTGAGCGCACTTGAACAAGGTACGGCCGAGGCGCCGCTCACGACCGACGGCGCGGACGACGGCGAGCTTGAGCGCGAGTTGACGCAGATGGAGGCCGATGCGGACCGCCTCCAGAAGGAAGGCGTGATTTCCACCGACGACGCCGACATGAAGCGGGCGGAAGTCGCCAAGACGCGCAAGCTGTTCCGCGATCTGCCTGCCGCTGAGCGTATCTCAATCATCAAGCGCCGCCGTGAAATCGGTCGTCAGTTGCTCGACCGCCAGCTTTCGGGCGCGGCAGTCGTGACCGCCCGCGTGCGTCTGAACCATACGCGCCTGAAGCCGCTGTTCGAGCAGTGGTGGCCGTACATCAACCGCATGAGCATCAACATGCAGCGTTTCGGCCGCTCGACCTTCGGCGAGAACGACAAGGACGTGGTCAACAGCGCGCTCGAAAAGCTGCTCGGGGGTATCGAGAGCTACGTTGACGAGCAACTGCGCGTGGCCGAAGGCTTCCGCCAGCAAAAGGAAGCGGAGCTTCGGGCCAACAAGGAATTCGTGTTCGAGCCGACGATCCCGATGCCCGCGATGGACATCGAAGTCGAAGCGTATTCGCGCTTTTCGATGCGCGTGCTGGGCGTCATCATGAAGTTCGACCGGGCGATGGATCACTTCGACTTCATGGTGTGGAACGGCATTCGCGATCAGTCCGACGTGGACGACGAAGCCGTCAACTTCCTTAAACGCTTCAACCCGCTTGGCATTCGCGGGTACATGACGCACCTGAAGCTGATGACGACGGTCCGCGGCAACTAAGGAGGGCGCGATGCTGGACGAACTCAATCCCCAGCAACGGGAAGTCGCCCAGTTGCGCCAGCATTGCGTGGCGATCGCCTGCCCGGGCGCAGGCAAGACGAAAACCATCGCCACGAAAGCGGCCCTGCTGCTACAAGACAGCGCCGCGACGGTCGGCGCGGTCACTTTCTCGAAGGACGCCGCGCTGGAATTGCGCGAGCGCATCCTGGTTGCCGCCGGCGAGTCGGCGAAGAAGCGCTTGATCGCCGGTACCTTCCATTCCCTCGCTTTCAAGCAACTGAAACGCCCCGGCGCGCGGGCGCTTGATATCGCCTCCGATGGCGACCGGCTTGGCCTCCTCATCCGCGTGATGCAGGAACTCGGGCGCGACGGGAAGGCAGAAGACGTCATTCCAACGATCGAGAAGATCAAGACCAATTTTGGGCGGTGCGATCCGGACACTGCCGACGGCGAGCTTTATCACGCCTATCAGGACGCGCTTGCGCGTAACGGCAAGATTGATTTTCAGGACATGCTGCGCCTCGCTGTGGAGGGGATGGAGCAAGGCACCATTGCCCCATACGCGTTCACCTATCTCCTCGTTGACGAGTTTCAGGATACCGACCCGCTGCAGTACCGGTGGATCGAGCTTCATGCGAAGGCCGGTTCGATTGTGACGGTCGTGGGCGACGACGACCAGAGCATCTACGCGTTCCGCGAGGCGCTGGGCTATCGGGGCATGGAGTCGTTCATCCAGTCGTTCGCCGCAAAGCCCGTTGTCTTGGGCAGCAACTACCGGTGCCGTGCAGAGATTCTGGGCGCAGCGGACCGGGTGATTCGGAATAACGCCGACCGCATCGCAAAAGTGCTGCGTGCGGAAAAGGGCTCGGGCGGTACTGTGCAAACGTCCCGCCATCCAGACGAGTACGAGGAGGCAACGGCGGCGGTCGAGGTGCTCGGTCCCTTGCTCGCGAAAGGGCAGTCGTGCGCGATCCTGGCGCGTACCAACCGCATACTAGACCCCCTTGAGGCAGTCTGCCGCTCGCATGGCATCAAGTACTACCGGGCATCGGGCGCGTCCGTCCTGAGCCGCCCGGAGGGTGCGCTGATGTGCAATCTGCTTGAAATCGTGGAGCGAATCAAAGACACCGGCCTCGATGCGGTCTTGGCGCACCTTGGACTTACCGCCCAACAGCTACGCGCCCTCCACGCGGACATGGGTGCGGAACTGACGCAGAAGGGGCGGGCGGAGTTGGTTGATCTCGGGCTGCCCGAGGACGTCGCGACGAACTATCGCGAGTTTATGAAGCGGCTCGCTGAATGGCAAAGCCTGTGCGATCGCAAGTTCTATTCGCTGACGCTCTCGGGCGTCGCCGAGTGGATGTTGAAGTACGCGAAGAAGGATTCCGCAATCCGCGCAATTCAGGCGACGAACGACGTCTTGTCGCGCCTGTCCGGCAGTTTCGCAGAGCGGCTGCTGTTTTTGCGCCAAGACAACAATGAGCCGACACCGGGCTCTCTGATTCTCACGACAATGCACAGCTCCAAAGGGCTGGAATGGGATCACGTCTGGATTGCCCGCAGCGAGGAGACGATCGTCCCAGACCCGAAATCGACCGAGCCAGAAGAGCGGCGGCTGTTCTATGTCGCCATGACGCGTGCTCGCGAATCGTTAATGGTCTCGGGAACGTCAAAAAACTTCGAGTCCCGATTTGTGATCGAAGCGCAGCTTAACCAGGGCGCTATCGCGGCTTAACTCCGAATCTGCCGGGTATCGCTAGCCGGCGAAATTTAAGCAAATCGACCGGCTGATTTAGGAACTACCACGCGCAAAGGCAGCCCCGACAGGCTTTCACAATACGAAAAGTGAGCCGACTAAGGGGGGGGTGAATATCCGGCTCATTTTGTAACAGCCTTTTTGCGCTTAAAATTCAAAACACTAACGAGATGCCCAGCCGCAGTGGGACGCTCTCCGGAGAGCGTCCCTCCAGCACTATTGCGGCGAGGTCGGCCACGCGGTCAAGGGGAACGTCGGAGACTTCCTGCTGAGTCCCACCAATGCCCGACGCCGCCCCGACGCCCGAAAGCGAGTTTCTGAATGCGTTGCGCGAAGAGCGCAAGCGCGTCGGGATGTGCAGACGCTGGCAACCAGAGCTGTCACATCTGTGGAAGGCATCGCGCCGTTATATGCGTCCGGGCTTCAGGGCGCAAATATACCAACTCGTTGGGCGGTGCTAACCCGTCGTCACTCACCCTCACGTGGACCCGTGACGTCCATACGCAGCAAAAAAAAGCCCGCTCAAAAGCGGGCGGCAATCCATCTCGGTCGAGCGTGCGGGAGACGAGGATTCAGTCAAACCCTAAGTTTTCTGACGCATAGCCAGTTTGTACGTCACGACTGACTTGTACGCCGGGCGGTTCCAGTGCGGAGTGCCCAGCGTCATTGCCTGACTGTTCACAAGCCGCCCGGTGTCGAGCATGCAAAAGCAATGGCCTTCGAACGCGGCTTCTTGCGCTGCCGCGTCCCACGTCACGGTGAGGAAATCGAAGATCGGGTCAATCGGTTTCATGGTCGGGGTTCTTAAGACTTTGACCCGTTATCGGCACATCATGGGGCTCATAGAGACTCAGGCCATTGCGCGGGAGAGCTCTGTCACATTTGATTCCGCGCGTTCGTGGCCTTTCACGTCATCCAGGCGCGGACCGGCGATAGGCCCTTCGTCCGGCGTCGAATCTGCCTCGATCGTCAGCATTCTGGCAACGCGCTTGAGCGTGCCGTTCAAGGACGCACGCGGCCCAAGACGGATCGTGCCGGAGTAGAAGATGTCGCCCGACACTTGGCCGTTGATTTCCAGCGAGCCCCGCGCGTGCACATCGCCGTCGACGCGCCCGTCAATGCGAACGTGCTCGCCCTGCGCGGAGCCCTTTACGAGTCCGCCTTCGCCTATGTGCAGCAGACCCTGCGTCGAGATGATGCCGCCGTCGAGCAGGCCGAAGAACGAAATGCCGTGATCCACGACCATGTCGCCGGAGATCGCGCAGCCGCGCGCAATAAGCGTGATATTGAGTTCGGTTTTCATGGTGTCGATTCCTTAAAACATTTGCACTTCGTTCGCCCCGCCGCGGTTCGCAGGCGCTGACTTCTTGCTTGCAGCCGAACCCGTGTCGCCATCGCTTACCTGCTCATCCCGCGAATGCGAGCGATGACGGTAGTTGTGCGTACGGGCCGGTGCCGCGTGTTGTTGCGACGCTTGTTCGTCGGCGGCAGGCTGCGCCGCAGCTTGCGCGGCCGGCACTGACGCCACTGGTTGAGTGGGAGCCTGACTAGCCAGCTCTGCCTCGCGACGCGCTTGATGAATAGGCGAGGCAGCCGCGCGTTGCACATCGTTCGAGAGAGGAGGAGCGGATTTGTTGGCGGTCGCGCTCGCTGCTGGGCCGCCCGTTGTGCCCAGCGAATTCTTGAACTGGTCAGCCGTCAGGCCGATTGGGGGAGCGGCAGCAACGTCTTTTCCCGTCAGCATCGGAGCGAGCGCTACCGGATGAGGCGGCTCGGCGTCGATTGGGCGCGTCGCCGGTTTTTCCGTTGCCGGCCTTTCGCTTCCGTTGGATTGGGGCTGCGCGGCGGTCTTCTTTACTTCGTGCGCGGAGGGCGCGCCCACCGACTTGTACAACGACGCGGCTCCCATTCCCGCCATAGCCACGACAGCGGCGATAGCAATTGCGACAACGCTTCGTCGAGCGACAGGCGCCGCCTTCGGAAGCCGCAGCCTGAGCGTGGGTGTCTTGGCGTCTGCCGTCAGGTCGGTCGGCGCCGGGAGCGCAGCGATTTGCCGCGGCAGATCGATGGTCATCGAGTCAGGTGCGAACTGCGCATGCAGTCGTTGAATTTCGCGTAAGTCCATGCGGGGTCCTCCCGTCGTTGTTAGGTCGAGCATGTCCAGCCCCACGGCGCGCCAAACGCGAAGCGCAGGGCAGCCATACCCGATGTCAGTGAGTACGATCCGAGTCCGGAAGCAGCACACCTTCTGGCGCAAAGCGGTCGTTGTCGGGCATGCACAAGAAAGGGATTTGATTGATGCGTGCCTCGGCAGCCTCCAGTGCGGATTGGCGCACTTGAGCCGTCATGGTTCTCGCCATCAGCGCTTCCACCGTCTTCAGGAAAAGCTGGTCATACATCGAGAGGAGTCGCACAAGACGACCGGACATGGCGTGCTTAATTTCAAGCGTGACCATCTCGGGCGGAGTCGGTGCACGTCGACCTGGAAACTTACCTGCCCATGCGAGCGCCTTCTTCATGAACGCCTCGGCAGTTCGAAACTCCGACTCGATCGCGATCAGCTTGCCGCCGCGCGCAACGGTCATCTTTGCGGCGGCGAAGTTGAAGTCGGCGCGGAGAAATTCACGCGCGAACAATGAGTAGTACGGCAGTTCCGTTTTTGCCAGCGTGTCGCCGTTGATACGAGCGAGACGACTGTCGTTCGTCAGGCGGTTCAACGGACGCAGCCCGCTCTGCGCAGCGCGCTCGTTGCCGAGCGCAGCGGTTTGCTTAGGGTCTTCGTCAGGCGCTTCTAGGTCAATAACGGCCATGGGATTTTCGGTATGTCTGTGTTCTCTCTCACATATAATTTTCATTGATTAGGCAAGAGTCGAACGGGCGAAAGCTATATGAATTTCGTGAGCTTTCGAGCACACGCGTACGTCATTAACCCGGATACTCAACTCCATTCCCCGCGTCACCGACGCATCGACCTCGACTCCAAGCCCGGAGTCCATCTTTTCTCTGCAAGTCGTGCCCGCCTCGTGCGTTGGCATGCGCCGACCGGATAGCTACCGGTGTGGAAATCTTCCTTGTGCTGAGTGTGCTCGCTACACACTCCCCAATTTCAGCCGTGATACTCGTACCCTGTGCTGCATTCATTTGCGCCGGTACATCGTTCGAACCCGGGTTTTCGGGTGTTCTCTCTCCAGAGCCTGATCTGGGTAGAACGATCGAAGTTGGCTGATCCGTGATTCCTGCGGCGGAAGTAATTCCGAAAAGGGCTGTTGCGCGGCGTGACCATGCTGCGCGAGAACGACTTTACGTTCTCTGACCGAGCGCCACCGGCTATGCCGGCCGCTCCCTGCTCGCCACGTCCCCGGAAGGGACGTGGCGCGTAGGTCTCTATTTCTATTTCACGAAGCTCGCTCCCTCACCGGAGCGGGCTTTTTTTTCGTCTGTCGCTTCCTGCGGCCGGACATTTCTCAACGGAGGTGCTGTTCCATGCTGTTGCCCGACCGCCTCAATCAGCGTATCGCCGAGGCCATCACGCATCAAATCAATACCGAGCGCGAGCAGGCGGACACCACGTCCCCCGTTTGGCGTGAGCGGTGCGAAGTCGCTCGAGTCGCGATGTTCAGCGACGCAGAGCGCTCTGTCTTCATTTCCCATATCAGCGAACGTCGCGGCAGTGCGGCAGCCCGAGAGATGCAATCTCAGGCCGAATCACTGCGGACCAACGCCATCTTCTTTCTCGCGAGGAAACCGTCATGAATGCAGTAGTTCAGATGTTCGATCACGCGCCGCGCAGCCTCGTTGAAGAACGAGCTATTCGCCCGCCCACGATCGGCAAGATTCGACCCGGTATCAAGGTACTTACGCGGGCGCACCAAGCCAACGACAAAGCAGTCAAGCTCTATAACGACATGGTGGCCGCGGGCGAGTCGTTCGAAGCCATCGGCAAGGTGCTCGAAACGTCGCTGAAGCTGCGCAACGCGCTCATTCCGCGCAACGTCGACTACTTCGTCTGCAGACGCTCGGATTTCTCGAATCCGGACACGGCCGACGATATCCTTCGGCTTTATGGCGAAGATCGCGGTCACGGGTTGCGGCTATACCGCTTCCCGATCATGTTCGCCTTCGACGACTGGCTGCGCACTGTGCCGAATCAGATGGCCGCGTACACCACAACCGGGCGACAGTACTTCTCGGAGTACGACCGCGACGGCAAACGCTATTGCAAGACGTATGCACCGGTCGAGCGTAACGCACGCGCACAGCGGGCGCGGCGATCCTTCGGTGGGCGACTGGTCGTTCACCGACAAGACGACGACATTCCCGACGGCGTCTGTGATCCTCACGTCTGTCCGCAGTATCAGGACCGCAAGTGCAACCTGACCGCAAACTTCTTGTTTGCAGTTCCGGACGTGAAGGGACTTGGGCTGATCGAGTTGCCGACCAACTCCATCTACGTGCTGCAGAAAGCGTATTCGGCGATGCAGACCGTGGCATTGGCGCGTGGCAGGCTCACCGGCACGCGCTTTTGGCTCTCGAAGAAAGAGTTTGACATCACGCGGATTGACGACAACGGCCAGGCCGTACGTCAGAAGCAGATGCTGACGGTGCTCGATGCCGATATCGACCTGGGCGCGCTGTTGGACGGCGCGGACGAGGCTCAACCGGCGCTCGATGCTGCCAGTCGTGCGGTGGCCCTGTTGGAGTCAGACGGGACGTTACAGTCGATTGGCGATCCGGTCGTTCAGCCCGAGCAGGAGCAATCTGAGGCCGACCGGGCAGGCGATGGCGAGCCATCGGGCATCGACGGCGCAGCTGGTCATGACGACGACTCCCCCGACCCCGATGAGACGCTGGAAGACAAGCGTCACCGTATGTCCGACCTGCTGCATCGTCTGGGCCTTAGTCAGCCGGAGCGTCAGAACGGCTTTCGCAAATACGCGCACCAGACCTTCGGTCGCGGCTGGATCGAGCGCATCGCTGATGTGGATGCGATGAACGCACGCCTCAAAGCGGCGCTCGACGATCCCGCCTCGCTTGACGTCGAAATTCAGGACGCGATTGCACAAGCTGCTTACGTCTAACCTTGGCCAGTCCCCTCCGGGGGCTGGCATCCTTTGTCCGTGGCACAGCCTTTCTCGCTCGCGCATGAGAGCATTTCAGCAAGAACCGCTTGCTCAAATGTTTTCGACCGCGCTCAAACCTGCGCATCGAATCCGTCCGCTTCGGCGGCCCATCTACTTGTTCACGCGAAGGAGTCTCCGATGCGTAGAGTCGGTAACTTCACGCTGTTTTTCGGCGCGGAGGACGCTTTTAGCAACTGGCATCCGTGCCGCTTTACCTTCCATGACGTTGACTTTCGGTCGGTGGAGCAGTTCATGATGTTTTCAAAAGCCAAGCTGTTCGGCGACGAGGACATCGCCCAGGCTGTGCTCGCCACACATCTCCCGAAGGAACAAAAAGCCCTCGGCCGCAAGGTCAAAGGCTTCGACCTCGAAATGTGGAAGGTGAAGCGCGAGTCGATCGTCTATGTCGGATGCCGCGAGAAGTTCGCGCAGCATCCCGGCTTGCGAACGCTGTTGCTCGCGACGGCGCCGACCGAGCTTGTCGAGGCGAGTCCCTACGACACGATATGGGGTGTGGGTCTGGGCGAACATCACCCGGACATCACGGACAAGACGAAGTGGCGTGGCCAGAACCTCCTGGGCAAGGCATTGATGAAAGTCCGCGACACGCTGTCAACTTAATCCCTTTCTTAGTGCGCCCGAACGGCGCATCCGCAAATACTGGCTACCTTCGGGTGGCCTTTTTCATTTATAGGAGGCGATTTGAAGATCGCACATTTTTCTGACCTGCACTACGCGCCGGGCAACATCGAAGAGTCGGACCGATGCTTCGGTTTCGGCATCGACCACGCGGTGCTGGCGCACGCCGACGTCGCAGTCATCTCAGGCGATGCGACGGACCATCGTCTGGACGCACACGCGCCGTCGTTGAACCGCCTCGCTCGCCGCATTAACGGTCTGAGCGGCAGCATGCCGGTCCTGATGCTGCAGGGCACGTTCTCGCATGAGCCTCCGGGCACGCTGCGCAATTTCGAGTTGATGGCGACGACGCACCAGATCTACGTTGCGGAACGCGTGCAGCAGGTGAGCCTTCACGAGGGGCGGTTTTACCCCTCGGACGGTCCGGTGTTCTCGGACGAGGAGCTTCGCGAGGTTCTCGCGATTGGCGCTGACGTCGTGTTCACCTGCTTGCCCACGGTCAACAAGGGGCAACTGGCGGCCGCGGTGGGTGCCAAGGAAGCCGGTACCGGCCTCGAAGCTGTGCTCGGCAATTATCTGGTCGCCGCTGGCCGCATCAACCAGCAGCTCAGAGCGGCGGGGATACGTACCGTCGGCGTGTCGCACGGCACGGTCAACGGTTGCACGACCGAGCACGGCGTCACGATGGCGGGCTTCGATCACGAGTTCTCGCTGGGCAGCCTGTTCGAAGCCGAATGCGACGCCTTCATGCTTGGGCACATCCATAAAGCGCAGCAGTGGGAGCGCGCCGGCCGCGTCGTGGCCTATCCGGGATCCATCGGGCGATTCCACTACGGGGAAGAAGGCGACAAAGGCTTCCTGATGTGGGACGTGCAGGTGGGAAACGCGCGAGCCGATCTGATCGTTACGCCATCGCGGCAGACGGTCTGCATCGACTTTGACGGACCGCCCGACATGCAGCGCCTTGCGGAACTGGCGGCGGATGCGACCGACAAGTTCGTTCGTATTCGTTGGCAGGTCGACGAAGAGCACAAACAGTCAGTGGACCGCGACGCGATCGCGGCGCTGTTCGGCAACGCGGCGGAGCTGAAAGTCGAAGCTCGCATTCTTCCCGTCGTCCGGTCACGCGCGCAGGGCATCAGCCTCGAGACGTCGATTGACCGAAAGCTCGAGCGCTGGTGTGAGCACACCGATGTTGATCCGGCGCCCTTGCTTGACCGGCTGCAGTTGTTGGAAACGGGGGACGCGGAGTCAATCGCCGCTGGCGTGCTGGCGCGACTGAGCGACGCTGAGGCATCGTCGAGCATATTCGAGCCTGCGCCGGTGACGGCCCACGTAGCTCCGGATGGCGATGTTGGCGACGATGCACTGCCCATGCCGGATGCGACGGTGGAAATCGTCGAGTCGGCTTCGGCAGATCAGCTTTCGTGGCTCAACGATGATTTGTTCGCGGCTTAATTAGCAAGTGAGGTAGCCGCGCATGCAAGGGAGGCCAGCAAGGCTCCTTCGCCTGAACACGCAAGCCGTGTTCCGATAGCCGACCGTCATCGTCGCTATCGAAACAGAGGTTTCACCGCGTCTTTGACGCATCGATTAGTAGTGGCAGGCCCTGTCTCTAGCAGTCTCATTTCCTCTTTCACCCTGGCGGGGAGCGATCCCTACCGGGGCCGCATTCCGCCCACCATAACGGAGTGCATCATGTTTGGTCTTTATCCCGCTGGCCCGAACTGGGTTCGCACCTTTGCGTTGGGCGACTGCTCATCGCGTGATCTTCAAAAGTCTTTGGTCGATCTGGCCGGCTTTACCGCTGCGATTCAACATCAACCGTTCGGTCAACACCGCGGCGCAGTGCTGGCGCAGTTCGGTCAGACGCTGTTGCTGGTCGCCACGATCCGCAGCGCTTGCGAGATCGCCGTCACGCCGACCGTTGAAATGCAGCACCTTCTGTGGTCGTATCAGGAAGGGTATGCAAGCCAGTGGTCGCCTGCCGAGATCCGCAGCCTCACCGGGCATAGCGGTTGGTCCGAACTTTTGACGAACGCGCGTCGCGAGTTCGGCAGAGTCTGCGACAACGTGGCGGCCGCACTAGACGGAACGCTTCAAGCGCCCAAAGCGGCGGCGCAGTCTGTGCCGACCGTCGTAATGAACGAGCCGTTTCCCAACGAGGATGACGACGCGTTCTATTCGCAGATGGCAGCGATGTCGTCTTCGATGACTGTGTCGGAGGACCTGTCATGCGGCCTCTGAAACTGACACTGGAAGGCTTCGTTGGCGTGCGCGATGGCATGAAGCGCGAAAGCGTCACGCTTGATCTGGAGTCGTTGCCGGATGGCCTAATCGCCTTGACCGGCCCTAACGGGGCGGGCAAGACCACGCTTATGGACAACCTGCACCCGTATCCGATCATGCCGTCGCGCGCGTCGAAGCTGTCGGTCGACGCCTTTTTTTACTGGGACCATATCTGCGGCACGAGCGCGCTTAAGCAACTCGAATGGGAGCACGATGGCATCCGCTACCGGTCTTCCTTCACGTTCCGCAAGCCCGGCAAGACAGGCAAGGCGGAGTACTACCTCGCCTATCGCGGTGTCGACGGCACATGGCGTCCTGTCTCGCTGCCCGATGGAACAGTGTCGGACGGCAAGGCTGAGTCGTATAACCGGTGCGTCGAGGCGATCAACGGCTCCCTGGAGACGTTTTTCACCAGCGTCTTTTCCGCGCAGAACCGGAGGCCGCTCGCGTCCTACGGTGCCGGCGAGATCAAGACGCTCCTTGCGGAGTTGCTCGGCATCGATCACCTGAAGGCGTTGTCAGCGAAAGCTGGCGACGTGGCGAAGGTGCTTGGAAAGTCGCTGGAGGCAATCCAGTCGGAACTCGGTGCCCTCGCGGGCAAGCGGCAGCGCAAGGCGGAGGTCGAGCAGTCGATCATTGCGCAGGGCAGTGCACTGCAGGCGGCTCGCGCGCAGCGTGAAACCACGCTTGGGCAAGCGAGCAAGCTCTCTCAAGAGCGCGCAACGCTCGCGGCGAAGCAGGCGGAATCGGCGACCACCGAAGCCCGCCTTCGTGAGCTTGGCGTACGTCGCGACGAGCTGAACCGGGCCATGAAAAGCTCGGCCGATGACGAGCAGGCAGCAGCGGCTCGGAGTCAGCAGCGGGTCGCGGTGCTTTCTCGAACGGTGACCACGCATCAGGCCACCCTTGCGCGACGCGACGCCATCCTGGGCGCAGCGGCCAAGCGAGAAGAGATCGAGTTGGCGATCGCGCAAGCGGTCGACAAAGTCGGTCCCTTGCAGCGTGACATCGCCGATCTTGAGACCAAGCGCGCGACGCTGAGCACGCTCGAGGCGTCGCTGTCCGGCTTGATGAGCGAAGGCACGACGAAGGCCGCGCACTTCGAGACGCTGAACAAGCAGGCCGCGGTGGTTGACCAGGTTCCCTGCGTCGGCCATTCGATGCATGGTCAGTGCCCGCTGCTCACGCAGGCGTTGCAGGCGAAAGCGCAAGCGGAAGTGCAGCGTGTCTCCATTGCGACTCTTCGTGCGACGTACCGCGAGAAGAAACTGCAAGCAGACGCGCTCGCGCTGGTGCCGGCCTCGTTGGCGGCGGCACGGGTCGACATGCTGGCGATCAACGACGAGGCCGCAAAGCTACGCCGTGAGTTGCAGACGGCGACAGAGCTTGCCGCAAGCAAGCCGCTTCTCGATGCAGCGATCGCCGGACTAGAAACCAGCCAGGCGGAGTTACGTTCGATTGCCGAGGAGAGCGCCGCGCGCTCGGCGAAATACGAGTCTGAGAAGGCGCGTATGGCAACCGAGCTTGCACGCATCGCCGAAGAGGTCGGGCGACTGGCCGCTGTCGATGTGACGGCGGTAATCGCGAGGCTCGATCGCGACATTGCAGCGAATCGTGAAGCTGTTGCGTCGCTCGATGGTCGAATCGAAGCGTTGATCCGCTCCCAGAGCGTTCTTCAGGCGGAAGCTCAGGCGCTCGCGGTCGAATTGGACAAGTACTCGGCCACGCAGTCGCGTGCTGATCGCCTGTCCGACGAGATCGCCCGCTGGAAGCTGCTGGCAAAGGGCCTCGGGAACGACGGCGTTATCGCTCTGACGATCGACGATGCGGGACCTGCGCTTACGCACACCGTCAACGAGCTTCTGCTCGCTTGCTACGGCATGCGTTTTACCGTTGAGATCCGCACGCAGCGTGCGCTCGCAAGCGGTGAACTGCGCGAGGGATTCGAGATCGTCGTCCACGACTCTGACTCCGACAGCAGCAAGTCGGTATCGGTGATGTCTGGTGGCCAGAAGGTCTGGATCAACGAGTGTCTCACGCGTGGCATCGCCCTCTATCTTGCGCAGAACACCGGTCAGCCGTATCAGACCTTGTTCAGCGACGAGTCAGACGGGCCGCTCGACCCCGAGCGCAAAGTGCAGTTCATGCGGATGAAGCGCGAGGTGCTGCGCCAAGGTGGGTATCAGCGGGAGTTCTTCATCTCCCAGACGCCTGAGCTTGTTGCAGAAGCCGATGCCGTAATCGACGTTCAGGCGCTTGCCGCCTGAAATCTCTTCAACCCTTGTGGGGGAGTCGCCCCCGCAAGGGGCGCTTCCCGTCTTTCTGATCTCTTTCTCGCGCCTCGCGGCGCTTCTCCCTATGGCAAATCTTTTGATGCTGCTGCTCGCGGCAGCCGGTAGTCCGTCTCCATCTCACGCGGCCGCTCACCAGCCGCCCGCGCAGCATGTTGCACCCGCAAATGCGCAGTCGCAATCACAGTCGCAGTCCCGCCCGCCGTACCTGCGCGGCTCGTCTGCTTTCGATACCGGTCGCCTGCGTCGCATCTGACAACGGCCAGCCCAACTTCATTTTGTAGGGAGCCCCTCATGGCCTATTCATGCACCGATTTTGTCGACGACGTGCTCAACGACATGGTGATCCGAAGCTGGATCAAGCCCGAGCAATACGAGCCTGACGATCCGCAGGGTCAGTGTGACGCGGTCGTAGCCGCTATCGGCAACGCAGACGTCTCGCTGAACCTTGCAGCCGACGCGAAGCAATTCCATACGGAACTGCTGGATGCAGTCGAAACGCTGACCGGCATTGCCGAGCAGCACGGGACAGTCGCGCTCGCGAACGTCGTCTATCTACAGGCGGCGATTCTCAAGGGCAGCATCATCGAGCTCACGCGCGAAGAAGCCGAGGCGTTCGCTTTCGTCAGAAACTTGCCTTCGGGCGGTCGCTGGTGGACACGCGTCAAGGTAGCTGATCCAAACGCACGCTGATCGCCGGCGCACCAGCGCCACCAATCTTTCTATCCCTCGCGGGCAAGCGGCCCGCAGGGGTCGCTCCGCATCTTCTGTGGAGTGTTTTCATGTTCGAAGCAGCCAAGCTCGGCGCATCGCCGCAGCAGTTCGTCAATCTCGAAGCGGCGATTGACTACATCGCCGGTACGCCCTCGCCGACCGGCGAGGTGAGACCGTGGGTCAGGAACGTCGACACGAAGACGTTCCTCATCATCGGCGGCAGAGTTCAGCCACGCAACGGAGTGCCGCAATGACTCCGTCGTGGCTGGAACAGTACGCCAATGGTGAGAAGCTCGGGCACGCGCAGGCTTTCATGGCGTACGCGGAATACTACGGCGTCGACGGTTCTGCCGATGACGATCCGGAAGTCGAAGAGCGGATTGCCATGCACCGGCAGCCGATCGTCGGCTACGCAAGTCGCACGGGCACGCGTCGCAACCTGGCTGCATTGCAGGGAGCGGACTGGCGCCTGCTGGTCTCGGCCAAGGGCGAACTGCGTACTGAAGGGTTCCGATACGCGCTGGACAACGGCGCGTGGACGGCTTACCAGCAAGGCGAGCCTTTCGATGAGCATGCGTTCTCCGTCGCCGTCGAGCGGTTGGGCGAGCGCGCTGAGTGGCTCGTCGTTCCAGACATCGTCATGGGTGGCATGGCCTCGCTCGACTACTCGTTGAAGTGGCTCGAACGCCTGCGCGGCATGCCGTGCCGGATGCTGATAGCCGTCCAAAACGGCATGCAGGTCGAAGACGTCGCCTCATTCCTGTCGCCCGCCGTCGGCATCTTCGTCGGCGGCTCCACGGAATGGAAAGAGCAGACCGCGCACGTCTGGGTCTCGCTCGCGCGACGCCGTCATTGCTATCTGCACGTGGGCCGCGTCAATTCCGCGCGGCGCATTCGGATCTGTGCGGCGGCCGGTGCGGACAGCTTCGACGGCACCAGCGTGAGCCGGTATGCGAAGACGCTGCCGCGCCTCGACCGCGCGACGCGGCAGGGCGACATGTTTGCGGCTGCGCACGATGGCCTCGAAGAGGCGCAACGAGCGACAGCCGACCTGTTTATCTAACGAAACATCATCCTTCAACCCTTTTCGGGAGCGCATCCCCGAAAGGGTCGCTCCTGTCTTCATCTGGAGCGGATATGGAAAGCGAAATTTTGATCAAGATGGAAGCTGCGATCAGCGTCATGCAGCGATACATCGAACAGGGCCATAGCCTCAGCTGCGCCTATTCGGGCGGCAAGGACAGCACGTGTGCTTTGGTGTTGATGGTGGAGGCGATTCGCCGTGCCGGCGGCACGACGATCACCCACCACGTTCAGTCGGCCGACACGACCATCGAGAACCCAACGATCGCAAATTTCCTGCACTCGGTGCTGGACGAGCTGCAGTTGTATATCGAAGCGTCGGCATTGCCGGTGCAAGTCCACGTGACGACGCCTTCGTTGGCCAGCCAGTTCGTGGTCTCGACGATAGGGCGCGGCACGTTGGTGCGCACGCCTGAGAATGGCGTGCGTGACGGTAGAAGGACGAGAGCCTGCGCCGACGAGTGGAAGGTACGGCCGGGAGGCCGACTCAGAACGCTGCTTGAACGCAGAGCCGCAGATGACGGTGCTCGCGAAGTCATAACCGTGCTCGGACTGCGGAAGGACGAGAGTACTTCGCGTGCCGTTGCAATGGCAGAACGACGCGACAGCGCCGAGGTTGCGGTCCGAAGCAGAACCGGGGCGTTGACCCTCAGCCCGCTAAGCGAATGGACGTCCGATGATGTGTGGACGATGCTCGCGCTGCTGTCCGCGGACGAAGGCATGACGTTTCGCTCGCCGTTGGCGCCAAGCACTATTCACCGCCTGTCCGAGATCTACCGGGCAGGGAACGGCGGAACGTGCGGTGTCGTGGTGGGCGAATCGGGCGCTCGCGCCGCGTGCGGCTCGCGTTTCGGGTGCTCCTTCTGTTGCGTCGCCGGCGATCGCGACAAGTCGCTTGAGGCCATGATCGAGGATGAGCAATACGGCCATCTTCGACCGCTCAACGACTTCCGCAACTATCTGCTCGCGATCCAGTGGGACATGTCCCGGCGCGAGTTGGTGGGTCGTTCGTTGAGTGAGGCCGGTTACACGCGCATTCAGGCGGACACCTACAGCTACACGACGCGGGTCGATCTGCTGAAGATGCTGATCAGCATCGACGCGGCCGAGCGGGACCGGGCTGAAGAGCACTCGGCCGACCTCGCTAACGGTTCTATCCCTGATACGGAGCACAACCGGATGCTGTGCGAGGCGCAGTTCGAGTTCGTGACGCCGCAGCAGTTGGTGGCCATCGACTTCTTTCTGTCGATGCATCACTACGCGCCGCACGCGTTTCCGGCGCTGGCGGTCTGGCACGACGTGAACGTGCTTGGGCGCCGGTATCCGGTTCCGAAGCTCGACGGCCTGCCGAAGACTGACATCGTGCTGCACGGCTGGTATCCGGTCGGCCAGTACGACCGCGATGCGCCTTCGGTCGGGCTGCGCTCGTTCGATGCC
This sequence comes from Caballeronia sp. AZ10_KS36, assembly GCF_023631105.1. Classification (NCBI taxonomy): domain Bacteria; kingdom Pseudomonadati; phylum Pseudomonadota; class Betaproteobacteria; order Burkholderiales; family Burkholderiaceae; genus Caballeronia; species Caballeronia sp. AZ10_KS36. The sequence continues at coordinate 32,450 of NZ_JALQDQ010000045.1, read as the reverse complement.
GAGCAGTGGAATCCGTATCGGCATCCGGGTCGGCCCGGGCGTTATGCGCGGACGACCGGTGGCGAGCAGACGGTGTATTTCGAAGAAGCCACGCAGTTTGACGTGGACGCGGAAGCCGCCTGTGCGTTCGTGACGTGTACCTATGACACCGTCTTCACGCTGGACACGCAGCACCGCGACGCGATCGACTCAGCGCACTTCTGGCTGAATGAGGGCATCGTGAAGTTGCCGACCGGCATGGCGCAGCGGTATCAGGACATGGCCAAGCGCGGGCAGTACTTCGCGCGACTCGCTCTACGTCTTAATCTGACGGCGGCCGAATTGGACTTGCATCTCGTGTCGAATGCGCTCAGCGATGCCGAGCACGGTGCGCTGTTGGGCCAAGACCGGCCGCAACTGAGCCTTTTTGCGGAGGCAGCTTAGGTTGGCTGCCAGCACTTTCGAACAACCCCGAGCTAGTCTCGGGGGTTTTTTTCGTCCTTGGGAAATTGACGACCGACACGCCGGCGTCACGTGCATTGGGAATGGGGCTTGCGCGAAGGTCGCATTCACTTGACGTGTCCTGAGGAGCTGTCGATGTCGGACGAAGAAATGTCGCTGTCTCGCCGCAAGCTGATGCAAAGCGCCACGGCAGGCGCTGCCGCCATGCTCGCGGGCGGCGCTGCGCTTGCACAAGGCGCCAACGAGGGAAACGCTGGGGGAAGCGGTACTAGCGGAATGGTTGGCCCGTCGGGCGCATCGCCGTCAGCGGCGCCGCGGGACCCGCGCGCGTTGAACGCGCATCCGCCCTTCCCGGTCCAGCATCAACCGTGGCCGGGACTCGCGAGCAAGATGACCCCGCGTCCCGATCACGGTGAGACGACGTACCGCGGAAGCGGGCTGTTGAATGGCCGCAAGGCCATCATCACGGGCGGCGACTCAGGAATCGGGCGCGCGGCGGCCATCGCCTATGCGCGCGAAGGCGCGGATGTGGCCATCGTCCATCTGCCCGCCGAGGAAAACGATGCGCGAGAAGTCATCGACCTTATTCGCGCGGCGGGCCGCAAGGGCGTGTCCATTCCCGGCGATATCCGTGACGAGAATTTCTGCAAGCAGCTCGTCGAACAGGCGGTCAGCCAGCTCGGCGGACTGGATATCCTCGTCAACAACGCGGGCCGCCAGCATTCGCACGATTCCATTCTCGACATCAGCACCGAGGATTTCGACTGGACCGTTCGTACCAACCTGTACGGCATGTTCTGGATCACCAAAGCCTCGATCCCGCATATGCCGCCGGGCTCGGCCATCGTGAATACAGCGTCCGTGAATTCCTACGATCCCTCGCCGAATCTGCTCGACTATGCCATGACCAAGGGGGCCATCGCGAACTTCACCAAGGGACTCGCCAAGCAGATGATCAAGCGCGGCATACGCGTGAACGCCGTTGCGCCGGGGCCGTTCTGGACGCCGCTACAGGTGAGCGGCGGGCAGACAGAGGAGAACTTGAAGAACTTCGGCAAAGAAACGCCGATGGGCCGCCCCGGCCAGCCCGCCGAGATCGCGCCGCTGTACGTGCTCCTTGCGTCGGCGCAAGCAAGTTACGTGACCGGGCAGGTCTATGGCGCATCGGGCGGCAAAGGCTTCCCTTGAGCGTCGTCGCCAAACGGCTCTATCCAGGGAGCAGGCGATTACGGCGCCGGTACGCGTCCGCCAACGCCGCTTCGTAAGTCGCCAGGATTTGCTTGGATAGTTCCAAGTCGATGCCGCCAAAGAGCGGATAGGTGAGGATATGGTTGCGCTGCCTGAGAACCCTGTGTTCCCACTTCGCTATTTCCGCCTCGGCTTTGGCAAGCTCCCTGGTCGCTATTTCGTCGGGAATCATCATGTCGCTCTTTCGTCCACCCCTGTCGTCGAGCAATCGCAGGACCACATGAGGGAGAAAGGACCGCAGCACCCGCGCGACAGGGGACCACTGATTGCTCTGCATGGGATGAGGAAAAGGAGGGTGCTATGTGCTATGGAAACCCGCATCAAATGCTGTCGGAGATTCTGAAGGTGCGTCGACTGGAGCCTGATCAGCACGGCCATAACGCGCTCGACAACTTCGAGCATTTCTGTTCCTACTCGGGCTGCGATTCGCGAACCATTGGCGACGAAGCGTTCGCGTGGGCGAAGCTGGCTTACGTAAGCGCTCAGCTTCCGCCTGCGACCGCGATGCCGGAGGCGTCGGATGAAACGCCGGCAGACGAGCGTGACTATGTCCGTCGCAATGCCACAACGGTTCGCTAGCTAATCCGCAATTTTTGCTGCACTCGAATGACGGACGTGTACTAATTGCCGCACTTGCTCTAGTATCTGGAAAAGAACAGATAACTGAGAGCAGGGCGGTAATGGAAGCTGGGTACGAGGTTCAATATAAGGGGTGCACGCTGTCGCCCAGCGCGGTCGACGATGGCGAGTCTTATACCGCGATGGCCGTCGTGACAAAGCCCAACGGCGAAAAGTACGCGAGCGGTGCGCTCGGCCAGTTCCCGTCCGCCTTATCGGCCAGGCAATTTGCCATTGCCCATGGAATGGCGGTCGTGGATCGCAGGGAACCGCCCGTGCCGGACTGGCCGAGCCACATCAAACGGCCAACCGTTCCGCGCCGGGGCCCGAATTAGTGGCTGAATCGTTCGCGGCCGACGGTATTCTTCAAAGCGGTCGCGCGCGCAGCGACTTCAGGTGCATCGACCACCCGATTGCGGCCGCGCGCTTTGGCGCGGTACAAGGCGGCGTCGGCGAGCCCCAGCAAGGCGGTCGCCGACTCGGGCTGGTCGGGGAGCGTGCAAGCTAATCCGATCGAGACGGTGACCGGGGCGCCGCTCGGCGAGGCCGAGCGATTAGCGAGCTTCTCCACCGCATTTCTCAGCGATTGCGCGACGCGCAGTCCCGCCGCCGGTCCACAGGCAGGCAGCACCACGACGAATTCTTCACCGCCGTAACGCGCGACGAAATCGCTCTGCCGACGCAAAGCGCTCGTAAGGGCGCTCGCAACTCGTTTCAGGCACTCATCGCCCGCGAGATGCCCGAACGTGTCGTTGTATGGCTTGAAGTGGTCCACATCAATCAGCAGGACGCACAAGCGCTCGCCGCTCGCGCAAGCTGAGGAGAACTCGCGCGCAAAGCGTTCATCGAAGTAGGCGCGGTTGAAGACGCCCGTGAGTCCGTCGCGCGCGGACGTCTCGACCAGTCGTCGGTGGGTGTCGGACAGACTCCGGTAGAGTCCCGTCGTCTCATAGATGAGCATTCCCAGGACGGCGGTCGATGAAACCATCGATGCCCCGCGCGCGGCGTACCAGCCTACGCTGTAACGGGCCGTCGCCGACAGGGTCAGCGTCGCGTCTATCAGCGCGGCGAGAAGCGCGACCCCTAACCATAGGTCCATCAGCGACCGCACGCGGGTAGTGGACACGTGCAGTCCGAGCGCGGCCAGACATATCGCCTCGACAATGAGTCCGGCGGGGCTGCTCGATAGCTGCGAATAGGAGCCGGACTGCGCGACAAACGGCGGAAGGTGCGCTTGCCCGACAGTGGCGAGCGCGCATAGGCCGACCGCCACGGCAACGGCACTCACGGCAATCGCTCTGCCCCGTGCCCGGCGCGCGACGTCCGATGGAACCCTGCGCGATATCAATGAGGCCGTCACGAGGGCTGGGAAGCCGCCGTGCCAGAACACCCAAATCCAGATCGCGGTTTGCGGCCCTGCACCAAGCAGACCGGTTGGCGAGAATATTCCAGGAAACACGAGTAACTGGATGGCGGCGATCACGCTGGTGAACGCATAGGCGCCGCTGAGCGCCGCGAACAGCAGCCGTCCCGAGACTGCGTACTGTGTCCAGAGCAGCAGCGCAGTCAGTCCTTCGGTGACGGTGACCCACGTCGCGAAGACCGGCAAGAAGGCGGGAATGACCGGCCCGGCATTTCTGGCATGCGGCCAGACGAGGACAGCGGCAAGGACTAACAAAGCCGCCGCAGAGGCGGCCATGGCGCGATGGCGCGGCGTGGATGGCAGGTGAAGGAGTGTGGTTTGCATCGTAGGGGGAGGCGTAAGTGCGACCGCTGCCGCTGTAGCCCCTCGGCCAGGGAAACTAAGCTCCCTATAACGGCCTCGGCCCACGGTTCTTGACGAACCGAAGGTTCAACACTTGCTATCGGTATCCGGCGACGGTAGCTTCGTTCGATCGGCATGACCTTGTTTCGCACCAACCTCCACCGCTCGGATCGGCGGAGGAACTTCGTCGTTGCTTCGGAAGCGAATGACGGCTTGGGCTTTGGAGACCGACCTGGGACCGGCACAATGCCGTTGCCAACTGCTTCGCTCAATCGTCAGCACAAAACGCGCCGACTACGATACTTTGATCGATTCCACGTACGAAACGACGACCATGCCCACAACGCGCCACATGCCACCGCCGAACGACGAATTCTCAAGAAAGATCGAGCACCGCGAATGGACCATTGACTCGCGACCGCAACGAATCGGCCACCATTGGCACTCATGGTGCGAGGTCGAGCGCAAACCCACTGAGGACGAGGCTGACGGCCAGATCTTTCACTTTTCCGATATCGGCTACTTTGACACCGAGCGAGCGGCGCATGACCGCGCCATCGCTTGGGCGAAGGCGTGGATAGAAGAGAACTTCTAGGGACGTCCACACGGCACGGGCAAGGACTTTGCGCTGGGTCTGGGCAGAGCCCTTCTGGAGTGCTGCGCTATGACGACCAGTGATCGACCGGTTGACCGAGGTTGTCATCCGGCGCGACGAACATGCGGGATGGCGCATCGAGGCTCCCGCTGCTGAACGCCCGGGAGGAGTCTTCGTGGCGATTGTGGCTGAGAAGCAAGAGGCGCTGGAACTTGCCGGGCAGCTCTATCCGCGAGCGCGGCTTCGAGTGATCGATGACCCTTCGAGTTAGCACATGAGAAATCGGGCCTCCAGCGCACGCGGCCGATCCGGTGGCGAACCATTGCCGGAGTCGATCGCGCCGCAATTGGCCACGCTGGCGAGCCGGCCGCCGGCGACCGGCGACTGGCTTTATGAAATCAAGTTCGACGGCTATCGCTTGATGTGCCGCATCGACGGGGGCCGAGCCACGCTCATCACGCGCGGCGGACACGACTGGACGGACAGAATGACGGCGCTTGCGAGCGCCATCGAGAGCTTGCCTGTCGACAGTGCCTGGCTCGACGGTGAAGTCGTGGTGCTGACCGAAAGCGGCTTCCCGGACTTCAACGCGCTACAGAACGCATTCGATCGGCGCAGCACCGCACAACTCACGTTCTACGCGTTCGACATCCTGTTCCTAAATGGGCGCGACTTGCGCGAGGTGCCTCTTTCACACCGACGGGAGCTGCTCGGCGAGTTGATCGCCCAAACGCCGAGCGAGCGCATCCGGTTCAGCGAGTCGTTCACCGACGATCCGCAGTCGTTGCTCGCTTCCGCCTGCCGGATGCGGCTGGAAGGCATCATCGGCAAACGGGCGGACGCGCCCTATCGCTCCGGACGCTCAACCGACTGGATCAAGCTGAAATGTCTGATGCGCCAAGAGTTCGTCGTAGGCGGCTACACGCGGCTCGCGGGCGCCAAGTCGGGGATGCGGTCGTTGATGCTGGGCGTGCACGAGCGTGACGGCAGCCTGCGCTTTGCCGGCACCGTCAAAGCCGAACTCAAGCCTCGGCCATTGGCCGATCTGAAGAAAAGGGCGAGGGCACTCATTCGCGCGGAGGCGCCCTTCTATAATCCGCCGCCGCGCGAGAAGGATCGCGACTTCGTCTGGCTGGAGCCCGAACTCATCGTTGAGGCGTCGTTTCTGGAGTGGACCCCCGCCGGCGAAGTGCGTCATCCGGTCTTCCAAGGCATGCGCGAGGACAAGCCCGCGGCCGCCGTGACCGAAGAGACCGTCGTTGACATCGAGGAGCCGGAGAGTCTGCCCCAGAGCAAGGGCACAACGCGCGCGACACCCGCCCGCGCGCGCACGCTGGTCATTGCGGGCGTCAAAGTCTCCAATGCCGAGCGGATCATTGACGACGTCACTGGCCTGCGCAAAGTCGACCTCGTGCGCTACTACGACGAGATTGCCGAGTTCGCCTTGCCATACCTGAAAGATCGGCCGGTCTCGCTAGTGCGAGCGCCGGAAGGAATCCACGGCGAGCTTTTCTTCCAAAAACATGAAGAGCGCTCGAAAATCCCTGGCATCACGCGGCTACCGGTTGAACTGCATCCGGGGCATCCGCCGTTGCTGGTCGTGGACCGCCATGAGGCGCTAATTGGCTTGGCTCAAATGAACGTGGTTGAGCTGCATAGCTGGAATGCGGCACAACCGGATCTCGATCATCCCGACCGGTTCATTCTCGACCTGGACCCGGATCCCGAACTGTCATGGCAGATGATGGTGGACGCCGCGACGCTCTCCAAGGTGTTGCTCGACGAGATCGGCCTCAAGAGCTTCATCAAGACGAGCGGCGGCAAGGGCTTTCACATCGTTGTGCCGCTCACGCGCCGGCAGCAGTGGGACGAGGTCAAGAACTTCTCGCAGGCGGTCGCGCGGCACATGGCGCGGCTCATGCCTGAGCGGTTTTCGGCCGTGCTGGGACCGAAGAACCGGGTTAAGAAGATCTTCATCGACTATCTGCGCAACAGCAAAGGGGCGAGTACGTCGCGGTTTTCTCCGCGCGTGCGCGATCAGGCATGGGCGTGTCCATGCCCATCTCGTGGGACGAGCTAAACGACATCGGCCGGGCAGACCAGTGGACCGTCAAAACCGGCGCGCAGCGTATGCATTCGCTTAAGGCCGATCCGTGGCAGGGATTCCATCGCACGCGGCAGGGCATCACGGCAGCGATGCGCCGAGCTGTCGGTATGCGGTGAAGTTATGGGCACGGCCACGGCATTTAGTCATCGCCTCGGTCGCCGCTTTATCGGCATGCGACGCGCGTCCTATCGCGAGGACAGAGCCCGGTTTCCTTGCTTCTTCGGCGCTTGGTTAGCGGCGTTGCACACGTACACTGCTTTTCGTGGCGATGAACACCACGGACGCAGAAAGGCAGTCACCGAGATCCCGGCCTAACCTCGACACCTATCCGGACAAGCGGTTGCCGAAAGCGCGTCTCATGTTCATCGCTTCCTCATTCGCATTAAGTCGTTCCGGGGAGCAGTGGTAGTCTAGCGAGAAGCAGTAGCCGCAGTTCGGAAGTAGTCGTTGAAGCGGCAATCGAGAAGTGCAGCAAACTTCGTTGTCACGTTCATAGGTGTAAGTGAGCCTCGCCCGGGATACCGGGTCGAGGCTTTTTTTCGCCTGTCGTCTCACGGCATCGGAGCATCGCTTCTGTCGCCGTGACCGGTGTTGGTTATTGCGTCTGCTTCAGCTTCTTAGGCTTGGCGGGCGCCTTCACCTTGTTGTATTCGAATTCGGGCGTGTGGACGACTACGTCGAGATGATGCGGGCTGAAGTGCCGTGGTTCGGGGAAGGGCTGGGGCCGGTCAGCGACGCCGAAGTCGAGCCGGAGCGGTCCGCAATCTGGCCGCCAGCCCAGGCAGCACAGCCGATGCGTCCATGCCGCCTGATCCGGTTGAAGCAACGAGCTAGGCGGCGGTTGGCAGTGACTCGCGGGCGCGCTGACCGTTGCTCGAGCGTCAAGCTGCGGCGAACACCACACTCCCGGATTTATTCAGGTGAGTGTCGCCCGGCTCGATAATCGAACAGACCAAGTCGGGATAGGTCAGGCGGCGATAGACAGTCGTCTCAAATAGCTCCCCGCGAGTGCGCCGATAGAGCAAGCGCCCCGAAAAGTAGTACTGCGGCTCGGTGTCGGGCGGTGGATCGATGGGTACCGCACCGCGAAAGGTTGTGCGGCTGTCCGCCTCGAAGCTCGTCCAGAGCTCGCTACGCGCCGGGAGTAGGGTTCCGAAAACGATGGCGTTCGTGACGGCATAACCCCATCCGGCCTTGGGCAACGAGTGCCGCGAGCCAACCAGCGTTCTTTTGATTTCGAAGGCGCTGCTCACGACCTCCACGTCGTCCGCGCCGGCGTTCTCAACAACGAAAGTGACGTGCGCGGGCGCGCCCGGCCTTATCCGGGCGGCTTTAATGGAAAGCGGGGCCTGCGAGATTCTTGAAGCGAGCGCACGGTCAGCGTTGCCCATAGGGTTAGGGTGGGTCCTGCTACGCCGTACTTGCTCCGCGCCGTGCAGTGCCGGCAATGCCGATGGCGCTCGGAGTTCCCGCAGGCACTAGCTGTGGTGGGGTGGAAGGGCCGCGATGCCGATACGTCCGGCTAGTCGCCTGAGCCCAGTTCGTTATGCTTGTGCGAATGCGTGGCCGCGTGGACCAGCTCGTAGTGCGCGCCCTTGCCGCTGCGGGTAGGCGGAAAGTGCTCGCCTTCGACACAGGTCACTTCGAAGCCAGTGCCGCCGTCGCCTTCTTTGACCACCTTGTAGATGCCCGACGTCTGGACCTTCTCGCCGGGCTTGTGCTGGTCTGCCATTGTCGCCTCCTTGTTGTTGTTCCAGTCGGCGTATAGCAAAGCATATTCCGCAGCGGCTATGAATTACGCTGTAGCAGGCGGTAAGCGTTGAAGTGGCGAATGGCTTTGGTCGCCTCGCCCAGTTCTTCATGGATGCGCGCGGCGTTGAAGTGGGCGTCCGCGAAGTCAGGCGCGTGTTCAATGCAACGCTCGTAGGAAAGCAGTGCTTCGCGGAAGCGGCCCGAATCTTCAAGCGCCACGCCGATATTGAACAGCAGCACCGGGTCGTTCGGACGGTATCGCCGCGCATCTTGATAGACCGCGATTGCCTCGTCGAATCGCTCACTGTCCACGAGGATACCGCCGAGATTCAGCGAGGCGTCGGTATAGTCCGGCGCGCGTTCGAGCGCTCTCCGATATGCCGCTTCGGCCGCGTCGAGGTCATCGTCCTCCATGCTGCGCGCCTGCCGAAATAGTTCGGCGGCTTCTTCTCGCGCGCGCTCCTCGCGTGGCCCCCGCATGGACGCGACATTTCCGGACGCCTGCGCCTCCTCGAAGTCAAGTAGCAGTTGGCCGGTTTCAGCATCCCATTGGCGGCTTGCCTCGTCGCGCACAGCGACGCGATCGCCGACGGCCGCGATGCGAACCCCAGTCAGCGATCCTTCGCGTCCCCAGCTTTTCCGGAGGTGATCGAGCGCCCGGACGATCTTCATCGGCGAGACACCCGCCACGCGGAGCGCGTGTGCGGTCCTGAGCATGACGATGTCCTGAAAGGTGAAGCGCCGCTCCCGCTTCTCGCCGCTTGCCGGTGAGACAAACCCCGCCGCGATCAACCGCTCAACGACGGTGCGGGAGACACCGAGCATGCGCTGCACGTCGCGAAGGCTGTAGCCGTCGTCTTGCATATCACCGTTTCGTGCCGGTCTTCCGGGCCGGTGCCGGTTGATCCGCGGTAGTCGCACGGCGCACGGCACGCCGCTTGGGCGCTGGAGCAGCTTCCGCAGTTTCGGCAGCTTCCTCCGCTGGCACTGCGGTGCGCGCACTCTTGCGTGCCGCGCGGGGTGCGGCTGGCTGTTCCGCCGCCGGTTTCTTTTTCAAGCTCGCCCGCAGTGCTTCTACAAGGTCGATAACCTGCGCGCCGGGCTGCTCGACGGCGGGCGCGGCGGTGATCTTGTTGCCGGCGATCTTCTTGTCGATCTCGGCGAGGATGCGCTCTTTCTCCTCGTCCTTGTACGCGGCGGCGTCGTAGCTGTCGACGCGGTACTGATCGATCAGTTGCTCGGCGAGCTGCAATTCTGTGGGCTGGATTTCGGTTTCTTCAATGCCAATATCGGCCTGCGAGCGAACCTCATCGGCGTAGAGCAGCGTCTGGAGGATCAGGCCGTCGTTGCCGGCGCGCACCTGCACCATGTGCTGCTTGCCCTTCCACGTCCAGCGGGCGACGGCGCAGGTGCCGCTGTCTTTCATGGCTTCCTGGAGCAGCCGGTACGGTTTGCCGCCGCGCTTGTCGGGAGCGAGGTAGTAGGGCTTGTCGAGGTAGATAGGGTCGATCGCATCGGTCGGAACAAACGACACAATGTCGATTGTGTGGCTCGCGCTTGCTTCCAGCGCCTCCAATTCCGACTTCTCGAAGATCACGTACTTTTCTTTCTCGAACTCGTAACCCTTGACCATATCGGCGCGCTCGACCACTTTGCCGTCGTGCGGGCAGACGTACTGCTGCTTGAGCCGAGTGCCGCACTCTTTGTGCATCAGGTTGAAGCCGACGCCAGATTTGCTTTCCGTCGCGGTGTAGACCTTCACCGGCACGGATACGAGACCGAAACTCAGCGTCATTGAAGCGATAGAACGCGCAGCCATAGGAACCTCTCGCGTAGGTTATCTGGCCGGCCACAGTCGATGCCGCTCTTGGCGGCGCATCCCAGTCACGCGGCAAGGCCAACGGGCGTTTTGCGCAAAACGGGTGCCACACCTCCCAACCGAAGCCGCCACCGGGGACCTCTCCGCCTCCGTGTATATTTTCGACAACGGAGGGCGAAAACAGTGTGCACGAGCTATGAGTCTAATCCGAAAGATGCGTTTGACGTCTTCAGTCTGTTTCCGGTGCCGAACTTCGAATACAAGCCGGAAATCTACAAGGACTATGCCGCGCCGATCTTCCGCCGCGTCGATGGTGAGTATTTGACTGACGCAGCGACGTTCGGAATGGTCCCGCGCAAGTTCATCCCGCCGGGCGTGAAAGCCTTCGACACGATGAACGCGCGTTCCGAGTCAGTGGGGCAGAAGACAAGTTTTCGCACTGCGTGGAACAAGCTTCAACTCGCTCTGATTCCGTGCCGGCGGTTCTACGAGCCAGACTACGAGACGGGCAAGGCAGTGCGCTGGCGCATCGGCATGGCCGATGGCGCTCCGCTTGCTATAGCTGGGTTGTGGCGTGCATGGAAGGACCCCGCCGACGGTTCAACTAGCCTGTCGATGACGATGCTGACGGTCAACGCCGAAGATCACCCGTTGATGAAGCGTTTCCACAGGCCGGGATCGGAAAAGCGGTCGGTGGTCATCATCCCGCAGACCGAATACGAAGACTGGCTGTCTTGCAAAAGCACGGACGAAGCCCGGTCGTTCCTGCAGCTTTATCCGGCCGACGCCATGCACGCGGAGCCGTTTCCTCTGCCGCCCCGAACCGCCAAACCGAAGGCAACGCCTAACGTCGATCTGGCGCAAGCATCCCTTCTTGCGGATGACGGTGGTTGATCGAGGGCAGAGGACACTGGTCTGGACAACAGGAGAATGGCGATGCCTACTTATCGAGCGGCATATATTCCGCCGGAAGCCGGTTCGAACGGCGTCGGCGTGCTGCTGACGACGCAAGAGCAGTCCACTTTGACTGACGATGAATTGATGATGGTCGCCCGGCAACTGGCGGCTGCCAATGACGTGGAGGGAGAGATCGTCATCGGCGACTGGATAGAGTGATCCGACAGAGGCTTCGCATCGTCGATGGCATCAAACGCGGGTGCCAAGAACTTTCCACTGAACGGTGACAGCTTCGTTTCTTAGTGGAAATCCGAGTCAACGGCACGCCGACAAGTCGTACTTCAGCACCGCGGCGTTATTTGCAGCGTGCGTAAATTTCCTCCGCGCAGCCAGCCGTTCGCGGGTGTTGAACGTGCGAGCGTAGACTCCGTTCACCGCTTCAACCACCGCATCGATGTTGGCTGGACCTGCAGCGTCAGCGGCGCATGCCGAGCTCTGCACAGCCGCGAGGACGACGCCGCTCGTGTCGGCCTGATCAAGTACAGCCGACGTGATGCTGGTCTGAAAGCTTTTCGCAGCAACCTCCGCCGCGTTTCTTACCGCCGGATTGCTCGAATACTGATCGAGAATGAATTGTTTAACGTCATCCCGATAGCCGCGGCGCTCGGAATCCACGCCTTCGACGGTCGAGCCAGACCCGCCTCCGCTTCCACCGCAAGCGGTCAGGAATACGGTCATTGTCGCTAGCAGCACAGCGCGCGAAAGAATGCCTTTCCGCAAAATCGAACTCCCGATTCGCCGACGAGCCTATCTGACATTGTGGCCGACGCGAAGCTGCTGCCCCGGCGGCGGCCATAAGAGGTTGACTCAGGCGCGGCTGCCGAGCGCGCGCTCGATCTTGCGATCCGTCTTGTACTGGCCGAGTGCGAAAACGGACCAGATAGCGGCCGGGATCCAGCCGATCAGCGTGATCTGCAACAGAAAGCAGATGATCCCGGCGATCGGACGGCCGATCGTGAAGAACTGGAGCCACGGAATGATGGGCGAGAAAGAGGCGCATGTGTGCTTCCTTTGAGGGTTCGTTGAGACCGCTATAACGGCCACTTCCGTGAATGCTTAATAGGGCGGGGAGCCGTCGGCTCTGCCGCCCTTCGTGCGGTCAGTTGACGACCAGTGCGCCGCCGTTGCCGAGACCGCCCTTGACGTTCTGCGCCCGGTACTGACGAACTGAGCCAACGAGGTTGTTGAGCGAGTCGGTGAATGCCGCGACGACAACCTTGCCCTGTGCGGTCCTTGCGTAGGCTCCGCCGCCCACACCGGCCCCGCCACCGAAGCCGCCGGCGAACACGCCGGACAGCATGCCGAAGTCGACGTTACGCGCTGATCCCTCGGCGGCCGCCAACTGGACGCTGGAGCGGTTGTCGACGAGCGTCAGCATCGTCGAGGCTTCCTGCGCCTTCATCGTGCCGGCCGCACCGGCGAGCACACCGCCCACCACCGGCACGAAAGCGAGCAACCCCGCGGCGCCGCCGCCTGCGTCGCGGTTGCTGAAGGTTACGCTGGGGCTGATCGTGTAGTCCGCCGCGACCATCTGGCCTTTGTGCATCTTGGAGGTCTTGCGCAGTTCGCCCGAGTTGTTCAGGGCGCGCTCACCCATAGCCGTGCCGAGCGCGCGGCCGCGATCGACGATCACGAAGCAGTTGCTTTGCTGGACGAGCAGCTTCAGCACGGGCACCGTCGAGCCGAGTTGGTATTGGCCAGTCAGAAGGCCGTACCACGGCGCTTCCGTATCTTCGACGATTGCGACCGTACCGAGCGGCGCGGTGCAGTGCTGGAGGCCTGCGTTGGCGTTCTGCGAAGCTTCGCCGGCAGCGGAACCGGTCGCCGCCGTCTTGGCGGACGGTGCGCCCATCTGCATTTCTGAGCAGGCGGAGAGTGCGAAGACGGACAGGGCGGCCAAGCCGATCATTTTGAGCTTCATGTTTCCTCGTTGTATTCGTAAGTTTTTGTTTATGGCGCAACGGCCGATTGGGCCAGCAGCGGTTGCGCGGCGATCGCGCAGACGCTTTTATGAGCGAAGACCAAGGCTACCGACCGTAGACGCGTGTTGGATTTGAAAAGACAATGCTTTTCGTGCGTCTTTTCAATCTCATGGGTGGCTACCGCCAGTGGCGCTCAAACGGGGTCACTCGCCACCACAACCCGTCGAGGCTTGACGCTTGCGCTCGGACGCGGCGCATGGCGCCCCTGCGGACCATCATGCTTCCGTCTCGGACGAAGCCCATGCTCTTTAGGGCCTCAGTGGTGTAGCGTTTCTTGAGGGTGGCGTAGATGCGCGTCATCAGGACTTGCGTTGGTTGGTCGACTCAGCGGGGCAACGAAACTCCAAGTTCTCGCCCCTGGCAACGTCGACGTCTGCTCGGTTGACGCGAACCAAGATGTTTCGCGATGCGGGCTCGCGCGCATCGAAGAGCCGGATGTACGCAACGTCGCCGATCCCGAGCCAAACGACGCGAGCGTTCCGAGTTGCCCACCTGTCGGTGCCATCCAGCTTGCAAAAGCTTGTTCGCACGCCGCTGATTTCTGCGTTACCAGCTAGCTGGGTGTGCGCGGCGGCGGACACCAGCACCGTTTGGCCTGGGACCGAACGGACGCCCAAAGACTCCATGGCGACGTTGAGAAGCGACGGTCGAGTGGCGACTAGTGATCCAAATACGGCGAGGGCGCACGCAATCAGCGTAAAGCGAACATTTCGCTGTTGGGTAGTCGGGGATTCGATAAGAAACACTAAGCCAAGAAACAAGCCCAGTACACCGAAGAACAGTAGCGTCCCTCCGAAGTGCATGTCCGGGTCGGGCCGGGGCGCGAAGTATGCGATGACGGAAATGACGATGGCGAGAAATACGGAGCAAACGAGCATTCCCCACGAGTCAACAGATGCGTGGAGCTTGGACGGCGCAGGAGGATTCTTTTTGTGCCGGTTGAAAGCGTTTACGCTTGCGACAAGAGCTTTAAGGAACCAGAGCGTCGCGAAGGTTCCGTAACCAGTGCCTACAAGCGTGATGACCGCAAGAGCGAACGCTGCGGAGGCCAGGAAGACTACGTCTCCGGCCGACAAGCCCAACGGCAGGATATTTTCCAGCCAGCAATATGCGACGAAAATCATGCCACCGACGAAGGCGATAGCCTTCCATCCGAGGGAGAAAACCGCAGCGACTACGTCGACACGCGATTTCGTGAGATCGGTTTGTTCTTTGTCTTTGAGCATAAGGTACCTTGTGAAGAGTTGGACTGGCGTACTTCGAAAGTAGCCTTAGCTAGCTTATCTAGGCACTTTCAAAGTCAAGGGAGGTCTGCCGTCACATCTGGCGAAGCGGACACCCCAGTGGCTCCTCGAACGATGCCGTCAGATGCGCGCACGACGAAACGTCGCAACGAGCAATTGCTCTCGTTGACGGTCAGAAAGGGCAGCCGTCTATCGCGGCATTTCTTCGCCTTAGTGGCAATGACCGCTTCCATCGATCGATAAGACGATGACTGTAACGGCGCGATACGGCATTGGTTTTCTCAATGCGGCTCGAGGTGGAGCAAGCCGAGCAGGGGATGCCTCTTAGGCGCCGCTGAAAGTCGTGCTTGCTCCGAGGCGGCGGTTATAAAACGGCGGGCGGACGAATATCACCACTGTTCAAGCCTTGGGCCTTCGTCGTACTCGCAGCCTTCGTAGTGAACGACCACGTGAGATCGAGCGCATTGTTTTGCGTTCCATTCACCGCAAGCGGGGTCAGTACGCCAACCACATGCACCGTGTACGTGGCGCTAGAGTTGAGCGGCTTGAAGGGAACGCACATCGCAGCGTTCGTGAGTTCAGTGTCGTTGGCAGAAGACTGAAGCTGACACGGCACCGCATTCCCGCCGCTGTCGGTGACCGTGAAACTCACGGAACTCAACTTCGACAACATGTTGCCCTGAATGGTGATGGGATAGCCGGTATACGTCTGGTTGTACTGCGGCGCGGACGCGAACGGGCTCGGGATCTCGTTGACGTACCAATTTGTCGGAACGCCCGTCTCGTTCGGGTACGGATAAGCGATGACTTGCGTGCCGCTCAGGGCGGACGTCATGTTGCCGAAGTCGATGTTAAACGCCCCCCACGTCGAGCTGGAGGCGCTGCCCACGCCCATACTGGCGAGGTTGTCGAGCATGATGACACGGTGATACGGCGCGTCGAAAAGGAGCCTGACGCCCACCAGCGAGTCGGTGAATGCTCGCACATCACCGGCGCTGGTGACCTCGCCGTAAGCCGTGTAGTTGCCTTGTGCGTTGATGCGCACACCCGGGGTTGCACCGGTGAATCCGGGCTGACCAGCCGTCTCGTTGTGGCTCAAGATCGAGTTGTTGGCAAGATAAACAGCATGGTTTTGCGACGACGTCGTCAACCCCTTATCGATTGAGAGCGCCGTCGTGTAACCGACGTTATGCCGCATGGCGTTGAGGTAAGCGATGCTGTCGGCCACGGGGTCGCCGGTTGCCGCAACGCTCTGCACTGTGGCTGCCGGTGGCAGGAAGCTCACTTTCTGCGATGCGGCCGGCGAGCCACTCTGACTGCTCCCTGTGTTGTTCGAGGCACCTGTGCTGGTGGAATCGGAAGAACCACCACCACCGCAGGCAGCGAGCACGGCGACGGTCAGTGCCGTCAAAGCGGAAAGGCGAATGGACGGCAATGCAGCAAACGACTGTTTCAAACCAGACCTCGTTAAGTTCGTGGACGCCGTAGTGGGCGTTCCGATCGTTTTCTAAGCCACCGACTCCCCTGCTTGCGAGGGGGCGATGTAAAGCCAGTGTTGGGGAAAAGGTGCCTTGTCAAGGCGCAGTGGCGCGCCTTGGCAGACCAGCAGCACTGCATCGTGAACAAAAAACCGAATCTTGCGCAGGCGAAAGCTACGATTTTTCATCCGTCTTTTGCCCGTCCCTGTCCAAATCAGGTCAAGCATCCAACCACGCGCTGCGTCGTACGGATTGCCGTCGGCGCAAGACTTGGCTAAACTAAGCTAATCATTGGTGGAGAGCCCATGCAGACCGTGAATATTCATGAAGCAAAGTCGCAGCTGTCGCGTCTCATCGAGGCAGCCGTTAGCGGCGAAGAAGTCGTCATTGCCAAGGCCGGAACGCCCGTAGTTCGGCTCGTTTCCGTGGAGCAGAAGCCGAAACTTCGCCTCGGCTTGATGAAGGGAAAAATCAAGATCGCCGACGACTTCGACGCGCCGTTGGCGGACGAGGTCTTGGCGACGTTCGAGGGCCGGTAATGCGCCTGTTGATCGACACGCACGTTTTTTTGTGGGCGATGGGCGGCGATAAAAGGCTTTCCAAGCGTGCTGAAGCAACGATGCTTAGCGCCGACGTTGTGTTCGTCAGCGCCGCGAGCATTTGGGAGATATCTATCAAGGCGGCGCTCGGAAAGCTCGACGCCGATGTGGCGGAGCTAGTCGCGCGGATGGAGGACGCGGGGTTTCGCGAACTACCAGTAACAGCGGCGCACGCTGCGACTGTTCGCGAGCTGCCAGACATTCACCGAGATCCCTTCGATCGGATGCTCGTGGCACAAGCCATCACGGAGCCACTGCGCCTGCTCAGCGAAGACGACAACGTCGCAAAATACACGGACCTCGTCATAAAGCTCTGACAGTCAGCCAGTCATGAAACACGGAAAACGAACCATGTCCAATCTGACTCCAGCGCTTGCTCTGCGGGCAGCGATCAACGTTTTGCGCGATTCTGCTGAGTCACGCAAGATGCCCAACGGCGAGCCGCTAACCGATACCGTGGTGCAGCTTCATTTGGACGCGGCGGACGTGCTCGAAGAATCTCTGTCGGACCTTCGTGACCACAAGTGAGGAAAACGACGCATCGCATTGGGAGATGAAACGATGGCTACTGTCGAACTCCGAGTCAACGATCGTGAACTTGAAGCTGAGCTCACCCCTGGATTGAGGGTTATCGTTCGTGAGCGCGATGTGGCTGAGGTCGCTTACTCATTGAGTGAAGCGTTCGCCGCGCTGCTACCGCAAGGTCCTGAGTATGTGCTCCGGTCGACCGTCGACGAAGCCATCAGGGCACTGCTATACAAGCACGCTCTGCCCAATTAGGGGGAAGCGTCGGCTGCTCGGCGGGGTCACAGGCAACGAGAATTTGAGATAGAAATGGACATAGCTTGGAACGATAAGCTGCTACGTATCTTCGGACTCGCAGCCCTCGTAGGAATTTTGTCCGGCGGACTGGGCCTTTGTGGGATTCTAGTGGGGCAGGCGATAAATCTGGGGGCTGCTGAGTTGCACTACGCCACGGTTGACGTTTCAAAAGCCGGCGGCGTAGGCGGAGCAATCGGCTTCGGCATAGCGATCGCGATCTTCGTATGTGCGCTCAGGGCTGAGGCGAAGTGCGACGTTTGAATCCATAGGTAACTGGCTAATGCAGATCGATGGTACAAATTTCACCAAGTCGCAATGGGAGGCAATAGCGCTTTATGTGTACGCGCGAAAGCGCCGAAGGCGATTCCTGGTCACGGCCTGCGCGGCAGCCATCTTTGGATGCGGCAGCGTTCTCATAACTCGTTCGCTGCTGCAAGCCGGGGCGGAGCTTTCCAGTGCTCTGCAATGGACGCAGACAGTGGCGCCGATCATCCTGCTTTTCGTCCTCTGTCTTGGAGCATTCGCGTTCCAGAGAGAGGTAGCGTCTGGCCGAAAAGCGATGTTGGCAGCCGGGCTTACCGGGCAGTTCGTTGCGGATTTCGAGAAGTATCCGACGAGCAAATTTCCATGAATTCACATGCGCCCAAGACAGCGCTCACGACAAGATATGAGGCTGTGACTGTAAGCGTCCCTCGAAGCTATAGGACACCAGCATGCGCAAAGAGTACGAGCTACAAGCGGACGTATTGAGCACTATCGTCGCAGCAACACCGGTCCCAAAGGAACACGCCGAATTGTTGCTGCGTTCGTGACGCGCACCTGCTACTCGCTTCGTTGTTGCAGGACCTGGATATGTCGCATTAGGAGATTGATTCTTGACTTTAGAAATTGTTCAATCGCGTCTTGACAGGCTTCTCGCTGGCAAAACGCCAAAAGTCGCAATGCTCACTGGCGACTGGGGTTCCGGTAAGACATATCAGTGGAAGCAAGCCCTCGAGAGGTCGACGAGGAAGGGCGCTCCCCCTCGCTATGCCTACGTATCTCTGTTCGGCCTCACGTCGCTTGCGGAGGTGCGAAAGCGCCTCACGGAAGAGGTGATGTCAGCAATAAGACTGCCGGGCCGTAGTGATACAGTGGGAGATGCAATTGAAGGTGGAGCTATAGGCTTGAAGCCGATGCAGATCCTGAAAATACTGCCTGTGATTCCATACCTCGGGAAGCTCGAGTCCCTCGCGCAAGAGCTTTCGTTTGCGACTGTGCGAAACGCTGTCATCTGTTTCGATGATTTGGAACGCGCACCATCTTCCCTGCGCTTAGCTGACGTTTTCGGACTTGCCTCGTTTTTGAAGGAGGAGCGGAATTGCCGTGTTCTCCTTATTTCCAATCAAAAAAAGTTGGGTAACGACGCCAAGGACGAGTTTTCTATGTACCTCGAGAAGGTAGTCGAGGAGACGGTCGATTTCGCACCGACCCCGGAGGAGGCGTGTGTCGTCGCTCTCGGCGCGGAACCTAACCCGGCCGGGAAGCTGCTGGCGGAAAGATTCATTCGTCTAGGAGTTTCGAACATTCGCGTGATCAGCCGACTCGGCGCGCTTGCCGATGACTTAGCGGCGATCGTGACTGATCTTCACCCCAACGTGCTTGCCGACGTGATCAGCACGTTGGCGCTCTTCGGGGTTGCACACTTCATTCCTCGGAAAGACGTTCCCACCGTCGAATACCTGCTTGCGTACGGCGGCGACGAGTGGCCGAAATATTTCCACAACGAGAAGAAGAGGGAAGAGCAGACCGAACAAGAAAAGCGGGAGTCGGACTGGGATGAGCTTATCGAAGGATATGGCTACAGCGAAACAAGCCCACTCGACAAAGAAATTTATGCCGGCATTGCCTCGGGGTTTTTCCGCGAGGAGGCGGTTCGAACCCTGGCGGAGGATTTGTCGCAGCGCATTGACGCAGGCAGCCGGAAAGCGTCATTCGATGCTGCGCTTCATCGGTTTTGGTGGGGCGTCGGCGACAGTAAGAAAGCCTTAGAGCACTTATTGGAAACGACCATGGCCGCTCTCGACCAGATTGCCGCTTCCCAGCTTTACTCTGTTTATGAAGTGCTGCTTAATTTGCAGGGAAACGGCGCGGCGACGCGACTGCTGGACCAGTTCATCGCCGCGAATCAAAATCGCCAAGCAGCTTTGGCACCTAGCGAGCATTTTGGCGAGAAGTACGACGCTACCTTCAAGGCCGTGCTGGAGGCCGAGGTCGCGCGTCTCAAAGCCCCGGTGGACCTAGCTAAGACGCTCGATGCAATTCAGTTCAACCGTGGGTGGAATCCAGAGGACCTCACAACCATTGCGGAAGCGAAGTTCGAGGACATTCTGCCCCTGCTCACCTGTGCCAATGACGACAAGCTGTTCGCGCGCCGGTTGATCACGCTCCTCAAGTTTGGTGAAAGAGGGCAGACGGCGGAGGAGAAGAATGTGCGCGAACAGACGATCGAGTGGCTGAAAAAATTCGCCGAGACCGATCCCATCTCTGCTCTGCGCGTGAGGCGCTTCCTTCCAGAAGACGAGATCACAGCGACAGAACAGACCGTCGGCCACGCGGCTCTCCCTGAGTAGTAACTTGCTTCACTGCCGGAGCATTGCCGGGGGCGCTTCCCGGGTGCATAGGGAGCGCACTCTGGGACCGGAGTGCCAACTCCGACAAGCGCTCATTCGCCGGCGCGGTACTAATGCTCAGTGGAAATTGCGGCTCGACGTAGCCAAGTTGCCAAGGAGTTCCGTCATGTCGACAAGTCGATTCGCGACGAGGTGCTTTACCTCGCCTTCCTTCTGCCAGACTCCGTAGACCCCGAGCAGGGATGCACCGAGCGCTTCCTTTCTGAACTTCTCGACGAGCGATGGCCAGACGATCACGTTGATCTGGCCCGTCTCGTCTTCCAGCGTGATGAACAAGACGCCATTTGCTGTGCCGGGCCGCTGACGCACGGTCACGATCCCGCATGCCTTGGCGAGCCGACCATTCGGGTAGGTAGCAAGCTTCGACGCCGCGAATATCTTCTTTTCGTTGAGCCGGTCACGCAGCAACGAGAGCGGGTGACGATTCAGCGTGAGGCCGGTCGCGCGGTAGTCGCTGACGATTTCTTGCGCTTCATTCGGCGCCGCGAGCATCGGCAATTCTTCTTCGCGCGCCGTCGCGCGCAGCAGGTCTTTATGGGGCACGGCTGCGACCGCCTGCCAGAGCGCCTCTCGCCGGTTACCAGATAGAGCGGCGAGCGCGTTTGCATCTGCGAGCAGTTGCAAGTCGCGGCGATCGAGCCGCGCACGGTTGGCGAGGTCATTGACCGACTCGAAGGGGCGCACGGCGCGCGCTGCTTCGATGCGTGCGGCCGACTCTTCGTGCATGCCGCGAATCAGCGACATGCCGAGCCGTACCGGTGCCATTGAGTCGTCGCCGTCAAGGAACGAATCCCAGTTGCTGACCGTGACGTCGATCGGCAGAACGCGGACCTGATGGCGCTTCGCGTCTTGTACGAGCTGCGACGGCGAGTAAAAGCCCATCGGCTGGCTGTTGAGCATCGCGCACAGGAACGCCGCCGGCTCATGACACTTGAGCCAGCAGCTCGCATAGACGAGGAGCGCGAAGCTCGCTGCATGGCTCTCCGGAAAGCCGTACTCGCCGAAGCCCTGGATCTGCGCAAAGATCGATTCGGCGAACTCCCGGTCGTAGCCGCGCTCGAGCATGCCGTTGACGATGCGATCGTAGTAGTGCTGCAAGCCGCCTTTGCGTTTCCACGCGGCCATTGCACGACGGAGTTGGTCCGCCTCGCCGGCGGTGAATCCTGCCGCGAGCATCGCGACCTGCATCACCTGCTCCTGAAAGATCGGCACGCCGAGCGTGCGAGCGAGCGCGGTCTCCATCTCAGGCGAAGGGAACGAAACGGGCTCCTTGCCTTGCCGCCGGCGCAGGTACGGATGGACCATACCGCCTTGCACCGGCCCCGGCCGCACGATCGCCACTTCGATGACGAGATCGTAGAACTTACGCGGTTGCAGGCGCGGCAACATGCTCATCTGCGCCCGCGATTCGATTTGGAAGACGCCGACGGTATCGGCGCGGCAAATCATCTCGTATGTCGTCGCGTCTTCCGCTGGAATGTCCTGCAACTCGAACGGCTCGCCGCGCTGTTTCGAGATGATGTCCAGCGTGCGCCGGATCGCCGAGAGCATCCCGAGCGCGAGCACGTCGATCTTCAGCAACCCGAGTGCTTCGAGGTCGTCCTTGTCCCATTGGATCACGCTGCGATCGACCATCGCGGCATTCTCGATTGGCACGAGCCGCGAGAGCTTGCCCCGCGCGATCACGAAGCCACCGGTGTGCTGCGATAGATGGCGCGGGAAGTTCAGCAGTTGCGAGGCGAGGCTTGCCCACTGCTGGATGATTGGCGTCGCGGTGTCGAGGCCCGACTCGACGAAGCGATTTAGCAGATCCGCGCTGGAGTCGAACCAGTGATGCGACTTGGCCACCTTGTCGACGATGATCGGATCGACGCCGAGTGCCTTGCCGGAGTCGCGCAGCGCGCTCTTTGGCCGGTACGTCGTGACGGCGGCCGCGAGCGCCGCGCGGGTGCGCGTGTATTTGCGATAGATGTACTGGATGACTTCTTCGCGCCGCTGGTGCTCGAAGTCCACGTCGATATCGGGCGGCTCGCCGCGTTCCTTGGAGATGAACCGCTCGAAGAGCGTCGAGCTGCGCGCTGGATCGACTTCGGTCACCCCCAGGCAATAGCAAACAGCGGAGTTTGCGGCCGACCCGCGCCCCTGACAGAGGATGCCTTCGTTGCGCGCGAAACGCACAAGGTCGTACACCGTCAGGAAGTACGGTTCGTACCGAAGCTCGGCGATGAGCGATAGCTCGTGCTCGATCTGCGTCTGCACCTTATGTGGTATGCCTGCCGGAAAGCGCCGGTGCGCACCGATGTACGTTTCCTGCCGCAGATAGGCGGTGGGCGTGGTGCCTTCCGGGATGAGTTCGTCCGGATATTCATAGCGCAGTTCATCCAACGAGAAGGTGCAGCGACTCGCAATCGTCAGCGTCTCGGCAAGCGCCCGCGCCGGATAGAGGTTGGAAAGCCGCAGCCGGGCGCGTAGATGCTGCTCGGCGTTCTGCGCGAGTTCGAAGCCGCACTCTGCGATGCAGCGGTTCAGGCGCACGGCGGTGAGCGTGTCTTGCAGCGGCTTGCGAGAGCGCACGTGCATCGTCACTGCGCCCGTCGCGACTACCGGCACGCCGTGCTGGTCGGCGACGTACTCGACGATGCCGCGGTGGATGTCGTCCATCGCGCCGGCGTGCAGCGTGAGCGCGACAGAGCAGCGGCCCTCGAACGTGCGCGCGAGCCATTCGACCTGCGCGTCGAGCCGTTCTTCCTTCGCTGGATATTCGGGCGAGAGAATGACGAGACAGTCGGGCAAGCCCTTCAGGTGGTCGTATGGCGCTTCCGGCCGCGCCAAGTCGTTGGGCGACAGCAGGTACGTGCCCTTTGATGTGCGCGTTCGGGCAAGCGTGATGAGTTCCGACAGGTTCCCATAGCCATTGCGGTTCATCGCGAGCGCGGTGAAGGCGAGGGCAGGCGTGCCGCCGGCGTTGGTCAACTGGAAGTGCGCGCCGACGATGAGGCGGATGTTCGCTTCCTTCGCGGCAACGTGCGCGCGCACGATACCGGCGAGCGAGCATTCGTCCGTAATGGCAATCGCAAGGTAGCCCAGCTGCTCCGCGCGCAGGATCAGTTCTTCTGCGTGCGAGGCGCCGCGCAGGAAAGTGAAGTTGGAGAAGCACTGCAACTCGGCATAGCCGGGCAGCATCGACGAAAAAGCGTCCATCGTGTCACCCGAAGAGGCCGTGCAGGAACCATCGAGGGTCCTCTTCGTCGCGGCTGCCGACGCGCTCGCGGTAGATCCAGTAGCAGGTGTGGTCGTCGGCTTCCGCGACGAAATAGTCGCGCGTAACGAGCTCGCCTCCCCACCATCCGGCTTCCACGCGCTCGCCCGGAGAGACCGTGCGCAGCGGACTGCCGTAGAACGGTCTGTGCTGGCGCGTCATCAACTGGACAGGCGTCTCAAGCAACCACGAAGGGCGCGGCTGATCGCCGGGCAACGGGCAGCCTTTGACGTCGCTCGTGACCGGCACCCAGTTCCCGACGATCTCGGGCCGATGGTCCGCGACGGGGGCCGGGCGCAAGACGTTCTCGTGGCCAAGGCGTGCGACGAGCAATTCCATCAGCCGGTTGTGGTCGGCGGCGCTGCCGCCCGGCTCCGGAAAAAGGGTATCGGAAGGCGGTGCCGCCGCTTCAACGTCATTCACTTCGACGCGCACGGCGATGACCGCGGCCGCCAGTTCGACGCGGCCAAGCCGCTCTTTCAGCAATCGCGTCAGGTGTTCCTCGTGCCACGTCGGCTCCGCAAGCGCAACCTCAATCTTCGTTGGCGGCAAGGCCGCGCGCCCGCGTTCGTGCTCAAGCTCGATGGAAAACCGCGTGAGCGCCGGTTGCTTACTGGCGAGCCAACCCGTCAATTGGACGATGAGCCGCCGCGCCACAAAGAGGACAGCTTCGGCGTGCTCGACACGGTCCGGCAGTTCGATGCGTGCATTGAAGGACGGCGGCGTCTGTACCCATTCGTAGAGTTCCGGGGCTTCGCCGACAGCGCGGTCGAGCGTGTCGATAAGCGCCACACCGCAGCGTTTCTTGAGGCCCGCGCGCGGCAAGCGACGCAGGTCCGCGACGCTCGCGCATCCGAGACCGTCGAACCAGTCGGCGTAGCGCCGTGCTTCCAGCACCAGCAGGGCGGGCAAGCGCGGCAACTGGCGCATGAGCGAGCGAATGGAAAGGCGGTGGCCGCCGCGATAGCGCGCCATCAGCCACGCGCTCTGGCCGGTGGGTGCGACGCTCAGGCGAACCGTGAAGCCGAACGCGGCGAGCGAGGCGCGGATCGCGCGGCGCAGCGCGCGCACGCCACCAAAGAGGCGCAAGCTCGCCGACACGTCGACGAGCACGGTCTGCTCCTCGGCGATCGATGCCTGCGGGCTGAATTGCATCAGGGCGGTGGCCACATCGGCGACGGCCTGCTGCTCCTTGAGCTCGTCCTTGTCGTGCATGCGCGCGTCCGGCGCGAGCGTCAGGACGCCGCCCTTGCGCATGCCCATGCGGACACCGGCCTCGTGCGCTGCCTGATCGAGCGCGACGACACGCTCGTGATCGAGCACGACCAAGCCCGGACCGAAGCCAGCCTCACTCGTGGACGACCAGTTCGGCTGGAAGACTTCTCGGCTGAGGTGCGGCAGATATACGCCGATCCACACTTGCATGGCGATTCAACAGGATAGGCGAATGGGGCAATCCAACGACGAGCGGCTCGTCGCGTGCGGGGCCGCGGCGCTTAACGAACTGCAACGACACGCTGTCGCGCGCCGGGCGCACGGCCACACGTAGCGGAGCAGGGCTCGTGTCGCTCGCGGCGGCAAGTGGCCGGATCATGAAAAACAGCGACTCGCCGGTCTGCGCGGCGAGGTGCAGGCGCCGGAGCGCTTTGGGGCGAACGTGGGTTTGCCAGAAGAGCAAAGCGCCGAACGTACCGGACCGGAGAATCTGCTCCGCCGCCCACAGTGCATCAGCTGTCTTTTGCGCGCGCACCACGTTGACCGACGTCTCGGGCAGGCCCCAATAGGCTGCGGCTTCAGGCTGGAAACGGTGCGGCGGTTGGAGAAGGGCGATGCGCCGCTGCGCGACCGCCTTCAACGCGGGCAAAAGCAATCGCAGTTCGCCGACGTCCGGCTGCTGCACTAGCAAGTCGGTCAATGCGCCTTTCGGCCAACCGCCTCCCGGCAACTCAGCGGCCAATTCCAGCGACCCGCACGGCAACACGTTCGCGCGCGCGGAGGCGAGCTGCGAGCCGCGCCAAATGCTCGGGTGAATGTCTTCGAGGGCCAACGCTCCCATGTTCAACCCCGTACTGTATGTTTGTACAGTAGTCTACACCATCGCGACGACGCTTTCGTCCAACCATATCTATCCGCCAAACGTAAGCGGTGGTAACACTGTCGCGCAATAACCGCGGTAAAACCGTTACGCGGCAATTGTTACTCGCCTGTCCCGGCTTTGCATGACGAGCATAAAACACGTGAAAGTTGCGGATAGCAAGCGAAAACTCCGCGCGCAATGCGGTAACAGTGCGCGCCGATGGCTCGTTTCGCGCCTATGCGGAGGCAGTCGCTAACCAGTGACAACGATTGCGTCGGCGTAAGTTGGTGATGCAAAGGTTTGCGAATGTAACTTTCTGTTGCAGAGCCAAGTTTTTGAACAGACAATTCGCTTGCGCTGTCGCTCAAGGCGCTCCCGACGCATACGGTCACAGCCACTTCCGGTACGCCAGCCATGACACACGCCAGCTACGATCTTTCTTCCATCCGCGAGTTGAACCTGTCTTATCTGACGCTCGCGCGGCGGGTGTTGGCATCGGACCGCGAGGCCGCACAGGCGCACCTCGGGCTGTCGGCCGAAATCGCCGACACGCTCCTCAAGCTCACGCCGGCACAGGCGGACAAGCTAGCGTCGTCATCGCAACTGCTTTGCTTCTTTCGCATGAGCGCCGATGAAATGCTCGGTGGCCTCGCAAGCCGCAGCCTTGATGCGCCGGCGACGGCCCTGTCCAACGAAGCGCTGCTCGCGGCCTGACCATGAGCACGATCACGTCTTCCAAGAGTCTCGCGAGCGAAGCCGCGCAGGTCATGCGCGCGATCGCGCTGATCAAGCTCGGTGCGCGCATGCAAGTGCTGGAGTCGGAGATCCCGACGCTTTCACGCGATCGGCTGATTCGCCTGTATCGCGAAGTGAAAGGCGCGTCGCCGCCGAAGGGCATGCTGCCGTTCTCAGAAGACTGGTATCTGACGTGGGCGCCGAACATTCATACGTCGATGTTCGCGAACGTCTATGCCTTCCTCGAAGCAAATGCCGAAGGGCTGGATCCTGTCGAGCTGCTGACGCGCGCCTATGCGCTGTATGCCGAGCACTTCACGATGAACGGGGAGGCATTGCAGATGGACCTGACGCGCGCCTGGACGTATATCCGTTTCAGGGACGCCGGAATCCTACGTCTCGCGGGATGCACACGCTGTCGCGGCAAGTTCGTCGCGCATGCACATGACCCATCGCACTCAATGGTGTGCGGCATTTGCCAGCCGCCGTCGCGCGCCGGCAAGACGAAGGCAGCCGCGAAAGCAGCGCTCGAGCGCGACGCGGCGTTGCAGGCAAAAGCGGCCTGACCGTTTATCCGGGAGCGGCCTTCGGCACGTACATACAGCAGCCGCATGTCGTCTTCGTCCAACGTCAGCCGACCGTACAACATCTTGGAGCGGAAGTCGTTTTTCGCCTTCCACCCAGGCTGCGCGGCCTTTCATCTGAGAGGAGCTGATAGCATCCTCTTTTGTTAATCGACATAGGCGCGGCCTCGGCTTGGGAGTCGTCAGGGCGAACAGTGGGCGAGAGGAGATGGGCGTGACGGAAGTTGTAGGGCAGAACAACGAACAACACGGGTACTCGGCGGAGCAGGTCCGCGATTTCGAAGACCAAATCCGCGAGCTGCGCAACGGAAACGCGCGCGTTAAATTCGACCTCGGTCATCTTGCCGGGCAGCTCACCGTGTCGCGGGCCCAGACGTTCGCGAACCAGGGGCTCGGCCGCCGCCTGCAATCGATCGAGCGATCCGTCGCCAATATCTTCGCGCTCTATCCGCCGGGTCGCCGTAATTTCCTGAGCCACGACGAATGCTGCGATGTGGGCATCCAGTTTCAGGCATTCGCCATGAACGTCTATGCGCTGTTCGATAACGTGACCTGGGTGTGCCTGCTCGAAGCCAAGCAGTCCCTTGCGCCCAAAAGTATCGGACTGTTCAAGAAAGCGTGCCGCCCCTTCATTCCGCCGAACCTTGTGGCATATCTCGACGAACCCGAAACGACCCGTTGGTTTCATGAATATGGGACGCTCTATCGCGACTCGACGGCGCACCGCATCGCGCCTTCTCTCCCTTCGCGCACATATACGCCCGACGAAGGCAAGCGCTGGCAGGAACTTCAAGATGAATCAATCCGCGTCATGATGCCGCCGGACAGGATTGATCGGGGCACGGATCGGGGCATTGACTTCAAGGCGCAGTTCGAACGGATCGACCAGATTGAACGCGAGAAGGCAGAGCTGGGGCGCAACAGCCTCTTTATGTGTCTTTCGTTGACGGGGGAAGACGCGACGCCGCCGGTTTATCTGCACCCTCAGCTACTGTGTGATTGGGGGCTGGCGCAGGAGACGGTGCGTCGTTTCATCGTCGGCATGCGTGAAACCTATGGCTGGCGGGCCCCCAACATCCCGCCGCTGGAAGTTCAAGACTGAACAAGGGCCGCCGCCAGCACTTACGACGGCTTTCTGTTCAGCCGTCGGTTTATATGCCTCGGCCACCGATCGCCTGTCAAAGGAAAACAAGCAGTGCCCGCAAGTTCGACTGCCGCGCGTCGCTGCGGCCGCCGCGCTCTCTGTAACTATTTTTGCCCGGCGGCAACGAAGTGGGGCGGAAAGATGATGCAGCCAGACTCGTCGCGTTCAAGCGGGACGTCGGGATTGTCGAGCATCTGCTCGGCCTCTTCGACGTCAGGCAACCGCGGCCACGGCCACGCTTTAGTCGCCCATGATGGAATGTCCGTCTGACGAACGAAGCCGAATTCCTCCGGCTCGTCCTATATGGAAGCGAACATTCCGTTGAGGATTTGCTGCATATAGGCGACGTGCACAAGACGCATCGACCACCAGTGACGGCGAACGCGGTCTTCGCCGGCGATCACGGTGCGCGATTCAAGGTCAAGCACGAACCGGTGCTTCATGTACGGGTCGCTGGCCCATCACGAGTCCCACTCGCCGACCGCATATCGTTGCTTTACTTCTGCCAATAGTGTCCCCATTGGTGGTGCTCGCGCGCCTCGATGGCTACCGCCATGATCTCGCCTAGGCCGAAAGCTGGATTGTCACGTTTTACCGCGATGAACCGGTCGACAAGCGACGGCGCAACTCGGAGCATGCACAACGCCTTCAACTCAACAAAGTCGAAGAGGCTAGTCATGATTGGCCGATTCGCAACTAGGGCGCTAATCTCGTGGCATAGCACCGCTTGCCGACGATCCGGCAGGCCGCGTTTGGCCATCACGTCGGTAAACACTGCCCGTTGCGCGAGACTGCGGTCCTCAGCAGTAGCGAATTCTCTGGAATCGATCTCCAGCAGCGCGAGGTTGATCTCGTCACCGGCAGCGATGAATTCGGAAAGCACTGGTTCTTCTTGGTACATGGCGATGAGCGTCGTCTTACGGTAGACCCTATTAGCGGCTGCGAACGACTATTCTTAAGAGTTCGCCTAACACGCGTACGCCTCTAATCAGTCGCGCAATAGTTCCGTGAGCCACGCATCGGCAGGGCGACCGGCATCGACGTCCAGGAAAAGCGCAACGCGGCCGCCCACAATGTCCCGCGACCGCAGATCTGCAGCATCCAGCCACGGCTTGATACGTGTTCGCCGGGCCGGGATGTCTGCCGCGTTGAAGTCCAGCGGGTACTCGATAGACGACTGACCGAACTCGACCACAAGACGCATTGAATCGACGCGTACGCCGCGAAGTTCCGTGTCGACGATTCTATTGATCGCAACGTCTAACTCACGCTTGCTGCTAAGTTCGTAGATGCGCGGCTGCTCCGCCCGACGAAGATGGATGACGGCAGACACACGTTCGTTCGTATCAGTGAGAACAAGCCGATAACGGGTAACGCGCCCCTCGCCATCTGCATTGGGAAAAACAACATCCTTGAAGTTGCCCTTGTAGGTCATGCCGGCTCCGTCTATAGCCACGACACCGCGTCATGGCTCAAATGGAGCCTACTCATTAACTGCCAAAGTCAAGCGACCCGCGTTCGTGACCACCTCAAGTGTAAGCGGATATCAGACATCTACCTTCCAAACTAACGCATGGTAGGGATCTTAGCTCGACGTCGTCGAAACCCTCTCAGTCCAAGGGCACGAGCAGGATTGCGGCTGGCACTTGAATCATCGTGGGCGGGGGATAGATGCCACGTAGTGTTTCGCGGCGATAGCGTTTTGCGCTTTGTTCCTGGAGAGCGTCGGGGGCGCCGTGTTGGCCACGAGCCGTCACAGGTCCGTATTCTTCGATACTTACCCCGTGAAGGATCGCGATCACGAGCATAGCAACGGACGCATCGTCGAGTTAGCACCTTAAAGCGAACCCGACTCGCGGCCCTTCACCTCGAATTGCTTGTACCTCCGCTGTAGTGCATCGGAGTTAGGCATCTCCGAAGGATAAGCAGGATGCCTGATTTCCCTTCCTTCGTAGGCTTTGTATTCCGACCGAAGCAACGCCGGGACAATCCTGACCCGTAACCTGGTGTCGATTGCGAGCAGTCCCAAGTCGAACAGGGTGTGAATGTCCGCACGGAGCAACAGTCCGTTGGTGACATTGTAGTTCGGCTCCTCTGCGTGAGGCCTTATATGTGCGGCCTCAAGCAGATCCACCACCCTGCACCCTGTCACCGCGCAAGTGCGGCCATAGGCGGATAACAGCTTTTCCCGAAACCCACTCTGCCCCTGTCGGATCGCTATCGCCCGTAGTTGAATCTTGTCCGGCTCGCCAGTCTGGTCCTCGTCAGGACCGTTCGCTGGGGCACTAGATGTCAAGGGTTTTTGTCCTCGAACAAGAATCGCCGCGCCCGTGGCGGAATTGTAGTCGTGCACAAACCATTTAGCGGCGTCAAGCGCTCGATACTGGACATGCGAAGAACCGTCGCCCATTGCCTCGCGCACCAGTCGGTCGCCTTCAGTGAGAATTACAGACACCGGCAACATGCGCTCATATGAGATGCTTAGGGCATCGTCAAATGCCTGCGCTCTGGCCGCCTGAGTACGCGTCCTGTTTCGACGCTCGCTGTTCCCCGCCGAGTCATTCGCCTCTCTTCGCAATTTCTCTGCGTGTATTCGGAGATTTTCTGTGAAGACTATCCGGCCACCGCTAACGTCAAGTGTCTCGTGCCATATGCATAAGGCATAGCCCTCTCGTGGCGACCCGAATGACCAGTCATAGCAGTAGCTCGGATTTGCTTTCACACGGTCGATCTCGTGGCCGGTATCCGTCGTGTGCCAGTCATCCGTCGATATGTCGACAAGTTGGAGGAGGTCGTAGATAGCCTCCTTGGTGCGCGGACGAAGCGCGCCGAGCAAGTCATCTACGGCTTCATCCGAGCGCCGAAACGTCACCACTTGGGCTTTGAGGTTCACGGTGTCCCGACGCCAACCAGCAGCCCGCCAGAGATGCGCCCATTTATGGGTGCCGCTCTTCTCGTTTTCCCACCACGCATCGAACTTCCTTGCTGACGCGGGAAGCGGAGCATCAATGACGCGTTCTATTTCCTCGAAAGTAAGACTAACGTAACTGCCTTCTAACCGAGCTAGATGTTCGCTTAGCGCGCTATATTTGGACATATTCATACCTTATTGAACTGGCGAAATCCTAAAAACTGCTGATCTTCGGTGGGCGAGTGCCGGTTCGAAAGTTCATTGTGCGGCGGATTATCCGGAATTCACGGATCATTGGAAGTCGTCGGCGAAGCCGCAGACAAAGTCGGATTGGTGGCCAATTCTCCTCGCGGCTCATTGGCTAACCGACGCGATCATCCGAAGCCTAGCGCGCGCTGGTGAGCGTGCAGAGCCGGTTGGAAAGCGGGCTAGCCATTCGGCCGTTAGTCTTTCGCCTCTATCGTTTGACGAAGGCGCGTAGCGGTCCGGTGGCTGGACAAGCCCATGAGATTGCTCACTTGTTCGTTGGTTTTGCCGGCGATGATTTGCCGACGACCAAAGGTGTTTCTGAGTAAGCGCGGGCTCTCGTCGGCCGCCGTCAATCCCGCGCGGTGAAGAGCTCGGCTAACGCACTTCAGCATCGTGTCTGGCTGCATCGGCTTGCCGCCCGCAGTGGCGACGAAGAGCCATTGCGTTGGAGGCTGAATCCGGCTGCGCGCCTCGTGATAACTGCGCAGTACGTCGACCCCGAAGGCATCAATCGGAACCCGTCGTGCAATCCGCGGTCCGTGCTTGTCGACGAAGACAGTAGGGCGCTCGCCATGCGTATCGAGATCGTCGACGCGCAACTGCCTAAGTTCGGCGGCCGTGACCCCTGACGCAAGGAAGAGCGCCGCGATCGCCGTGTTCCGAAGGTCCTTGAATGGTGCGCCTTCGGTTGCAACGCACACCGCTTGTAGCCGTGCATCGTCTTCCGTTGAAAGATAGATCGGCGTTGGCTCGTCTTGTGGCCAGTTCTCGTTGACTAACATCAGCGCGGGCGGATTATCGGTGCGCAGTTCGATGTTCACGAGGTGACGCGTGACCCGCTCGATCAGCTTCAGGTAACGCAGGCGAGTCGTCGTGCCGGGCGCGCAGTCCTGCGCGAGTTCCGCGAAGAATCCATCGATGTGGTCCGCCCCGAAGCTCGCCACTGTCGCGCCGTGCGCAATCAGATAGTCGTTGAAGCGCGAGAACATTGAACGGTGCTGCACGATCGACTGGTCGGCAAATGCGCGGCGATCCGCGCCCGTCGCTTCTTCGCGCTGCCATTGGGCGTAGGCGTCTTCGGGTGCAACAAGCCAGTTATTATCAGTCATGAGAGTCGATATACTGAAATTCGCTCAACCCGAACCCTACAGCGAAGCTAGCGCTTCGCCAACCCCGAGCCCCCAAAGACGGGCCGCCTTCGTCGACAAGACTCCGCATGGCGTCGAGGGAAGCAGCCGGTCCGCCGAAAACGAGCTGCGCGGAACACGCCAGCATCTGGTTGACGCTCAGACCGAAGTCCTCAATGAGGTAGCCGCTAGTCGACTGCGTCATTGATTTGGCACCTGGCGGATTCGACGTGAAGGATCGTCATACTTCCACTTGATCGGCTTT
>NZ_JALQDQ010000044.1:0-38141 GCF_023631105.1 Caballeronia sp. AZ10_KS36 | reverse complement strand
TATCGGTCAGATTCATTTTGCCCATGACCTGCATCTGAACACACTTGGGGTGCCAATTCAATGATGCAATGCACTAGCACAAAGCCCGCCCTCGCTACCAATAGCCGCAGCCTTCACGCGCTCAACAAGCGTCTCTCCGCTGGACCGATATGCCCATACCGGCTTTCCAAGCGCGGCCGCAAAGCCGACCTCAAAAGCAGTCCCGCTGTCCGGTTCACCGGACCCGCGAAAGTCATCGAGGTTCGCCATCACGATATCGGCCGACCGGATCAGTTCGATGTTCGCGGCATATATCCATCGAGCAGCGTCTTGCCGTTGAAGCGAGGAGGGGACTTGTCCGTCGAGTGGATAGAGGCCAACGAAGCCGCGATCGCGACAGAGCTGCTTAAGGTGCTCGCCGTGTGCCTTCGCGTCGCGTCGGAAGACGTCGAAACCGGCAAGGTAGACGCGCGGCTCGCTCGCGGCGCGCTCGATTGGCAAAGGTGAGGGGTCGATCCTTCCTTCACGAACCCGGCGTTTGATCCGGTTTAGCTGCTTCTTCACAGCCAAGGCGCTCTTTCCGAGACTATTCGCGATCTGCTCAACCGGTAACCCCTGATCGAGCAACTCCATCACGGCACGCTGCGACTTCGTCGGATTTCTTTTGGACATCGGTTCGTGGCTTCGACTGCAGGGGTATTGGAACGCCTATGAGCTTACCAATAACCCAGCGTAGTCAAGTCACTCGGCGCTCTTGGCTCAAGCTACGCGGAGCTGACCAACGGCGGTTGCGAGTTCGTTAGCCTGCGTTTCGGAGCCTGGAAGAAAAGACGTATGGCATAGTGCGGAACGTCAGACGACCCAGGGGAGAAAATGACGACCCTCTCAAACATCGAACAAAGGATTAGGAAATTGCAGGCTCGAGCAGACGCGATTCAAAAGAAACAGGCCATTGCTGCCGTCGCAAAAATTCATTCGCTCATGAAAGAGCACGGCCTGACAATCGACGACCTGACTAGTCGACGCAGAGCTGGCGCAGCAAAGGACTCGGCCAACGCTCCGCGAGCTGTGACCGGCAAATATCGCGATCCGAAGACGGGCGCAACGTGGAGCGGTCGAGGCCGAGCGCCGGCATGGATAGCGAACGCTAAGAATCGTGCGAGATTCCTGGTCTCTGGTGCAGTCGAGTCTAACGACAGGGACTCGGGCAAGCGCACGGGAAACTACCCTCGCGGTCCCCAACCGGCGAAGTACCGAGATCCCAAATCGGGAGCAGAGTGGAGCGGCCGCGGCAAGGCGCCGGGATGGTTGGCATCGGTGAAGGACAGGACCAAGTTTCTGATCTCCACTGCTGATACCAAAACGGCTGGCACGAAGAAGCCGAAGTCGGAAACGAACGCGACGCGGGCGCGCTCGACCAAGGCCGCAACGACGCCAAACGCGGCAAAGGCCCCCCACGCGAAGCGGACATAGCCGCGCATGGTGGGGCGTCATTCCTTCAGAGAAGGCCATGCCGTCAGCGGACCGCTCGCCAACGCCTGCCTACGTGCCGGTCTTGAAGACGACCATCGTTGCAAGCAGCGTTTCTGAGGTGGGCCGCCGGAGATTGCGCCAGGGCGTCAGGCCAAAACCTAGTCGGTCGAGAGTCGTGACAAAAGCACCTTCTCGGCGTCAGCGAGGAGGATACGGGCGTACTCCGAGATGAAGACATCGTCTCGGTGATCTGCGCGCCCGAGTACCACAGGATGAAGGCGTCGTGCCTCTACAGCGAATGCAACGCGCGCGTCCGCGCAGGTGAATTCGACGTCAGCGACGATCTTCTCAGCTACATCATGGATCTCGCCGACGCGCTTGCCGTCGCTAGTAAGGATGACAGCAGTTGCGTTAATGCCGCGGTGTGTTTCTTTGAAGACGATGCTCGAAGCGTCGATGCTGAAAGCCATGTGGTTGGATCCTGAAGTTGCGGCCAAGTAGGTTTGCTTGACCAGTTCCCCTCAGGCTAGTGCCCGCTGGCAGAGGTCAAGGCGACAGACTCGTGAAGCCGCAATAGCCGGGTGCACTCGTGCGTCGGCCAGCGCACGGGTGCGCCGTCGGTACTCGGGGACAGCGCCAAAGGGCGATCGTCGGCAACCGGCCAGTTCCTGCCATTCCCCGGAGGCCGCGCGCGGTCGCTTGAGCGGCCGTTCCAAAGCAGATCAAAGACATTCGGGGACCGATATTGGTCCACGCGAAGCGCTAGTCAGGCCCTCGCAGTCCGCGCGGATTACTCGGAAAACGCATCTAGAAGTGGTCAGTCGCTTAACGACGAGAGACTTACCGCTTTGACGTCGAGATTCGTCGAAGGCATCAATAACCGGTGTCGCAACGTTCAAGCAATACGCGAGACGAATTTCGTCACGAGATAGGCCTTCATCGCTTCCGTGCCGCCTTCCGAACCATAGCCCGATTCCTTGAGGCCACCGAACGGCGCTTCGGGCAAACCAAGGCCGTGATGATTCAGCGAGATCATGCCGCTTTCGATGTCGCGTGCGAGTGCATCGAGCCTGGCCGCGTCGCGCGAGTAGGCGTAGGCCGCGAGGCCGACGGGAAGGCGATTCGCTTCCGCGATCACTTCATCGTAGCTGCGGAACGTCGTGATCGGCGCAATGGGTCCGAACGGCTCTTCGTTCATCACGCGCGCTTTCCCCGACACGTTCGTCAGTACCGTCGGCTCGAAGAAGAACCCGCGCCGGTTCGGACGCTTGCCGCCGAGCGCGATCGATGCGCCGTGGTCGAGTGCATCAGCGACGAGGCGCTCCATGGCATCGACGCGGCGTGCGTTCGCAAGCGGTCCCATCTGCACGCCTTCATGCAGACCGTCGCCGGTTTCGAGTGCGCGTACGGCATCGACGAAACGATGCGTGAATTCCTCGGAGGCTTTTTCCTCGATGAGAAAGCGCGTCGGCGATATGCACACTTGCCCGGCGTTGCGGAACTTGGCTCCCGCGAGCAGTTTCGCTGCGCGCGGCAAGTCGCTGTCCGCGAAGACGATAGCCGGCGCATGTCCGCCGAGTTCCATGGTCGCGCGCTTCATGTGCTGGCCCGCCAACGATGCAAGCAACTTGCCCACTTGTGTCGATCCCGTGAATGAAATCTTCGCGACCGCGGGATGCGCGATCAGATAGCTCGACACATCTGCGGGCACGCCGAACACGAGATTGAGCACGCCTTCGGGCAGACCGGCATCGATGAAAGCCTGCACCAGCGCTGCGCAACTTGCAGGCGTTTCCTCCGGTCCCTTGAGGATGATTGCGCACCCCGCCGCGAGCGCTGCCGATACCTTGCGCACCGCCTGATTCAGCGGGAAATTCCAAGGCGTGAACGCAGCGACGATGCCCACCGGCTCGCGCGTGACGATCTGCGCGACGCCATCGGCGCGAGCGGGAATCACGCGGCCATACGTGCGCCGCGCTTCTTCCGCGAACCATTCGATGGTGTCGGCGGCGGCGAGCGTCTCGAGACGCGACTCCGCGAGCGGCTTGCCTTGCTCCATCGTCATCATCACGGCGATGGCTTCGGAGCGCGTGCGCAGATTCTGCGCGGCGATGCGCATCAGCTTGCTGCGTTCGAACGCGGAAACCTTGCGCCATGTGGCGAAGCCGCGCTTTGCTGCCTGCACCGCGTTTTCAAGTTGGCGTTCGTCCGCGAGTGCGACGATGCCGATGGTTTCTTCAGTCGCGGGATTCTCGACGGTTCGCGAGCGCCCCGTCGCGCGCCATGCGCCGCCGATATGCAGCAGCGTGTCGGGATAAGCGTGATTGGAATGGTGTGCCGCCATTGTCTGCAAATCTCCTGATGCTCAAGTACGCGAGGTCGAGATGACTTTCGGCACCGGGTTGGTGTCTTCGTAGATCGGATCCCAGTTGATCATCAGCGCGATGACGAGGCCGACGACCGGCACCACGGCGATATAAAGCAGCGTCGTTGCCATGCCTGCGGAGGCCATGATGATCGGGAACAGGAAGAAGCCGAAGATGCTGCCGCCGCGCGCCATGCCTTGTCCCCATCCGGAGCCGAGTCCGCGCAGTTCGGTCGGATACGAGAGCGTCGCGAGCGTCATGCCCTGGCCCGGACCGATCGAGTGGCCGAAGATCATCGCGGCAAGCAGGACGGCCATCGCGTACGGGCTCAGATGCGCGTGCATCGTGCCGAACAGGAGCAGGCTGATGGCAACGATGCAGTAGCCGAACATCGACATGCGCCGAACGCCGACCTTCGCGGAATACTTCGCGCCAAGCGCCGCGCCGATGATGCCGAACACGTTGAAGCACACCGCGCCGAGGATGGCGTTCTGCATCGAATTGCCGAAAATGGCTTGCGACATCGACGGAATATTGAAGCCGACCGAGAAGTATTCGATGGCCTGCGTGATACACACCGCCGACGCGAGAATGGTGCGCGGCAGATACTTGCCCTTGAACAGCGCGGACAGCGTCTGCTTTGCTTCGCGCTTCTCCGCGAAGCCCGACGGCTGAAGATCGACGCGTACGTTGTACGTCTTCTCGAGAATCGTCGCAGCCTGATCGAGCGGCAGATTGTGCGCGGCCCAGCGCGGACTTTCATCGGCAAAGAAGTAGCGGGCGAGCAGGATGATGAGCGCCGGAATCGCGCCAAAGCCGATTGCGAAGCGCCACAGGTGATCGCCGAACATGGCCGTGTCGAAGGGGAGAATGACGAGCCCGCTGCACGATGCCGCGACATACCACATCACCTGCGACGCGCCGACGCTGGCGGTCTTCGATTTCTTGTTCACGATCTCCGCCACGTACGACAACGCGACCGGGAAATCGAGACCCACGCCGATACCGATCAGCAGGCGGAAGCCGAGCAGCATTTCGAAGCTCGTCGAGAGCGCCGCGCCGATCGCCGCCACAACCAGCAGCGCCACGTTGATGATCAAAATCTTGAAGCGCCCGAGCCGGTCGATATAGCGCCCGCCGAGGATGCCGCCAAGACACGCGCCCAGCGCCATGATCGCGGTGATGAGTCCGACTTCCGCTGGCGTCAGATGAAACGCCTGCCGCAACTGCACGATGCCGACGCCGAGACTCGCGAAGTCGTAGGCATCCACGAAAATGCCGCTGAGTGCGACAAGCGTGAGCAGCAATGTGCGCTTGTCCGAGGGATGCGCATCGACGAAACGTTCTATGTCCTGCGCCGATTTGACGACCAACCGATCCATGCTTGTGTCTCCTGGTTTTTTTTCCACGTCTGGTGTATGGATGTTTAAGACGCCTGCCCGATGTGCTCCTGTAATGTGTCGAGCGGCGGCACGATGCCGATGCCCGGCGCTTCCCCGAGCGTGACGCGCCCGTCCTTCGGCGTCGCAATCGGGCCGCACAACAGCGTGCGCAGTGGGTTCGGGTTGGCATCGACTTCGAGCATGCCGTCGCCGCCGGCTGCCGCAAGCAGATGGGCGGATGCGAGCAAGCCCGGTCCGCCGCCAAGGTAATGCGGGCAGTAGCGCAGACCCGCCGCGCGCGTGGCCTGAATCACCGGCCAGCAGCCGGAGATGCCGCCCCACTTGGCGGCGTCGGGCTGTACGACGTCATAGGCGCGTTGTTCGATGTAAGTGGCGAAGCTCTGCGCATCCGCGAGGTTTTCACCGCCTGCAATCGGCACCGGCGATTGCTCTATGAGCGCGCGCCATTCCGCGACCGGACGATTGCAGCGCAGCGGTTCTTCGAGCCACCCGAGGTCGAACGCCGCGAACGCTTGCGCCATCCCAATGGTCGTTTGCACGTCCCAGGCCTGATTGGCATCGGCCTGCAAGGTGCATTCGTCGCCGATGATCTCGCGGAGGCTCGCCAGATTGCTCAGATCGCGCTCGCGTCCGAAGCCCACCTTCAGTTTGAACGAGCGGTAGCCTTCGGCGGCTTTCTCGCGCACCAGCGCTTCGGCGCCGACGGGATTCAAACCGCTCGCATAGACTTCGATGTCGCCTGATTGGCCGCCGAGCAACCGCCACAATGGCAGCTTCGCCTTGCGCGCCCACAAATCCCACAACGCCAGATCGATGCCCGCAATCGCTTGCGCAAACGGACCCGGTTCGCCGGATTGCAGCGCGAGCACTTCAGTGCGCTGCGTCAGCATGTGGAATGTATCGGCTGGATGCACGACAGGTTGCCCGATGAGCATGGGCCGCAAGACGGATTCGACGAGCCGCGCGCGATGCTCCGCGCCCACCGACGGAAAGTTGCACCAGACCTCGCCGAAACCTTCAACGCCTTCCGAATCTGTAATGCGCAAGAACACGGCGGGCCGATCGGTCATCGTGCCGAACGACGTATGCACCGGCGTCGCGATAGAAAACCGAAACACCAGCGCCTCAACGCGCTCGATTTTCACCGGCTCGATGCCGTGCGTGTCCAGCCGGGGAAACGCTCCGCGTCGCGTTTCGGTCATTGCCTGCCTCCTCGTCATGTTCGAAAGTATGAACGTATGATTTATAGTACTACCATGTTTTGGGGCTTGGCGAATGCTTTTCGATGCCTGGAGTCGGGCCACAATCAAACGAGACGGAGACGAACTATGCAGGATAAACAGGATGCGTACGACTACGTGATCGTCGGCGCCGGATCAGCGGGCTGCGTGCTCACGAACCGGCTCAGCGCCGATCCGTCGTGCCGCGTGCTGCTGCTGGAAGCGGGCGGCAAGGACAGCAATTTCTGGCTGAAGCTGCCGGTCGGCTATTTCCGCAGCATCTACGACACGCGCTTTTCCTGGCAATTCAAGCTGGAGCCTGAGGCGACGACCGGCATGCGCGATATCGTATGGCCGCGCGGGCGGGTGCTCGGCGGATCGAGTGCGATTAACGGGCTGCTCTATATCCGCGGGCAGCGCGCTGATTACGACGACTGGGAAGCGTTCGGTGCGCATGGCTGGTCGTTCAAGGACGTGCTGCCGTTCTTCAAGCGCTCGGAGAAGTATGCGGGCGGTGAAACGCCGTATCACGGCGCATCGGGTGAGCTGGGCGTGTCGGACCTGCGCAACGATCATCCGTATTGCGAGGCGTGGCTGCGCGCGGGCGAGGAAGCGGGCTTTTCGCGCACGAGCGACTTCAACGGTGAGAAGGACGATGGCCTCGGGCCGTACCAACTGACTATTGCCGGTCACTGGCGATGCAGCGCGGCCACCGCGTTTCTGCATCCGGTCACGAATCGCGCGAATCTGACCGTGACGACCTGCGTGCACGTCACGCGCGTGCTCTTCAAGGGCGACGATGCCATCGGCGTCGAATATGTGCGAGACGGCGTCGTGCATCAGGCGCGCGCCGAGCGCGAAACGCTGCTCGCGGCGGGCGCGCTGCAATCGCCGCAACTGCTGCAACTGTCCGGTATCGGCGATGCGGTCTTGATGAGGCAACATGGCATCGTTTCGCGCGTGCATGCGCCGGAAGTCGGGTGCAATCTGCGCGATCACTATCAGGCGCGTGTCATCGTCAAGCTGAAGAAGCGCATGTCGCTCAACGACGACGTGCGTAATCCGCTGAAGCTCGCCGGCATGGGCGCGCAATGGCTGTTCAGCAGACGCGGACCGTTGACGGTCGGCGCGGGGCAGGTCGGCGGGCTGGTGGCGACCGAGCACGCGGACGGCGGCCGTCCCGACATCCTCTTCAACGTAATGCCGCTGTCCGTCGATAAACCCGGCGATCCGCTCCACGGCTTCTCGGGCTTCTCCGCTTCGGCGACGCAGTGCCGCCCGGAATCGGCGGGCACAGTCGGTCTGCGCAGCAACGATCCGTTCGCGCCGCCGCTCATTCACGCGAACTATCTGCGCGAGACGAAGGACGTGAAGACGCTCGTCGCGGGGCTGAAGCTCTTGCGCGAGATCTACGATCAACCTAGCTTCCGCCCGCTCGTCACGGGCGAGGAGCATTTGCCGGGCGCGAGTCTGCGCAGCGACGCCGAACTCGAAGCCTTCGCGCGGCAGAAGGGCGGCACCGTGTTTCATCCGGTCGGCACGTGCCGCATGGGTACCGACGAGACTTCCGTCGTCGATCCGGAACTGCGCGTGCGAGGCGTGAACAGGCTGCGCGTGATTGATGCATCGGTCATGCCGAACATGATCTCGACCAACACAAACGCCGCCGCGATCATGATCGGCGAGAAGGGCGCGGCGCTCGTGCAGGGGCTGATCGCGGCGCCGTCGCTCGCCGAGGCACTATAGTAGAGCTCCTATAGGCTAGACATGCTGACAATGACACGCGCCACACTGGCAAGCCCCATCCCGCTTTACCTACAAATTGCCGACGCGTTGCGTGATCGCATCGCGCGCGGCGTGTGGCAGCAAGGCCAGCTGATTCCGACGCTCGAACAGATCGCGAGCGAGTTCGATGTCGCGCGCGTCACCGCCCGTCAGGCGGTGCAACTGCTGATGACCGAAGGCGCGCTCACGCCGCAGCGCGGACGCGGCACGTTCGTGTCGGCGTCGGCGCCATCGGTGAAGCCGGTGCAGGTGGTGACGAGCCTGACGGAACTGGCCGAAATGTATCGTTCGACCACGCCGGAGTTGCTCACCGTCGATGAACACAGCCGTGTGCCCGCCGTCGGCGTGTCGCAGGGCACGCTCGCGCCGGGCTATACCTACATGAAGCGCGTGCATTCGACCGATGGGGCACCGTACTGTGTGATCTCGCTGTATCTGGACGAGCGCATCTTTTCGAAATCGCGGGAGCGTTTTCGTACGCAGACGGTGATTCCGCTGCTCATGGACCTGAAGCCGTGTCCGATTGCCAAGGCGCATCAGACGCTGACCATCGGCAGTGCGGATGCGGAGACGGCGCGGCTGCTGCGGGTGCCCTCCGAGTCGCCGGTGGCGCGCGTCGAACGCATTTTCAACGATACCGATGGCGTCGTCATCTATTACGCGGACGTGGTGTATCGCGGGGATGCGGTCAAGGTGGAGATGGATTTAGGCGGGACGTTGAAGAAGAAGCGATGACCTGCTTTGTCGCACGGCTAGTGCAAGCGGACGCCGCCGGGCGCGCTTCGAGGCTCTGCCACGCGCCGCGATCACCTACCGTAATCGTCCATGGCGGTAAGAACCTCCAATCGGTGCTGCTCAGTGCCGACCGATGTTCTAAGTGCTAATACGCTGCTCCACAGGACCGCGCCGGGATGAGCGGCGGATTGACCTTGGTTGGCGACACGACCCACTCCGGTCAGACGGACGTCTGCAGAGCGGTCAGTCAGTCGAATCAAGGTTTTACGAACTGGAGTGCGATAAAGCGGCCGTCGGCGGCCTCACCCAATCGGCCATTTGCGGCCACTCACGCGCAACCCCGAATTGACTGCTTCCCAAGGCTAGCCGGTCATCCGGCGACGCCCCATCGTGCAGGAAACAATGCGGATGAAACTCCGCGTCTGTTAACCCCTCGTGTTTGCATTTCTGCAACGATGGTTTGCGAGCCGTTCTATTTCGCGAATCAAAGCTGGCCACTATTCTCCTCACATCGGGCACCACTCTTCAACGGAAAGAAGTAGTCAAAGGAGAAAAATCATGGCACGCAAGCTCGAAGACAAGATCGCTCTTGTTACCGGGGCAACCAGCGGCATCGGTCTCGCTACCGCAAAACGCTTTGCCGCGGAAGGCGCGCATGTGTACATCACAGGCCGTCGTCAGCCCGAACTGGACGCCGCCGTCGCGGCCGTCGGCGATGCGACGGGCGTGCGCGTGGACTCGTCGAAGCTCGATCAACTCGACGCGCTGTACGCACAGATCCGCAACGAGAAAGGCCGCCTCGACGTGCTGTTCGCGAACGCAGGTGGCGGCTCGATGGTGCCGCTCGGCGACATCACCGAAGAGCACTATCACGACACGTTCGACCGCAACGTAAAGGGCACGCTGTTCACCGTGCAGAAGGCGCTGCCGCTGCTGTCGAAGGGCGCGTCGGTTATTCTCGCGGGCTCAACCACGACGATCGAAGGCACGGCCGCGTTCAGCGTGTACTCGGCATCGAAGGCGGCGATCCGAAACTTTGCGCGCAGCTGGATTCTGGACCTGAAGGACCGCGGCATCCGCGTGAACACGCTTAGCCCCGGCGCGACGAAAACGCCCGGCCTTGTAGAACTCGCCGGCCCGGACGCTGCGCAGCAGCAAGGCTTGCTGGACTTTCTGGCCTCGCGCATTCCGATGGGCCACGTCGGCGACCCGAACGAGATCGCGGCAGCCGCGCTCTTTTTGGCTTCGGACGACGCGAGTTTCGTGAACGGTGCCGAACTGTTTGTCGATGGGGGCCAAGCGCAGGTCTGACAGAGCGTTCGGTCCTAAGGCGGCGACCGGTAGGCACACCCTTCTGGCGCCGTTACGCAATGGGGGCTTTGTGCGCGGTTGCGGCGATTGAACGCTTGGTTCTTGCCAAACTGGATTGTGCCAATTATAGTCACATTATGTCGCAGACCAATGTTCAGTTCTCAGTCGCCTCGCACGTCATGGCCGCACTCGGGGCGCATGATGGCGAGCCCGTGCGTTCCTCCGAGCTGG
Organism: Caballeronia sp. AZ10_KS36; assembly: GCF_023631105.1. NCBI lineage: Bacteria > Pseudomonadati > Pseudomonadota > Betaproteobacteria > Burkholderiales > Burkholderiaceae > Caballeronia > Caballeronia sp. AZ10_KS36. The sequence goes on along the minus strand of NZ_JALQDQ010000044.1, from coordinate 27,638 downwards.
CCGGTAGCGTCAACGCCGAGCCAAGTTTCGTGCGGCGTGTCATCGCCAAGCTTGCGCGCGCCGGCCTTGTTACAACCACCCGTGGAAAGAGCGGGGCGTGCCTGCTAGCGAAACGTCCGTCGCAAATCAGCATGCTCGACATTTATCGTGCGAGCGAAGCACCGGCGGCCTTTGCCATACACGCCTATCCGGTGACCGAAGGGTGTAACGTCAGCAGAAACATCAAGGGCTGTATGGAGAGCGTGCTGCAGCAGGCACAGAGCGCGTTTGAAAAAGAGCTCGCTCGCCAGACGCTCGAAGATGTCGTAAGCATGATCCGCAGCAATGGCAGAGTGCAGCGGTAATTTTTTTGCGCTTAATTGTTATTTTTATAGTCACAGATGGTGACATCGCGACTACAACATGAGCACAGTGAACCATCAAGGCAAAGTCGCTTTTGTGACTGGTGGAAACCGCGGCATTGGCCTTGAGACTGCGCGCCAACTGGCGCGAGCGGGTGTGTTGCCGGTGATCGGCGCGCGAAGTGAAGCGTCGGGTGAAGCGGCAGTCGGACAGTTACGCGACGAGGAACTGACGGCGGATTACCTAATCTTCGACGTCACAAATCCGGCGGATCATCAGAGAGCCTACGATCACTTCCATGCGAGCGTAGGCCGGCTCGACATTTTGATCAACAACGCGGGCGTCTATCTGGAAGGCGAAACCGGCGTCAAGGATCTCTACGACGCGGCCAGCGTCCCCGAAGAAGTATTGCGTGACACGCTGGAGGCTAACTTCTTCGCGCCGGTCCTGCTCACGCAAAAGTTGTTGCCCTTGTTGAAGGCGTCCGCAGCAGGGCGCATCGTCAATCTTTCCAGCATCCTCGGATCACTGACGCTGCATCGCGATCCCGCGTCGCCGATTTATGGTGCCAACTCCGTCGCTTACGACACGTCGAAGACTGCGATCAACGCATACACCGTTCATCTCGCCAAAGTGCTGCAACAGAGCCGCGTCAAGGTGAATGCGGCTCATCCCGGCTGGGTGCAGACGTCGATGGGCGGCAGCAGCGCACCCATGTCCGTCGACGACGGCGCGAAGACCAGTGTGCAACTCGCACTGTTGCCGGAAGGCGGCCCGAATGGTGGCTTCTTCCACCTTGGCGAGGCTCTGCCATGGTGAGCGCATACCGCAACGAAACGGCGCAGCCGGCGTGGGCAGCGGTCGCATCGCTCGCGCTCGGCACCTTCGCGTCAGTGACGACCGAATTCCTGCCAATCGGTTTGCTCACCAACATTGCCGGGACACTTCATGTAAGCGAAGGAGCCGCCGGTCTGATGGTCACCATGCCTGGCATCTTTGCTGCAGCTATGGGGCCGGTGCTGATCTTGGCATCAGGACGGCTGGACCGACGCGTCGTCCTCCTGGCCTTGTCGGGATTGCTCGTGTTGTCGAACGCCTTGGCGGCGATCGCGCCGACCCTCACTGTCATGCTAGTTGCAAGGGCTCTGCTCGGCTTATGCGTCGGCGGTTTCTGGACGTTTGCCCCCGGTGCTACCGGCCATCTCGTTCCAGCGAAAGCGCTCCCACGCGCGATGTCGTATGTGCTCGCCGGAATTTCGGTGGCGACGATTGCGGGGGTGCCAGCCGGCGTGCTGATCGGCAACATGGCAGGCTGGCGAGTGGCGTTCACTGTCACCGCGGTACTGGCCGCAGGCGTGCTCGCGCTGCAGTTCTTTGCCTTGCCGTCGTTGCCGTCCACGCGCGCCATCACGCCGCGTGATCTGCTCGCACCGTTCTCTAACAGAAGTGCGCGGCGCGGACTCGTCATGGCGATGCTGCTCGTCGCAGGTCACTTCGCCGGCTATACCTATCTGAGGCCCATGCTGCAACAGATCTACAACCTCTCGGCCGACGCTGTGACCTCGTTGCTGCTGACCTATGGCGTAGCAGGCTTCGCCGGCACGTTTGTCGGAGGCAGGCTGGTCGCGCAGAGCGTGCGCGGCACCGCAGTGCTCGCCGCAGTCGTAATCGGCGCAGTGCTGCTTGGGTCTGCAACAGGAGCCAGAGGTGTGACGGAAGGCGCTGTTGCCACATTCGCGTGGGGCGCAGCATTCGGACTGGTGCCCGTCTCGATGACCTCGTGGATGTTGAATGCATTGCCGGATGCGCCGGAAGCCGGACAGGCAGTGCTCGTCACAGTGTTTCAGATCGCCATTTCGCTAGGCGCGACTCTCGGGGGCTATGTGGTCGACAGCGTCGGTATCGTCAGAGCGTTGCTGCTCGGCGGTGCATTGGCCGTTGCCTCCGCGATACCCGCGCTATCCGCTGCGACGGGCGGTGCACCGGCCCAGCGTTCCGACAGGGGGCGCACTCAGGCCAGCTAGAAACTCGTTGGCCAACATCGCCCTTGGCGCGGACCCACGCGCGGCTTGGGCTGTCAGGGTTGATCGCGCCGATTGCATCAAGGTCGTTTGTCGCATGGTCGATGTTTCAAAACTTCTGGCCTTTGGAGGCCGTTCATTGGAGAAAGATTATGAGCAAGCTGCAAGGTAAGGTTGCACTCGTCACGGGCGCATCGAAAGGAATTGGCGCCGCGATTGCGAAGGCGCTGGCCGCCGAGGGCGCAGCGGTTGTGGTCGGTTATTCGAGCAGTCAATCGGGCGCGCAGGCCGTCGTCGACGACATCGAATCGGCCGGCGGACGGGCCGTCATCGCGGGCGGAGATGTGGCAAGCGCGAGCGATGCGTCCAAACTGGTACAGGCGGCTATCGATCAGTTCGGCCGACTTGACATTGTGGTGAACAACTCCGGTGTCTACGCGTTCGCACCGCTTGCCGAGATTACCGCCGCCGAATTTCATCGCCAGTTCGACACAAACGTGCTCGGCATGCTGCTGGTCACGCAAGCCGCCGCGCGCCATCTCGGCAAAGGTGCTAGCGTCATCAATATCAGTTCGACGATCACGTCGCTGACGCCGGCGGCCACCGCGGTGTACACGGGAAGTAAAGGCGCCGTCGATGCGATTACGAGCGTCCTTGCTAAGGAACTGGCGCCACAGAAGATCCGGGTAAATACAGTGCGGCCGGGTTATACGGAAACGGAAGGCACGCATAGCGGCGGCATCGTCGGCTCAGACATGGAAAAGGGAATGGTCGCCATGACGCCGCTCGGTCGTGCCGGTCGGCCTGACGACATCGCTCGCGCCGTGGTCTTCCTTGCCTCGGACGACGCTCGCTGGATTACCGGCGATCACGTGAACGTAGCGGGCGGCCTGCAGTAAGGCGAGGCCCGGTACGCCCCGGGGCCGGTCAGACCGCTAAGCGCGTTGTTGCAGTTGCGGACCGAAACCGTCGGCTGCCAGGGCTACTGTTGACAGTCGATAAATTCGACAAGCGGCCGCAATGGGTCGAAGATTGACCCTTCCGCAAGGCGCTCAATCGATTTCCCTTCATTGAAGAGGAGATCGTCATGGAAACGCTTAGTTCTTCCGGCGCTCGTTGGGTGCCGTGGAATAAGGGAAAACGCATCGATCAGTGCAGTTCGAAATCACGGAGCAGACTCGTCAAGGTGTCTCTGCCTGGATTTCGGCGCGGGGATTGGAGCCTGCCGACTATTTGTTTCCGCGTCGACCGCATGCCTCAGCGCACGTGTCGACGCCCCAATATGCGCGCATTGTCCATCGTTGGGCCGCCTCCATCGGGCTCGATGACACCGCGTACGGTACGCACACCATGCGACGAACGAAAGCGTCGTTGATCTATCGACGCACTAAGAACTTGCGCGCGGTTCAGTTGCTCTTGGGCCATACAAAAATCGAAAGCACCGTGCGATACCTCGGGATCGACGTGGGCGATGCTCTCGACATGGCTGAGCAAATTGAAGTGTGATCGCCGGTGGCCGCCGAGCTTGCGCTTGTCGGCCAAAAGGACGTTCACTCGATGAGACGGTAGGACATTTAAGCGTCAGTAGCAACTCGAAAGCAGTCCGAACCCGTCTGAGTCGATGGCTGCCGATCGGCCCTTTCTGCCATTCGTCGAGCCATCCCCGCACGGCTGTTCCATCGCGCTTTGCTGTCCTTGCGTGCGGCGCGCCCCAGCGCCGCACCTAACGCGGGGTCAGACGACCCAGACTGCTTCCAGTCCGGTATCGCCGTTTGTCGGTCGCGCTTTGTGCGCGGCAGCAGAAATCCTTTGTGGGTTATGCCGCAAGCCAACTACGTCCATGCCCATGCGTCTTTCACGTGTAACGCTTGTCAAAAGAGCGCGCTTTCGCACGTCGCATCGACGATCACAGTGACTTTGCGTCTGAAGTCAACTCAAAAAGTAGGGTTACCTGCGCTACGAGCGGCAGCTGGCCGGCATCGGGCGTAGGCAGCTTGCGCGCGGCGGTAGCCACCTTGCCGGTTCTCTAATCGGGCATTCCTACCGAAAAAGACGAACAAAGAGATTCTAAAGAATTAATTGCCTATCGCCGTTAAACGAAGCAGGGGGGCGCGGCATAAGTGCCTCTAACCATATACGCATATCGGAGAAAAGATGCGGAAACAATCTGAGAGAATCCGTCGTACCAGGGCGCGGGCAGTCGCTCTGGGCGTCTCACTGGCATTAGGCACTGCGGCACCGGTGGCGTATGCCGCCAGCCCTAAAACGACGACCTTCACGGTCTCGCTGACCATCCAGGCGGACTGTTCGATTACGGCCAATTCACTTAATTTCGGAACGACCGGCCTTATCACGTCGAACATCGATCAGGCAACGACGATGAGCGTGACGTGCAGCAGCGGCACGGCATACAACGTCGGTCTCGACGGTGGCTCGGTAAGCGGCTCGACGGTCGCCACGCGTTTGCTCGGCGGTACCGGCACGCCCGTGCCGACGGTCAACTTCGCTCTGTACCGCGACTCCGCCCGCACTCAGAACTGGGGCCAAACGGTCGGCACCGACACGCTTTCGAACACCGGAAGCGGCTCCGCGCAAACCCTCACCGTGTATGGCCGCGTGCCGCCTCAGAACGCGCCCGCGGCGGGCGCCTATTCGTCGACCATCACGACGACAGTTACTTTTTGAGGGTGCCAACATGCCGACTTCTCGACTCATCCGGCGCGCGGCGTTCCTGTGCGCCGCCGCGCTGCCGTTGCTTCCCGCATCGCAGGCGCATGCAGGATCGCTTCAGGTATCGCCGATCCGCGTCGATCTCTCGCCCGAACAGCCCGCTGCAGTAATGAAGCTGCACAATCGCGGCAGCGAGCCGATCACCGCGCAGGTGCGCGTGTTTGGCTGGTCGCAGACGCTCGACGAGGACAAACTCGACGACGCCCAGCGCATCGTCGCGAGTCCGCCGATCATCACTATTCCGGCAGGCGGCGATCAAACGGTGCGCATCCTGCGAACGAGCCGCGAGACGCCGGGGGGTGAGGAAACGTATCGTCTGCTCATCGATGAGATTCCGCAAGCCGAGACCGTCCGCACCACCGGCGTGCGGATGCAGTTGCGCTATTCAGTGCCGGTCTTCGCGACCGCGAGCGGAAACGGCGTCGCTCCGAAGGTCGATTTCTCGCTCCAGCACATTCCCGTCGATGGCGCATCGCCGCCCACCGGCGCGCCAACGCGTCTCGTGCTGCGCGCCGCCAACGGCAATGCCGAGCACGCGCAACTGAGCCAAGTGCGCATCGAGTGGGGTGACGGCCGCATCACCGAACTCGCGCCGGGGCTGCTCGGCTACGCGCTCGCGCACGCCACGCGACAATGGCCGGTCGCCGATACGGTCGCGAGCGCATCCGCTGCGACGGTGCATGCGATCGTCAACGGCTCGCCGGTCACGGCGCGCGTCACAGTGGACAGCCCGCTCGTGGTTTCGTCCGCGAAGTAGTGTCGTCGTGAAGCGGGCGATGCATAGCGACGGCCCAGAACCGGGCCGGCGGCCGACGCATGCGCGATCGCGCAATCGTTGGCCTGCGCGCTTGCCTGCGCTTGCCGCCAGCGCGACGCTTGCGTTCGCCGTTCACGCCGCATGGGCCGCGCCTACGCCTTCCGCCCTCAGCGCAGCCAGCGCCGCCGATGCCAGGGCCGACGGCGTGCTATATCTCGAAGTCATCGTCAACGGCATCTCGACCGAACAGATCGCCCAGTTCTTCATGTCCGGTAGCGCGATCTACGCGCGTCCCGCTGAACTGGCGGAAGTGGGCATACTCGCGGGTCGTGCGCCCGTCGATGCGCGAGGCCGCGTCGCCCTTAACGCGATCGCCGGGCTGACCTACGACTATCACCCGGACGCGCAGCGTCTCGAACTCCACGTCTCTGATGCACAGCGCGTGCCCTCGATGCTCGGCGATCAAACCTTGCGCCGTCCGCTGACCGCGACGGGCACCGGCGCGCTCATCAATTACGAATTCACGGTGCAGCCGCAAGATGGCGCGCGCTACGCGCTGTTCAGTGAAGAGCGCTTCTTTCATTCGGGCGGCACGATCAGCAACACGGGCACGGCTTACCGCTACGGCAGCAGCACCGGCTACACGCGGCTCGACACGTCCTGGCGTCATTCCGATCCCACGACGCTCGTGACGACGCGCGTGGGCGACACCATCAGCTCGTCGCTTTCATGGACGCGCGCCGTGCGCCTCGGCGGCGTGCAAATCTCGCGCGATTTCGCGTTGCGCCCGGATCTGGTGACCTACCCGGTGCCGTCGCTCAACGGCTCGGCCGCCGTCCCGACCGCCGTCGATCTTTATGTGAACAACGTGCGGCAGTACAGCGGCAGCGCGCCGTCCGGCCCGTTCGTCATCAACGCCGTTCCCGCCGTGACGGGCGCGGGCGAGGCCACCATCGTCACGCGCGACGCGCTCGGCCGCAATGTGATGACGACGGTGCCGCTCTACATAGATTCGCGCCTGCTCGCGCCGGGCCTCACCGATTTCTCGCTCGAAGCCGGCTTCATTCGACGCAGCTACGGCGCGGATTCGCTTGGCTATGGCGAGCCGTCGCTGTCGGGATCGCTGCGGCGCGGCATCGTGCCAATGCTCACGCTCGAAGCGCACATCGAAGCCACGCGCGGTCTCATCAACCTCGGCCTCGGCGGTCTGATCCGCGCGGGCGCGGCGGGCGTGGTGAACGTATCAGCGGCGGCCAGCACGGGCCGCGTCGCGACGCCCGCGCCCACGTCGACGCAAAGCACGACCTCAGGCACCGGCGCGCAGATGGACATCGGCTGGCAATATCGCGCGCCCTCGTTATCCATCGACTTACAGGCGCAGCGCGCCAGTTCGCGCTTCGGCGATCTCGCCTCAAGCGAAGGCACGCCCGTTTCCAAGTCGAGCGAACGCGCAACCATCGCCATGCCGTTTCGCGCCGCGGGCGTGCCCTGCTCGGTGAGCGCCACTTACGTTGGTGTGGACGATCCTTATTCGGGACGCTCGCGCATTGGCTCGCTGGCGTTGTCATCGACTATCGCAGGACGCGTGGCGGCATCCGCGAGTCTTTATCACGACTTTGGCTCGACGCATAAATTGGGATTGTTCGTCGCGCTGTCGATGCCCATTGGCGGCACCATGAACGCCAGCGTGTCCGGCGGGTTCGACCAGCATTCGCCGATGCTCAACGCGTCGCTCTCACGCACGTCCAACTTCGACGGCGGCCTGGGCTGGCAGGTTCAGGGCGGCACGCAGGACAGTAACGCCGTGGGCCTTGCGCAGGCGAACTATCGCAGCCGTTATGGAGATGTGATCGGCTCCGTCTACGAGAACCGCGGCCATGCCTCGACGGAACTCGACGGCTCCGGTTCGATCGTGCTGATGGCGGGCGACGTGCTGGCCGGACGGCGTATCGACGAAGCCTTCGCGGTCGTGGACACGAACGGCGTGCCGAACGTGCCGGTGCTGCACGAGAATAGGCTGATCGGCACAACCAACAGCGCGGGGCATCTGCTGGTGCCCAACCTGCTCGCCTACGATTCGAACCATCTATCGATCGATCCGATGCGCTTGCCCGCGACGACATCGATCAGTTCGACGAGCCTGAACGTATCGCCGCAAGCGCGCGCCGGCGTGCTCGCGAAGTTCCGCATCGAGAGCTTCACCGGCGCGCAACTGAAGCTGATCGATGAGCGCGGCCAGCCGCTCGTGCCCGGCGCACGAGCGACCGTCAGCGAGACGGGAAAGCAATACATCGTCGGCTACGACGGCCTGACGTTCATCGACGATCTCCAGCCGCAGAACCATCTGCTCGCGCAATGGAGCACCGTCGATGGCGACCGCACATGCGAACTTGACGTGACCTATGCGCCTTCGACCGAGCACGCGCTCGACACACTCGGGCCATTCGTGTGCAAGCGGATGACACGTTGATCCGCAGTATGCTGCGACCCGTGCTACTTCCACTCGGCCCGCGAGACGAGTGCGCTAGTATGCGGTTATTTGACTGGAAAAATCGCTTTGCGTTTCGCACTCATCCTGCTTCTCGCTTGGCTGATGCTGGGCACCACACCTGCACAGGCGCAGGCGTGCAATGTCACCATCTCCAACATCAACTTCGGATCAATCGCGCCCGCCACGACGTCAGCCGCCATGGCGACGGGTAGTGTTGGGGTGACATGTACGGGGCTCGTCAACTTGCCGATGCGTATCTGCGTGCATATTGGTACTGGTAGTGGGGGAACGTCATACGCACCGCGCCTGCTCTCCGGCGGCGCAAGCGCGATGCAATACAACCTTTTTTCGGATTCGGCGGGCACCAGCATCGCGGGCATGCGTTCATCCGCGTATGCGCCAGTCAGTATCGACATACCGCTCACGGCGCTCACGACCTACACAACCAACGTGACCTTATACGGACGCGTTCTCGCCGGTCAAAGTAGTCTTGTCGAAGGCAGCTATCTTTCCACCTTCTCAGGTAGCGCGCAAGCGCAGGTGACCTATCAAGCCTATCTGCTAAGCAATCCACCCTCTTGCACGTCTTTAAGCGCTAACCCTACTGCGGTAAGCTTCACTGTCCAGGCAAGCGTCATTAACGATTGCATAATCAGTGCATCCAACATTGACTTTGGCATCGCGGGCCTCCTGACGTCGACCCTCACGGCGAATGGAGCGCTTAGGGTGGCGTGCACCAACGGCGCGCCCTACTCCATCACGTTGTCGGCTGGAACCGGAGCGAATGCGACAGTGGTGAATCGAGTGATGACACGCAACGGCGCGAGTGACCAAGTCCGGTATCAGCTCTATCAGGACCCCGGATTTATCACGCCGTGGGGCGATGGAACATCCGGCACTTCATCGTATGCAGGCGTCGGCACGGGATCGGCACAAAATGTTCCTGTCTACGGGCGCGTCCTGCCGCAGTCGAGCCAGCCAGCGGGAACCTATATCGACACTGTCATTGCAACGATCACATACTAGCTAATGCGTTCATGGAGGAGCCTATGTAGCTTCGTTGCCGGTAACTAAAACCGAACCCAAAGCGCAGTCAGTATCAAAGGCGTTTCGTCTATCCTTCGGTTCATTGCCTGCATTATCGCTGGTTGAATCGCCGGGCGAGCCACTTATTACGCGGTCCTTTTTTGGGCCACGTCTCTTGCTACCCGTTCCAGAGCGTTCAGGCGAGCGCGAGACGGTACAAGACACCACGAATCGGAACCTGTTCCAATAGCGATGGAACATCGCAAAGCTGCAGACGGTGATAGTCGGCCGTAAAGCAGGCCAAGCTAGGCCTACTTGACGCAACAGCGCCCGTTCGCCAACCACATTCAAAGCGGCGACAGGGTCAGCGAGCTAGCCGTCGAAATCGAAGATTTCGAGGCCGGAGATGTTTCCGAGGCCCTTTTGGATATCGGAACGGGAAAAGTCTATGCAGTATCAATGCCCAGGCGATGCGGTGGTCATGGCGTGCGCCGGTACGACGGACAGCAGCATCGTGACCGGCACGCCGTTGACGAACGCGTGCAAGGTCGCGGTGGTGATGCCCGAAGGAACATCGGTGACGGGCCAGCGGCGCACTGCCCGTGGGAGCGCATAACCGAGCAGACCATCGGAGATCAAGGTCGAATCCCCGTTAGACCAGTCTAACTGCACCCGGCTCAGTTGCGCATGACCATCCGATCCGTTTGATGCGCGCAGCATCAGTGTCGGCGCGGAACCTACCGCATCGACGCGTTCAAGCGCGAAGGTGAGGGCATCGGCGTGCGCCTCCGTCGCGCCGGCGAAGACAGGGACCGAATAGCGCAATTGCATGTGCACGCCGTCGCGTTGCGTCTGACCGTCTGGTATCTCGTCGATGAGCAGGCGATACGTTTCCTCATGGGCGAGCGGCGCGCTCGTCACGCGCAGCACGCGGACGGTCTGATCCGCGTTCGGTGCAATCCGCACGATAGGCGGACTGGCGACGATGGCGGCGGTGCTCTCAAGCCGATCTTCGTCGAGCGATTGCGTCCAGGCGAACACGCGCACTTGGGCATCGAGTGGCACCTTGCCTTCGTTACGCAGCGTCAGGACTGTTGCGGGCTGATCGGCGGCCAAATCGACGCGGATCGGCGACACCTGCAACGCGGCGGCGCTTGCGCCGAGCATCGGCAAAAAGAGCAGCCCCGTGCAGACGATGACATTCCAGCCGTGCCGAGGCGCGGCTCGTCGTAGCTTCGGCATGAGCATAATCCGAGGTATGGGTCGCGTAATAGTGCAAGTGTACGTCGTCCGCGGATCGATGCTGCGCTTGTCATGCCCCTGGGCGGTGACGCATGCGCGTGCAGGACGACCGTGAAAGGGTGATGAAAATGGCTCGATTCCCGCGTCGACTAGAAGGCAACTTCGACGATGGACGCGTTGCGGTCCGCGCTCGCGGTTAGCCGTACGGCCTTGAGGGTGGCGAAGAACTCGCCCGAAAGAATCCGGTAAGGGCCCCCGCCCGCGCACGACACGCTCGGGCGGGGCGCGGACGTCTCCATCGTGCAGATGTCGCGAATGACGAGCGACACGGGCAATGCCGCGCGGCCGGAATGCGCGAATGTCGGCGGCGCCGGGCTGATCGCCAACGCGAGCGAAGCAAAATGCGCCACCTGCGAACGGAAGCTGTAGGACATGGGGACGGAGAACGGATTGACAACGGCTCTAAACGGTTCGAGGCGCGATACCGGCTTGTCTTTGTATACGGCAGTTCCCGCCAAACCTTGATCAAACGGCAGCGGTTTTCTTGACCAGCCTAATGCGTTCGAGCGCGCTGCCGTCCTTGCGGAACAGATGAACATGCCGAATGCGGAAGTCCGCGTTGAGTCATTGTCCTTCAAGCGCAGTAGACACGCGGGAGCCTTTGACCTGTATCACGAAATGGCTGGCGAGACGCATATGCAGCAGCCTTTCGCCGCCAGAATAATCGATTACCATGACTTGGCTGGCGAGGCCGCTATCGACGTCGCCGCCGCAGGACTGAATTCAATGCTCCGGCCGAGTGCCGAGCGTGAGCGTTTCGCCCGCCTTTTCACCGATCCCGCTATGGAAGGCAGCGTGCAGGGGCGGAGTATCGCCGCCAGGCAGCTCCATACTTACGCCCGTCGCATCCGCGCGCGTCACGCGCACGTCCACCAAGTCCGCCTTCGGCGAACCGGTGAAGCCCGCGACGAAGCGATTGCGCGACGCGCGATCCCAGCGGCGAGCCGATCTGTTCCACGCGGTCCATGAATGAGCAGACGATGCGGTCGGCCATGTCATCGTTCGGTCTGATCGTGCGTGACCGACGGGGAACTGGCGAGCCAGAGCCGCACACGCGATGAGCGACGAGCGTCGGACATAGCCGAACTGCTGTCCCCATGAAGTCGGCTGGAACAACTCAATCACCGCATCCACTAAGCGTTGATTTCGGACGGTGCGCCGGCTGCAGTGGTGCGCGGATGTACGTTGGAGTACGCTCGAAGCAGGTACTCAACGGTGAAGCGCGGTGACGTCGCAACGCCATTCACCGCTGAGATGCTATAAGCCGCTCGGAACAGCGAAAGGGAAGAGGGCAACCTCCCGCCAGGCAAAGCTCAACCGGGGCATCCCGGCGGGAAGCTGCAGACACTGCGCCCCTCAGTGCGATGCCGCAACAGCAGCCTTCATACTCGAGTAGATCGCTTTCTTGGCGCCGCTGTTCGTCAAAATGCCATAGGTGCCGGTCGGGTCGTCGTACAGCTCATACCACTGGAAGCCTACGACGTTGTACGTGCTCTTGGCCGCGTACAGCTCCGGAATGGTCTTCGCGATGTATGCCTGCGCTTGTGCGACCGAGTAGTCGTAGTTCACCCCGATCTCGGTGAACATGATCGGCAGGTTGTACGCGTCGTGGAGGATCTTGAGAACGTTGTAGTTGGTGCCGTCCTTGCCCCACGTGTTTTCCGGGTCAAGACCGTCCGAATACCAGTGCAGCTGGATGATATCGGTCTTCACCTTCGGATGGCCCGATGAACCATCGGGTTGCACGCCCGTCAGCATCCCCTTGTACCAGCCCAGATACAGAAAGCCTGCGGACGCGGTCGCAATAACCTTCGTTTGACCAGTCGTGTCCACCGAGCGCCAACCGTCGTATGAGCCACGCAATGCGCCGCGCCAAACGGGCCAGTACGTATTGTCGTAGTCGGAAACATTCACCCCATCGTTGGCGATTCGGGCGTTGTGGCTATCGAGATCGTACTCGTTGCCGAACTCAACTACCGGGACGCCTTTGAGCTTCGTGGCGGCATAGGCGGCCATGTTGTAGGCATACGTGTAAGCACTCGCCTCGGTTGGCGTCCTGCCATTGAGCGTAGGGTCATCCCAAGGGTAAGCGTTGATTAGCGGCATCACCGTCACCTTCGAGCCAAGTCCCGGAATAACGGTATTCGCGAGCGCGTCGATTTGGTCGTAACCGTGAACGTCCTGGCGCACGCCAGTCGTTCCGAGGTCAGCCATCGTCGAGGCCTGAGTGCTGAGCGGAATGGACTGATAGACACCGCCGTAAGCGTAATGTTCGTTGACGCCGAAAAACGGCATCCCGTTGATTCCGGTCCCTGTCGCAGTCAAAGACGTCGACGTGCTGCTGGACGCGGTCGTCGTCGGACGCGGATCAGCCGAGGCGACCCAGTTGTTGTTCTGCCAAACCCACCAGCCCTTCTTCACATTTTCCTGATAGATCTTGCCTGCGTACCACAATAGCAAGATCACGTCTTGCGAAAACCCCGCCTTCAAATTGGCGCGGTAGATCACCCCGCTTTTTACCGTCCAGATGGCGCCCGAGGAGTCTGTGATGGAAGCGGCGGGGGGGATAGAAGTTCCGCTAACGGAGGCCGGGTTCGTGGCAATGTTGACGACGGATACGGGATCCACTGCTGCGTTGTTGACGCTAGACGGCGTGCCATCACTACCGCCACCACATGCACTAACAATTAGGGATACTAAGCAGATACCAAGTTTGATATACGCGTTGTTTTTCATGGCTTGTCTCTTCGAGGGCTGGCGTGTCCGGTCGGACTCGGATAACGGCGCTGGCAGCGATGCCGGCGCTAGGTCAGTCGATTACCGCACGACCAGCGGTCGTTCCGCCGTCGAAATCCCGCTTTCAACTGATAAATGCAGTTTACCGGTCCCACGGGTGCGCAGCGCGTCGATGTCGGTAATGCATTGTAAGAATTTGAAACAATGCAGAAACATTTGCCTGTCCATTAAGGTTTTTTGTCGCGCACGAATAAATTTCCGCAGCGCCGGACCTGTGCCGCGCAGGAATGACTTGGCCCCGGAAAATGTTGCCGGTTGGTCATGGCGTTCAGGCCAAATTGCGCACGCGCTCGACGCGCTCAGTGAGCGTGAGGAGACTGCATTCCCCGCGTGTGGGTTTGCGCACATTGCATTAAGTAATCGCTGAGTATCCTGCCTTCCCGCAAACGGTTGCATAAGAGACGCGCACGAATTGTTCAGGAGAATTGATTTTCTGGGCTTCTGCCGCAGCACTACCATTACGAGAGGCGGTACAGTGAAAGCAACCTCTATTGAGAGCAGAGCATGGGCAACCATTTTTTTGATCACAGTAGCCAGTGATGTTTTGGCGGGGGCCGTGCGCTACTACGCATCGTTGGCCGGCGTGGCGTCTATCGCGTATCTCCCGAAAGTTCTCTGCATCGGCTGGGTCATGTACGCGCTGCTCAAGCGACCACGGCCGACGTTGGTGCTGATTGGTCTGTACGCACTAACCGAGGCGTTTGTTGCTCTCTCAAACGGCGTGCAGTCGGCCTCGATTCTGTTCTGGCTCTGGACGCTCGCGCCAATGTTCTTCGCGCTGACTGCTCCGCCTGATGCCCTTGCTGCGATAAGAACTCGCCCGGTGTTCACCGCGTTCGTCGCACTTACAGTGTTGTGCTGCGTTGGAATTTTCCTGAGCGGCGTGACGACGTTGCCGTGGGTTGGTGAGAAAGTGTCGGTCGGCGGCCACGCCGTCAAGATGGCCTCGGCCTCGTATGTAGGGGTTGCCTCCCCGCGCCTCACAGGGTTCGGACGCGACAGTGCGACGGTCGCGCTGATGGCAGGTCTGCTGACCGCCTGGGTGTTCATGAACGTCCGGTCCAAGCTGCTCGGCGTCCTCCTAATTGTCGGTGCGGGAGCGGCGATCTACGCCACAACCAACAAAACCGCACCGGTCGCCCTTGCTGTCGTGGTGGTAGCGCGCTGCATGTTCTCGTCAACGCATGGCTACCGACGCACTTGTTTGGCGGCGGTCGCGGTTGCGACGCTCCTTCCCCTCGCATCATTCTTGGTTGTCGCTGCTTCTAACCTTCCGGATCGCGGTTTCCTTACGTTGTCCTCGTTCCAAGACCGAATGATCAACACATGGCCCTTGCTAATCGAATCGATTGTGAAAGGCGGCTATGTCTGGCTGGGACTCGGACCCGGCGGGTTCGGCTCGGCCGGCACATACTACGAGAGCCCGTTTGGCTTCAACGTCTCGTACGCCGATAACCTTGTGCTCTACGTCGTGGCTAACGTCGGGATACTCGGCGCGTCAGTGCTGCTTGCCTATATGGTCCGGCTGCTGCTTACGACTCGATCCAATGACCGCGCGGCATGGGCGATCTTGCTCTACATCCTCTTCGCCGGCGCAAGCACGGACGTCTTCGAATCTATTGGTTGCCTGCTTTTCCTCGGCCTTTCGGTTGGGCTATTGCGGCAACGGCAAATGGGCGACCGCGCGCTGGTCTGGCCATCGATGTCCAGCGCTTCTGCGCTTCCGTGGCGCGAACGACCGAGAGACATGAATCCCTTCGATCCTGCGCGCGCCGCAGACGGAGGGTACGTTAAGTGACCCTCACGCTATTTGTGCTGCGGCGAGCCGTCGCCGGAATCTCGCTCGCCTGTTTGTCAAATGCGCTGTTTGCCGCTGCCCTGATCACGTTCGGTGAGACCGGGCAGACCGTACAACCTGCGCCATCGAGTTACGTCGCTTTGCCGGGTTTCGAGTCGGCCCGCGCAAACACTGGTGTTGCAATACACCAGATCGATGATGCGAAGCTTCTTGATGCCGTCAAGGATGCAGGCTTCTCCTTCGTGCGTACGGACCTGTTCTGGGAAGCCGTTCGAGCGCCGGACGGCTGGCATTTCGACGGCTTCGACGGGCTCGTCAATAACTTGTCTGCACGACGTCTCGGTGCGCTCTTCATTCTCGGCTACAAGCATCGCATGTACAGCCCGGATCAGCCACCGACGTCGCCCGGGCAGCTTGTCGCGTTCCAGTCCTATGTCTATCAGGCCGTGCATCGATATCGCAATGCACCGGTTCGCTTCGAGGTTTGGAACGAAGAGGACGATGCGAAGTATTGGCTCGCGCCACCTTCCCCGACTGCTTATCGGGCGCTCCTAGAGACGGCCGTCAGATCCGCGAAGTCGGCCAATCCGCAAGTGAGTATCGGCACCGGAGGAGTCCAGCAGATCAACCGAGCGTTCATTCATGCCGTGGGTGACATGAGCGCTGACATGCCCGTAGGTGAGGCGCGCGAGGGACCGGATGCCGTCAGCGTGCATCCTTACCGCCAAGAAGAACCTGAGACGGTTCTTCACGACTATCGCACCTTGCGCGGCGACCTCTCGGGATACGTCAAAAGACCGGTCGTCTGGGCGACCGAGTTGTCGTACCCCAGTGTTGGCTACCGGTACGTGCGCGACATCAACGATGGCCACTCTCCCGAGGCACGAGCCCGTCAGGCGCGCTATGCGGTGAGACTGCTGCTGATGAACTGGATCTCCGAGGTGAAGCTCACGTCCTACTATGACATGCGTGACGACGGAAACGACCCGAAGGAGATGGAGCATAACTTCGGCTTGCTCGACGCGAGCAACAAGCCCTTACCGGCGTATCAAGCCGTCAAGCACCTGTTTAGCTTTACGTCGGGCAGCCGGGCGCGCTACTCAATTAACGAGAAGCAGCACTACGTCGTGCTGCAGCTCACCGACGTTCGTGCCCGCAGATTTGTCATGTGGTGTTACGGAGAAGGTAACGCTATAGACGTTGACTTCTCGGCACTGCCAGGCAATACCCGAATCACCGACCTGTATGGCGCGTCAATCGAGCAGCGCCAAATGACATTAAGAGAGACACAAGGGCCTGTCTTCATTACTTTTGCGTTGCCCACTTCGGCGACCAAAGGTACCGAACACGCGCGATAGCTTACTAGAGACTCGCCAAGGGTGACCGAGCTAACCTTGCGAGCGTAACGAGGGCAAGAAATGTTTTCTTATAACGCTAACTCTTTCAGTCTTCCACAACAGCGCGGCGATGGTCTTGTCCAGCTTTGGCGCAGCGTCGTGCGTCGTAAGGCGCTGATCGCCACCGTCACCGGGACTTGCTGTGTCGCGGGTATTATTTACGCTCTGACGGCCACGCCGCAATACCGCGCGGAGGCGTTGTTGCGAGTCCAACAAAGCAACAAAACAGGCAGCTCGATCAGCGCACTTTCCGATGTGTCCGGTTCAATGGCGGCGGATGCCTCTGCCGGCGACGAGAGCGACGTGCTCACATCCCGGTCGGTCGTGGGAGCAGCGATCGCTCAGACGGGCGCAGATGTTGATGTCCGCACGGAAAACCAGTTCCCGCTTATCGGCCAATGGATCGCGTCGCGGCATGCCAGCGACCAACAGCTTGCGCCCGCTCCGTTGGGACTCACGTCCTTCGCGTGGGGTGGCGAGCGTTTGCGCGCTGGCGTCTTCACGGTGCCGCAAGATCTGTACGGAAACAAGTTTCACGTCGTAGCAGGCGAGGGCGGGCGCTGGACGCTCTACGATGACGACGACCATCGGCTCGCCCAGGGCCGTCTCAAAGAATCGGTCACCTTCAAGGTCGCACCCTCCGATGGCGCTGCGACGGGCCAAATTCGCATCGACGTGCTACACGCACGGCCGGGAACGCGCTTCGAACTTCGCAAGTATTCTCAGCAGACGACACTTGAGTCGGTGCTAAAACATCTGCGAACGACCATTCCGCCACGTGATTCGACTCTGCATGACCCATCGCTGATTCACTTGAGCTACCAGGACGATTCGCCGTATGGCGCGCAAGCTATGGTGAATGCGGTCATCAAAATCTATCAGCAACGCGATATCGAGCGTCGCGCAGAGCAGGTGCAAACAAGCTTGGACTTCTTGAAGAAGAGGCTGCCAGGACTAAAAGAAGATTTGACGGAGGCCGAGAGTCGGCTCAACGCTTTTCGCGCGGAGACAGGCACAGTGGACATGCCTGAGCAAAACGCCGCGCTTATCACTCGTCTGAGCCGCCTTCAAGACCAGCACACGACGCTTGAGCTGGCCTTGAATGCCGCTCGCCAGCGCTACCAAGCAGACA
Source organism: Caballeronia sp. AZ10_KS36 (assembly GCF_023631105.1). Taxonomy (NCBI): domain Bacteria; kingdom Pseudomonadati; phylum Pseudomonadota; class Betaproteobacteria; order Burkholderiales; family Burkholderiaceae; genus Caballeronia; species Caballeronia sp. AZ10_KS36. The sequence continues at coordinate 9,846 of NZ_JALQDQ010000044.1, read as the reverse complement.
GCCCGACTTTCCAGACAGCGCAGGTCCAGTTGGACCAGGTCAACCGGGAAATCGCGGAGACGATGCGTATGGCAGAGAATTTGCCGTCAACCCAGCGTAGATACGTGGAGCTCGCACGCGATGCCGCGGTTGCCACGCAGCTGTACACAAGCGTGCTCACCAACGCGCAGCAGCTCGAGGTAGCAGCCGCAAGCACGCCGCCTGGCATTGCTGTTGTCGACTGGGCCGTGGTCCCCGAGAAGAAGTCGTGGCCGCGAGCGTGGGTGGTCGTGCTCGGTTCGCTGTTTGGCGGCCTTTTTATGAGCTCTGTGGCGATTTACCTGCTTGAGGCAAACCGCCGTGAACTTCACAGCCCGGACGAGCTAGATAGCTATTCGCAGCTGCCGCGCCTGGCGGTGATCGCGCGTTCCTCCGCGCAATCGCGTCACGATGTACGGGCCCTGTCCCACACTGCCGCGCCTCGCAGCTTGCTTGCGATGACGAATCCGACCGATCCCAGCATCGAAGCCTTGAGAACGTTACGCAGCAGCGTCCAAGCTATGCTCAACGGCGTGCCGATGGGCCGCGCCCAACTTAGTCGATGGAACGTGCCTAGCCCGACGTTCAGCGCCGTTCCCATGTCCTCTGTCGAAGCCATGGTCGCGGCGACCACCGGTGCGATGCGCACGTCGACGAACCCCGGATTCGTCATTGACGCCGATAACCCTGGCGGTAAAGTGATCCTGTTCACCGGCCCAACGCAAGGAGTTGGCAAGAGTTTCGTGTCGTCCAACTTTGCGTATCTCTTGGCCGAAACAGGTGCCTCCGTTTTACTTATTGATGCCGACATGCGACGGGGTCGCCTACGCTCGCTGGTAGATGTCCGGACCGGACCCGGTCTTGCGGAAGTGCTCGCCGGGGCCGCGCAGTTCGAAGATGCCATCGTCCCGGTGGGCCCAAGCAGTCTTTCGCTCCTCGACGCTGGAGCGCACTATCCCGCCAACCCAGCTGAGCTCATCGGCCGCCCAGCATTCCAGGAGATGCTGGCCGCCCTGCGCGGCATGTACGATTTCATCGTGATTGATTCCCCGCCGGTACTTCCTGTGGGCGACGCATTGGCGGTCGCCATGCAAGATTGTGACGTGGTACTGCTAGTGTCACGCGCCTCTCGTACCGGGGCGCGACAGTTGGACGAAACGCTGTCACGGTTGAGCAACGTTGGAGCGAAGGTGGGAGGCCACGTGTTTAACGGCTTTATACCGGATCGATATGATGCGCGCGAGGAGTACGGTATGCGAACGTCCTGACCAGTCCTTACCAGGAGCGTTCGGAGCAAGCGGGCTTCAACTTGCATCAGGTGGAACCGGTGGCGCCATCGGCGCTGCTTCCCCTGATCGGTGCAGCCTCCAGCAAGGAGCTCGCTAAACAAGCTCGTGCGTCGGACGCGACCAGGTATGTTTTTATGTTGTCGCGGCGTCTGGCACGGAGCCGGGGATGGGCTGCAGGCGCCAGCAGAAGACTGAGCAAGCACGCATTCGGTCCGTCGAGAATTTGGGTCTCGCGCCTGCCAAGCGTCCTAGGCGAGTGATCCCTCGGGACGGAAGGACCGCTGCATCCACAACAAGAGACGTCCGGCCCCGAGATTGGCGAAGGGCTGAGATGGGTCGAAGCAAGCCACCCACAAAGAACGCAATCTCATCCGATGACTGCGTCCTCACGCTAGAAGCGCGAACGACGGCAATAGGAATCAACGGTCGCATTGCGGTCGGGATTGTATCGACCAGCGAACCCTGTTCGCAGTCGAAATGCGGCGTAGCGGTCCCCGCATCGCAGGATGCTTGTCCGAAATGCGCTGTGATAATCTTCGACGGCCACCCTTTGCTCGCGAGATTCGATGACGATCCTCTACCACTACTGCAACGCCGAAACATTCATCAAGATCATTCAGAGCAAGATGCTATGGCTCAGCAGCACAAGCAAAATGAACGACTTGAACGAAGGGTCTGTAGTTGAGAAGCGACTGCTCAGCCTAACAAATGAGTGGCTGTCGACCGAGAGCCATGAATTCCTTGTGCGAACGATAGATATGTTCAAGGATGAGTCTTATGCATGCTGCTTCTCGAGCAAGCCGGATCTAGCGGTGCAATGGATGGCGTATGCCGACGCGGGAAGAGGCTTCTCGATCGGTTTCGATAGTGAGAAACTGCTTGCTCTTGACGATCGCTTGAGAGAAATGACTCGTGATGAATACTTTGCCGAGTCACGTGCACGCGCCATCCAGGGCGACATCAAGCTTGGGCCGGTGGTCTATTTCGACAGCGACGCTCAGCAGAGGATCGTAGCCGCGCTTAATCGCATCTTGCGAATTTTCGATGCGGAGGCGCTGCAAGGGCAGGCGGCGATGCAGTTACGATCTGTCGACAACGAAACTTTGGTTAGTGCCGCGCTCACTTGCATCTGGCTCGATGCTGTAACCAAGGACGCCGCCTTTGAGCACGAGAAGGAATACCGGCTTTTTCATGTTCCCCCAGAGTTACCGCTACAGCGAGCTGTCGGGGGCAAACGACTTCGAGAAAGCGTGCTTGATCCGCTTCGCTGGCGCGCTTCGCGTTTCGGCCTCGCTCCATACTACGAGTACAAGTTCAACGTCGATGCAATTTCCGAAATTTGGGTTGGTCCGCGCAATCCAGATCATCCCAACCTTGGCGCTCAGCACCTCATAGAAATGTTTCTCGCGCACAGTGGAATGACAGACGTCGAGGTCAAAATGTCAACCTCACCTTATCGCGGATAACGTCATGTGGGCGAGCAGGCTACCAGGAGAAAAACCGCATTCGATGAGCGAATCGGAATGTCGCATAAGACCGGCATTTTCAACTAAGGCTGCCAATGCAGGGGCCGATCCGCTTGCCGGTGGCCCTGTAATCCCGATTGTGAGTCACCGGCGCCTTAGTGCGAACGTACTTTGCCGGCCGCGATCGCGTTCGCGAGTTCCTCGGCCAAAGCCGCCTGCACCGACGCGTGCTTTTCTCGCACGGCCTCGGCGTCCTTCATAAGTTCGGGAACATCATGGACCAGAGATGCGATCTCTGCATCCCGGGCGGCGGCTAACTCAGCCAGATTCTCCGGCCGCAACGCGCATTCGAGGATTCCCGCGTCAATGCCGAAATGCTTGCTGATTGCGTCGCAAGCATGTACGAGCGCGAAAGACACTTGTTCTTCCTCGTCTAAGCCTTTGCTCTTGGGCCAGAAATAGCCCGCGTATAGGACGTCGCCGACTATCTCAATTGCCACCCAGTCGGTGAGGTCTTCTTCGAACGCTCGCGTGTCGCTCCTGGCTGACGCAAACATGCGCAGCGCTTCCGCCTTCGATACCTCTCGCGAATAGATCTCGACGCGTCCACCGCCGGCCACCGCGTCGACCCACACCAAGGCGCTACCGGCGTTTGACATGTTTGCGCCTCCTCGACGGGATCAAGAAAGTTCCTTCTGGGCGAGTGCAAGGCCTATCGCTTCGTTTTGTTCTGGCGTCAGGTTTTTTGCTTCGATGCGCTCTCGTTGATGATAGATCATCGATCCATACACGTCCGCCAGTACCCTCGCTCTTGGGCAAACAGCGAAGTCATCCGTCGCCGCCTGCCGCGATCGCCAGTAGTTAATGGCATTCTCAATATCAGTGACCGTGTACTCGTTCATTCCTGCTAGCTGCCGTTGCTCAATCAACTCCGGATGATATTCCTCTTCGTCGGGTCCTGTCGCCCGGGCCTCGACGAGCGCATCGCATTTTTTCCGGTTCAGCGTGAGAGCAACGGCTTGGGCAGAGGGCTGGGCGACACCGTGCTAGTGCTTTACTTCGCCTTCCAACTCAAGGGCCAGTTCCGCCGCCAACGCAGCCTGCACGTTTCCGTGCTTTTCGCGGAACGCTTCGGCGCCGGCTAGCATTTCCGGATTGTCTTTGAGGAACGAAGCGAGTTCCGCGTCTCTCGCGGAACTGAGCGCGGCCACGTTCGCAGGTTCAAGCGCGCGGTCCAACGTCGCGGCGTCGACGCCGAAATGCTCGCTGACAGCAGCGACCGCGTGGACGATCGGGAACGCCACATCCTCGTGCGCGTCTTTGCCGCCCTCGACGAAGAAGTAGCCAGCGCAGAGCAGGTCGCCCTTGACCTCCGCTGCGACGCGCGAGGCAAGATCGTCCTCGATTGCTCGCCTGTCATTGCTCGCGGATTCAAACATTCGCAGCGCCTCTTCCTTCGTCGCTTCCCGCGAGTAAATTTCAACGCGGCCACTTCCAGCGCGTTCCAGTTCGACGTAAACAATTGCCTCATCGAGTTTCGACATATTTTCCTCTGTATAAGAAAGTATTAGATCGTCGCCCCCCCGACGTCAGCCAAGACGTTCGCCCTTGGGGCAGACTGCGAAATCATTAGTTGGCGCCCGGCGGACGCGCTTGTGGTTGATCGCCTTTCGCGACGTCAGTACCGAAGTGCCCCGTCAAGCTGCTTGACGGGTCTTCAGTAGCTGTTTGATTCCGTCGCGAGTAAGACTGGGGTTTGCTGCCTTCGCAGATACGACTTCCGTCAGTTCGTCGTCCGAGTAGGCGGCGAGAACCGCGAGTTCGCCGACATTGAAAAGCGCATCCATCTGGGCGCGATATCGTGAGTCGACGAAGCGCTCATAGACTCGCACGTATTGCGCGGTAGTCGTCTTCGATAGGCCAAATTGGTTTTTGGCGTATTCGAGAAACGCAGATGCGCCTTTTCGCTCGGCTGCAACAACGTTCGTTCCTTCCGACTTCGCTTTTTCTATCGCGAAGTTCACCATTGCGTCCTTGGCTTGAATCAAGGTCTTGCCGATAACGAAAACATTGACTGGCGGCTTCAGCACGACTTTTCTTCTCCGTATGAGATTGCATGGTGGCGGTCAACGGACTGCGGACACCAACTCTATCGGTGATTAACGGCACGCAAGTCAGATTCTTTTGTGCTGCGGCGTGCGCCGACGGCCGCTGTTCGAGGATTGCGACGACTTGTGCACGGAAGCAAGCAAGATGGTCGGCGAAACGACTTAGAGTTTCCGCCCCCAGGCGACCGCAGGGTCGGTAACGATATTGTTAGAAGACAATGGCAGATCGTGCGTTCCCGTGTCGATGCGGGAGTTGATGCCGGGGTCGCGACCTGCCCACTTTTGCCTTCCGACGTAGGCAGCCCGGGTAAATCTGCCTCGCCGCACTTCCCGCATGCAGCGGCGCTCGCCGCGCTGCGCGCCGGGCACGCATTCAACCCTGAGCGGGAGTATTATCAAGGAACGAACCACTGGTGATTTATATGGGAACTCGACTTGATCCATACGTCCACGAGCACGATACGGCCGAAGAAGCGGAGACCTTCGACCGCGCGCTACGTGAGCGCGTCGAACGTGCCCGCAGCAGCGCCAAGCCGAGGGTGCCGCACGACAAGGTGATGGACGAGGCGCGCGCGATCATTGAAGCGGAGTTGGAGAAGCAGCGCCGTTGACTCCGCTACAGATCGTCTGGGCCGACGAAGCACGCGAAATTTTCCTCGGCTACATACGTTACATCGCCGAGCGCAGCCCGGCAGCGGCGCTCAGGCTGTTTGACGCTGTCGAGAATTCCCTCCGTCCCGTTGCCTATTTTCCGTTTTCCGGGACACCCGGGCGCGTTCCCGGCACCTACGAAATCGTCTCCCACCCGAACTACATCGCGATCTATCAGGTCTCCGACGGCTGTATCGAAGTCGTGGACTTTACTCACGCCCGAAAGCTGTACCCTCCGACCGCGGATTGAGTCCGCCGTTATGGAACTTCCGGGGCGCCCGCCGCATAGCAGCAGTTCGTCTGCGGGCGAGCCGCCGAATTGCCGATGCGTCCTTTGTGAAATTGCCCGCCCGAACTGCAAATCCGCGCCCTCTCGCCATGTTCAATGGTGATAATTTGTATTATCAGGGACGTAGTGCGGACAAAAAACGCTGTCGGCCTTACCGGGCAAGGGCCGCGTGGATATCGAACGTGTCACGGCCAAATACAAATGTCGTAGCGCCGGCTAAATAGAAATGTCGTATCGGCTCGTATGTTTGGCAGTCACGCAGTGTTGAAGCACGCGGGTTGAACGGGCAGGGGCGCGGGTGCATGGACTTCATCGTTTGCTGACCACTGAGCGGTTTTTAGATGGCTGTGCGCTGCGCTTTCGTTCGTGTAACGCCATCATCGTTGCCTCCAGGTCCTGTTGCGTGAGTTCGCGCTGTTTCTTCGTGCCGGCCGCCCGTTGCGGCGTGCGCACCGGCGCGCCGCGATGCGCGCGTGAGGGCGCGGTGCCAATGCTGCGGTTATCGCGCTGCGCCTGCACCGCCTGCGCCAACTCGAGCACGTGCGCGAGTCGCTTGCACTCGACGATGGCCCCCTGATCGACCTCGGTGAGCCGGTCGTACTGCCGACACACCAGCTCGCGCTCGCCGGCACGCAGTTCCATACGTCCGTCCGGATACTCCCACACCTCGATGTCACGGTGGATCAGCGCGCGATTCTCGTCGGTATCCTCCAGCAAATACAACACGCGGTCGTACTGCACGGTGAGCGTCTTGGTGACGCGCCGCGCTTCGCGCCACGTCAGCGCTCGCTCCAGACTCTCATCGGCGCGCAACGGCCGATGCGCGTCGAAGGCGCTTCTCGGCGGCTTCGCAAAGCGCGCGTTGTAGTCGGCCATAAAGCAGGGCGCGTAGGCGTTGGCTTGCGTCACCGTGCTGATGCCGCGCAGGCGCAATTCCTTCACCAGCCGGTCCTGCAGGGTCAGGTGCGCGCGCTCCACGCGGCCCTTGGCCGAACTCGAATTGGCGCAGAACGTGTCGATGTTGAGCTCGTACATCGCCCGGCCGAACTGCGTCGTGCTGTCGCCAGTGCGGTTCGCGCGCGTGATGCGAAACACGCTCGCGCGATCGCTGTAGAACGCGCCTGGCTTGCCGTGCTGCTCGATGTACGCGCGCGTCGCCTCAAAGTAGCTGAAAGTGGACTCGCTCGCCGTGAAGTGCAGGTGCATCAGTCGGCTCGTCGCATCGTCCACATACACCAGCAGCGTGCATTGCGGCGCGCGCTCCTCGAACCAGCGGTGCTCGCAGCCGTCGATCTGGATCAGCTCGCCCAGGCACGACCGCCGCGCGCGCGGCTGATACACCTTGGGCGGGCGCTGCCGGCGCGGCACCCACAAGCCTGCCTCGGTCATCAGATGCCGCACCGTTTCCTTGGCAAGCCGGATGCCGTGGCATTCCTCGAGCTTCTCGCGCGCCAAAGTCGGGCCGAAGTCGGCGTAGCGCTCTCGGATAATGCTCACGGCGCGCTGTGCCAAAGCATCGTCGAGCTTGCGATTGCCGGGTCGGCCACGCTTGCCCGACGCTACGCCTTGCAGTCCATGCGCACGATAGCGCGCCACCAGCCGCTCAATCTGACGTACCGTCAGGCTCAAACGCTCAGCGGCGCGGCCGGGCTTCAAACCCGCCCCGACGACCGCCTCGATAACCTTCAGTCTGTCCCATTCGCGCATGGTCAAGCTCACAGGTGGGTTCGGTGACATGGCTGAGCTCCGCGAAACGATCAGCTACCAGCTTGCCACCGGTTAAAACCCGACATCTGTAAATAGCCAGAACACGACATTAGGATATAGCCGCTACAAAACGGTCGCTCGATAATTGATATTATGTCAACTCAGGCGACCGCGCTTCTTATTTGGCGCTTGCCACGGCACCGGCGCTCGCCGGTGAAGGCGGCACATCGCATGGAGTATTATTGTCTCGACGGTCTGAACCGCTGTTTCCGCAGGCCATTAGAGGGCCGCTGGAACACCGAGGCGGCGAACTTCGTCGGGGGTCGGCGCCGCTCGGAGCGGCTCCCACAGCTAATCGGCCTCGCCGCGGCCGGTCTGACGCCCTGGATCTCGTAATGGAGGCCGTCGTGAAGAAGCACCCTAATCGCGCCCAGCTTGTCGCTCTGATTGGCGCTGCCGCGCTGTGCTTTGCGGCGGCAGCTAGCGCGGAGAGTCAGGCGGTGAAGAAGCTTGGCCAGATCACTGTCATCAATCAAACGCTACAGCCGAAACCCTTGAAGGCGAATCCCGTGACTCCCCTGACGCCTACGAATAATTACACAAATGCGCCGAACGCCGCTGCGCAGAACCCGAGCGTCGGCTCGAACTACAGCCTTGCCCCGACCTACAACTGGAACGCAATCAAGGCGGCGAACGCCGCGAACGCTGCAAATGCCGCGCGCGCTAACGCGATCCCCGGAGCGCCTTCGCCCGCTGCCAAGAAATAGCCTTTCGCTGACCGAAGAAACATGAGCGACATGCGCAAAGCCGTAGCGTCCTCACTTGAAGTGCGCAGGAGTGGCCGATGGTCCCGCACCGGCCGCGGTCGACGAAGTCGGTGAAGAGGTAAATAACCGCGCCCACGAATCAAAACGCCGTGTGTATGTTAGATCGACGCCTTGGTGCGTCCCGCCAAAAATCGTGGCAGCCCAGAACCGTGTCAGGTTCAGCGTCAACTTGATTGCGTTCTCCGCCGACTGCAAGCCCTGTTCATAGCCAAGCACGAGGCGCTCATTTATCGCCTTGGATACCAGGACGACCTGTGGATCAGTGAGCCCCACCTCGCTTGATCCGATAGTAAGCTGGTCCAACCCTATCGTTTGCGCGATCTTCGCCCCGCCCTTGCTGCCGAGCAGTGCAAGGGCGCTCGTCATTGCGCTTTGCTGGCCGAGGTTGTTGCCTTGGTCAGTACCGTGGCCGAACAACAGCCATGAAAGCTTCTCCGTGTCCGGCACAGTCGGCTCGGAGACGAGATTTACGACCGGCGCCTGCACCGTGCCCGTCACCTCAACGCCCGCTGCGACTTCTTGATTGCGCCGCATCGCGAGAATATTGAGGCCCGGATCCGCCACCGGCCCGTTGAAAGTGAAGAAGCCCTTCTCGATATCGAGCTTACGCCCGAACGCCGTATAGGTGGAGCCCGGCGTCACCCGCACGTTACCGACCGCTCGCAGTGGCATGTTTGGCGCGCTCATAACGGTAATGGTGCCCGCAAGCCCCATGTCCGCGCCCGCGCCCTTGAAACGAAAACGATTGCCGAGGTCGATCGCAATAGTCGCGCGCGGCGTGAACGGTCCGACAGGCTTCGCGGTCGCCGCCGCGATTGGCTGATTGCCGCCCTTTATTGTGCCGTCGGCGCGCTCGATCATGACATCGTCTCCCAGCTCGGGCGCGGAGGATTCCGGCAGATCGATGAGCGCATGTTCAACAGTAAAATTCCCGTTGATCGCCATGCCTCCCTGCTGCCCGCCATCGGCGATAGTCGCACTGCCCGAGAGCGTCAACTCGCGGTCAGGCGACGCGAAGAGCTCCAGCTTGTCGGCAATGATGCTCGCCGTTAGATCGGGCTGCTGCTGATCGAGCCGAACCTTGCCGGTCGCGCGCAGTGTGCCACTCCCGCCATGGAACTCCACCCGCTGTAGATCGACGAGATTCTCGGAAACCACAATGCGGACAATGCCGTCCTTCAACTGCACGCCCTGATCGACGACCATCACGGAAAGATTGTCGCCGGTAAGCATGCCCGACACCTTCGGCTTCGCGACGATTCCGGAGATCACGAGGTGGAGCGACAGTCTACCGCCGAGCAGATAGTTCGCGCCGAGCAGGCCGCCGGTCGTGCGCAGTTGGGGAATGTTCGCGTCGATGGCGCCGGCGAGCGGCGCTTCGTCCGCGACGGTGAGCGCGCCGTCGCGGTTGATAAGCGTCGTGTGCGCGTTCGCGTCGATCACGCCGATGCGGCTTGCCTGCGCGTGCAGCGTCGCGTTCAGGCGATTGCC
>NZ_JALQDQ010000043.1:0-6980 GCF_023631105.1 Caballeronia sp. AZ10_KS36 | reverse complement strand
TCGAGCCCCGAATCAGGCGCCCTTCGCTGGCGCCATTACGCCGAAAACACCCGGCTCCTTTACGGCGAAAGGCAACACCCTCCCGAGCTGGCCGAGGGACAGGCGGCTATTTTGAGGGCAGTAAGCGGCGCCTTTTCTGTATTAGACCAGCATGCCGATCTGATGGGGCTGTGCGGCTTGGGCGGTTTTTTACTGTCTTGAACAAGCAGGGAGAAAGTCGCACGTGGCACAACGTGCGGCTTCTTAAGGCGATGCGGTTAACGACAGAATATTCTGGCTGCATATGGCATCGTTTTAGCTTTACAACGTTCCAGTCGGCTACCTTCTGGCTACTCTGGCCGATGACGTTTTTCTCCATAGCGATGGCGCTTCGTTTCCTGATGGGCGACTTGGGCCTCGCCACGGAGTTTCAATAGATGTACCGATCCGCTGGAAGCTGAACACTCTCCTGAGCAATCGTCTCCAGTGCCGGAGTGGGAGCTCTCATTAGAATTCCCGACGTCGCGACGAGGCTATTTTTGCAGGTAACGTCGTCTTGAACGACCTCAAAAAGGAACTGCCGAAATAGCGGAGGAGGCGGTTTAGTCCGTCCCTGCTTGTGCAGCAGCGTTTGCGAGACTGATGCCAACTTTCAAAAGCCGAGACGAGCGGATAACGGCCGTCGTCGAGATGTATGGACGGAATGCCGTTGCAGGGGCACGGTAGTTCGTACGACGTCTGCTGGCGAGCCGTTACAGACGCGCAGACTTTTGCGCATCGGTTGGCCGCTGCATTGGCTCTTTTCAGCTGAGGCCTTGCCTAGAAACACTGACGATAACTAGGCAGGTGCGCTCGCGAAATCCCACAAGAAAGCTCGTGCCAGTCAGCCGGTCGGTTGCGGCGACGGTCCATAGCAATAGCACACGACAAAAGGCGTCGTGTCGGGGCGACCAAACCGGCGGCGGCGCTCACGCGAGGCTTTTGGAGCCGGCCCTAGACTTTGAATCGATACTTGGCGGAGGACTTATGAAGGCATTAGGAAAAAGGGCGTGGGCGATCGCTGAGGGGTATCTACCCCCATACAGCAACGCCGACGCGCCCGACTTGGTGAGTCATGAAGCGGCGTGCATCCTCAACACGGGCGATGACGACGCTCACATCGAACTGCACATATTCTTCAAGGACCGTGCCCCGGCTGGTCCTTACCACATCATCGTGCCAGCGATGCGGACATTGCACATGCGCTTCAACGATCTTCGCGAGCCCGAAGCGATACCGGTCGGGACTGAGTATGCCAGCTACTTTGAGTCGGATGTTCCGGTCGTTATTCAGCATACGCGCCTGGACTCTCGACAGTCTGAGTTGGCGCTGGTAACGACCGTTGCGTTCGGCAGCGACTGACGCGTCTTGCGGGACCGCGGTTGGGCGATAGGCGAGCGTGCTTCGTGGTGCGCTTGCTGCTGCGCCGTTGCTGCGCGCTCGTTGCACCGGCCGAGCGGGTTCGGCCACAACGGCATGTGCGCAACCCGCCGGTGAGCCGACTGCCGGGGAGGGTGATAGCGCGAGCGGCAGTGTGCGAAAGTCGACAAGACGCTGGATGAGCTGCAGTTCTCGTGGGAAGGCCTGTGAGCAACGCCGACCACGTTGATTGCACGTTATTTAGGACGAAGTCCCTCGGAGCGCAACGTGGAGCCAGGGAAAGCCGTCGAGGCTAGGCAGCCCAAGCGCAAGGGGCTGCACATGGGTGCCGACTCTTTGACTGTGCTCGTCATGTACGTCCCTGGCTATTTAGGCGGCCGCTGCAGGCGCGGTCTGGAAATGCGAGGAAGAAAAGCAATGGAAGACGAAGGTGAAAGACACTTCCGGTAAGGCGGTCGCGGAGCGACGGTTCGATGCACCCTAGTTGACAACATCGCCTCGCGCCGACGTATGCCCCTAAAAGCCTGTCCCGCGTCAGCCGCCTCCGCGTTGTAGCGTCGGGCCGCACAGGCCCAGCGCCGTCGTGATGACAGCAAGATGAGTCAGCGCCTGCGGGAAGTTGCCTGTCAGCTCTTTCCGCTCAGCGCTGTACTGCTCGGAAAGCAGTCCGAGTTCGTTTGCGACCGCAAGAACGCGCTCGAACTGCTGGCGCGCCTCGTCAGTGCGTCCCTGCATCTGGAGGCAATCGGCCATCCAGCACGAGCACGCCAGAAAAGTCCCTTCGTTCGGCCCTTCCCCTCGCTTCTTTTGGCGCCTGATGAGTCCATCTTCACTCAACTCGCGGCGAATGCTGTCAATCGTCGATGCCATGCGGGGTTCATCCGCTGGCAGAAAGCCCACTAGCGGCATGAGAAGCAGGCTAGCGTCAAGCTCTTCGGCGCCGTAATACCGTGTGAAGCTGCCTAGGCCCTCGTTCCATGCCTCGCGATAGACTTCCTCGCGGATCGTTTCCCGCAGAGACGCCAGGCGTTGGACGAGGGGGCAGCAAGCGGCATCTGCGGACCGGCTACTTGTATATCGATCAAGGGCGACCCACGCCATGACGCGTGAATACGTGTAGTGCCGCGGAGTCGACCGGGATTCCCAAATGCCTGATCCCGGCGTGTTCCAGACCCGTTGCAGGTGCTCGACGATGCGCGTCTCGACGAGGTCCTGGTTGTTCGCGGCCGCGAGCCCGCCCCGGCGCCCGACGTCGAGGCAGTCGATGATCTCTCCGAGGACATCGACCTGATGCTGCCCGGCCGCCGCGTTTCCAACTCGGACGGGCAATGCATATCGGTGGCCTGGCAGCCAGTCCACCGTCCATTCGTAGAGGTGACGCCCCCCATCGACGCGATACATGATGCGAATATGGTCGGGCGACGCGCCTATCGAACGCAAGAGCCAATCGCGCAATGCGTTTGCTTCTTCGTTGAAGCCCGCGTTCAGAAGAGCGACCGTCGCGAAGCTCGTATCGCGCAGCCAGCCGTAACGGTAATCCCAGTTCAATTGGCCGCCTGGCGCCTCGGGCAAAGAGGTCGTGGGCGCGGCGACGATCGCGCCGGTGCGACCGTGCGTCAGCGCCCTCAGCGTGAGCAGAGAGCGCCTTACGGCGGCGGGCCATGCGGTCCTGCTGTCATCAAAACGGCTAATCCAGTCGCGCCAGAAGTCCTGCGTCTTGTGCAGCGCCGCTTGCGCATCGACGGCCGGTGGTGGCGCCTCGTGCGCCGCGCCATAGCTCATCACGAAGGTGACGGTTTGACCGGCCCGCACGGCGAACGACGCTTCGGCCGCGCCGTTGTCCATGGTCAGTGCGATATCCGTACGCAGCACGACCCGGTCAGGCCCGATGCAGGACTGTATCCCACCGTCGATCGGTTCGCTCCAAGGGCACAGCGCGCCATAGTTGAAGCGCAGTCGAAGCAGCATGTTCACCTGCGCGACGCCCCGCAGCCCGATGACGATGCGTATCACCGAACTCGCGGCTTCGCCCACCGGCATGAAGTCGATCACGCGAACAGCGCCGTCGCGCATTTCATACTCCGTCTCCAAGACGAGCGTGTCGTCCTGATACCGCCGCGTCTGTCGCTCTATGACGCCGGCGGGTGTGAGCGACCAGCACCCGTTCTCGGACGTGCCGAGCAGGGCTGCGAAACACGCATCGGCGTCGAAGCGCGGCCAGCACAGCCAGTCGATGGAGCCATCGCGGCTCACGAGCGCGGCGGTCTGACCGTCGCCGAGCAGCGCATAGTCCTCGATGCGCCGGCTCACCGCAGCCCGCTCCGCCGTTTAGCGAGCGACCCGACCAGGCTGATCATGCCGATGCCCGCCAGTCCCCAGAAGAGCGCGCGGTGGCGATCGGTGAACATCTCCACGCTGCGTGGCCGTGCCTCTTCGTCGAAACGTCCGTGAGCCCCGTAGTCGCCGGGGACGGGATGAAATAGATTGCTCGGTGCTTCCGCCGGCAACGGTTCGTCGGTTAGCTGACCACTGTAGCCTGAGCGCGCCAGATAGCGGTCGATGAGCTTGGGCGCAATGCGGTTTGCGAGGATCGCCTTAACGCTCGAGAAGCCCACCCAGACTTCACGCCGGCGATGGGTTGCGGCGAAGTAGATGGCGCGCGCAGCGACCTCGGGCTCGAAGATCGGCGCGACGGGCCGCGCACGCTTGCCCATCTTGTTGAGCGCCCAATCGAACTGCGGCGTGTTCACGGCGGGCAGAACGACCATCGTCAGGTGGACCTTCAGTCGATCATGGATGATCTCCGAGCGAAGCGAGTCCGTGAAGCCGCGAATTGCGAACTTCGCACCGCAGTACACCGATTGCAGTGGCACCGAGCGGTAGCCCAGCGCGGAGCCGACGTTCACAATAGTGCCACGGTTGCGCGTGCGCATCCGCGAAAGCGCGGCCATCATTCCGTGGACTTGCCCGAGGTAGGTGACCCTCGTGCCGCGCTCGACCTCCTGTGCGGTGAGCTCGGAAACCGTAGCGAAGGCCGTGGCCATCGCTACATTTACCCAAACATCGATTGGACCTAGCGTCTCTTCGACATGCGATGCTGCTCGGTCGACGGCTTGAGCGTCCGCGACATCGGTAGGGATGGCCATCGTGCGTACGCCATACGTCTCGCGAACTTGCGACGCCGCTCGCTCCAGCCGGGAGGCTTCGCGCGATAGGAGGGCAACGTCCCAGCCGTGACGCGCGAATTCGTCCACGGTCGCGCGACCCACACCGGCACCCGCGCCTGTGATTACAACTAGCTTTGGCATTTGTGCCTCCTAGTTAGCGACCATCGCTGTCAAGAACAACGCCCAGGCGGCCTTGCACTGCGCGTGCCAAGGTCAGGCCCTGCCACCGTGCGCACACGCCTGCGATGAAGTATGTCACAGTCTGCCTGTTTGCTTGTCGCAAAGCGTTCGACCTGCCCACCGCTTTCGCACCGCGCCGCTCTGGGTCGGCCCGGAGTGTCGTTGCCCGATGGCGTTCCTACGGCGCTTGTGCAGTGCCGGAATTCGCGCCAATGATCCCAACGCCAACATGGGCGGCTTGGCGTCTGGGGGAATCGAGGGTGACTTCGTGACGCAGAGGCGTGGCTTCCATCGTTTCATCGAGACGCGCGCGTGCTTTTCCGAAATGTACTTAGCCTCTTACCGAATTGCCGCGGTGCCGGCCGTTCTGTTTAGGTCAAGAGCGGGTATGCGCGGCGGCGCCGGGTGCCGCATACAGCTCAGCAGCACCGCTGGAGGCAGCGGTGCTGCTGCGCTGCCGTGGGCGAGAGTGTGGTTCGATCATCTCGGTGGTGCGCATTGAGACAGAGATCTCACGTCTGCAGCACTTACGCGGACCCACACGGCTGAGCTATAGCAAGGTGCGCGTGGATTGATGGCGGCTAACCGACGAAAATAGTCAGGCATCGAACGGTAGACGCCCGCCGCTTCAACGAGGCACCGGAAGGAATGAATCTGTTACGTCCGCGACTATGGCGCCCGGTTTGCGAACAACGAGCCCTGCTCGTTCGCATCGGCTCACCAGGGCAGCCGTGCCGTTCGGAGCAGCCTGCAGTCGTTCCGCGAGTTCGCCGACAGTTGCCCAAGTGCGCTCTGGTATGCCGCGAACGTGCAATAGCAATTGATACTGTAGCGTCGTGACCCCGGCGGCGTGAGTGATTTCCTCGGAATAGCGCAGGAACTTCCTTAGCTCATAGCGGAAATTTGAAAGCGACTCGAGATCCGTCTTGCTTGGCAATTCTTTGGCGCTACGATAGTTCCGTTGCTTCATTTTTGCGCGGGGCCGGACTGTCCAGTTGGTGTTGAGCACATCGTTTGGGGGCGTGGCGACAATAGTAGCAGATGAGCAGCCGAATAAGCCGCGCTCAGGTCGCGCAGCGCCGGGTATTTCTTGCAATCGCAGTTGAAAAGCGCACAGTGTGATAAAAATCGGCAGGTCGGACAATCGACGTCGAGTACCGCTCTTCAATCGGTTCGTGCCGCTGCGGCACTTAGGTCTTACGGGGAATGCGCCTTGCTGTTGGCGCGGAAAGATGTGGACAGCGGACTAGGACGCGGCTGCTCCTAAAGTGCGTCGCCTACGAATGTTGCGGAGAACTTAGATGGCGGCACACTGGACGATTGGTTTTGCACAGGTGTGGCTTGCATTATCGGTGCTTTCTGCTTGCGCCGTCGCATTCGACATCGTGGTCGCGGGGCACCGCCAACCGATGGTCATCATGTCGGTGGTGTGGCCGCTCACGATGCTTTACTGGGGCCCAGCAGGGCTAGTCTTTTACTTCTGGTTCGGGCGCGCTACGCCCAGCGGGCAGGGACATGGAGCGCCGATGTGGCAGGCGACGTTCCTCGGCGCCACGCATTGCGGCGCAGGGTGTGCGTTGGGGGATTTCATTGGCGAATGGCTCGCGTTTTTGCTTGCTTTTAGCATCGCCGGATCGGAGTTGGGAGGACGGCTCGCGCTGGCGTTCGCGTTGGCTTACTTGATCGGAGTCGCGTTCCAATATTTCTCGATAGCGCCTATGCGAGGCCTTGGCTTGCGCGATGGCGTGATCGCCGCAGTCAAGGCGGACACGCTCTCTCTCGTTGCGTACGAGGTGGGCATGTTCGGCGTGATGATCGCTTTCGCGAAGCTTGCCACGCCGCTCGAGCCGACTGATTCGGCGTACTGGGTGCGCATGCAACTTGCGATGGTGGCGGGCTTCCTGACGACATACCCGGTCAACTACTGGCTCATCCGGCGAGGCATCAAGGAGAAGATGTGATCTGTGTGCGTCGGTTTTTCGTATCTATCTTGCGAACGGGGCTGGCGCTCGCGGTCTCGCTTCGTCAGATCACGGCATTTGCGAACGAGGCAGCGCCCGACACATCCGATTCACTCACGAGCGGACCGACGCCGCTTGCCTATTTCCTTCACAGCAAGGGACCCGCGGCGCATCCCGTCCTGCATCTCGATTGGGTGCTGACGGCGATATGCAGTCTTGTGTGCATCATCATCGCGGTGATGCTGCTGATTGCGACCTTCCGTCACCGCAAGAA
>NZ_JALQDQ010000042.1:0-10147 GCF_023631105.1 Caballeronia sp. AZ10_KS36 | reverse complement strand
GGCTGCGTCTTCTCCGGCATGCAGTTGAAGGAATGGCACGACCATCCTTACGGCATCACGGCGCATCTCTATGGCTCCCTGTATTTCACGATCACCGGCTTTCACATGGCGCACGTCATGGTCGGCATCGTGATTCTCGTGTTGCTTGCCGTGTGGATCGCGCTCGGCTATTTCGACGAGGAACGCAATGCACCGATGCGGATCGGCGGCCTGTACTGGCATTTCGTCGACGTAGTGTGGCTCTTCATCTTCACGTCGCTCTACGTGACGCCTTTCTGGATGCGGGGTCACTGATGCAAACGTCCGCGCTGCCCGAACAGCATCTCACGAAAGAAGAAAAGCGGCGTCTCGTCGTCTGCGCGTGCGCGGGCTTCTTCCTCTCGCCGGGCGCATGGCTGCTACAGGTGGTCATCTCCGAGACAGTGTCCGCACAGGGCTGCTACGCCGAATCGATTCGTCGGGCGGAGCCGGTTTTCAGGCACTTTCATGCGTGGCTGTATGGCACGTCGGCTGCGGCTGTGATCGTGTCGCTCGTTTGCGCAGGTATGGCGGTCTACGGCTTTCGCTTCTTGCAAAGGAAGGAAAGGCAGGCCAAGACCGAGCGCGGCGGCGAGGCGTCTTCGGAGAAGCCTTCGCGCTTTGAAGAACAGCTGGCTCGCAAGCGCTTCATTGCGCTGTGCAGTGCGTTGATCGGCTGTCTCTTCGTCCTCGCGCTGGTCTTCACCATTCTGGCCGAAGTGTTCCTCGATTCCTGCAATCAATGGCATTGAAATGAACGCGACGAGTTTGAAGAACCACATCGCCGCTGCACTGATGCCAGTCGTGCTCGCCACCCTGGGCGCATGCAGTGGCCGGGCGAACGACGATCTTCCCGACAACGTCACGGCGCAGTCGCCGATGACCAGTTCGCCGCAGTTGATCGCTCGCGGCGAATACCTCGCCAAAGCGGGCGATTGCAGCGCGTGTCACGACGCGGCCGATCACACGCCGCTTGCTGGGGGAATGCCGGTCAATTCGCCTTTCGGCCCTATCTACGCGAGCAACATCACGCCGGACCCAACCTTGGGTATCGGACGCTATACGCTGAAGGAGTTCTCGGACGCGATACGTTATGGGAAGCGCCGCGACGGCAAGCGGCTTTATCCGGCCATGCCGTATCCGTCGCTCGCCAACATGACGGATGACGACGTCACCGCGCTCTATGCGTATCTGATGCATGGCGTGAAGCCGAGCGCGAAGCGCGCGCCGGAAACGCATCTGCCTTTTCCGTTCAATCAGCGATGGGGCATGTTGTTCTGGAGCTGGGCATTCGGTAATCGGGATCAATACGAGCCCGATCCTAAGCGCAGCGCGCAATGGAATCGCGGCGCGTACCTGGTGCAGGGGTTGGGGCATTGCGGCGCATGTCATACGCCGCGCGGTCCCGCCTACAACGAGCTTGGTTACAGTGAGAAGTCGCCATGGTATCTCACGAGCGGCGTGAACGATCACTGGCTTGCACCCAACCTTACCGGCGATCCGGGCAGCGGACTAGGACGCTGGACTGCACAGGACATCGTCGATTTCCTGCGTACAGGTCACGGCGCAGGCGCGATCGCTTTCGGGGCCATGGCACCGGTCATCGGGGACAGCATGCAGTACATGACCGATGGCGATCTGAATGCGATCGCCACCTATCTCAAGTCATTGCCGCCACAACAAACCTACGGCAGTTTCGCCAACACGGACCACGCCAAGGTGCAGACGGCGCGCAGCATTCAGACCGGCGAAGTGGAGCGTCCCGGCGCGGGCATCTATCTGTCGTTCTGCGCGCGCTGTCATCAGGCGGACGGCACAGGTCAGCCGGGCAAGGTGGCAGCGCTCGCCGGCAACCCGCTCGTGCTGGCGGAAGATCCGACATCGGTCCTGCGCATCGTGATCGAAGGCAGCAAGAGCCCATCGACCGAGACAGGCCCGGCGCCGCAAAAGATGCCGGGCTTCCGCGGTCAATTGACGACCGCACAAATGGCGCAGGTCGTCAGCTTCATTCGTGGTACATGGGGCAATCATGCGGCGCCGGTTTCGGACCACGAGGTCGAAAGCCTTCGCTCCAAAATTCATAAGTAGGCGATGGGAAGCGATGGAGACCGAGCCATGTGCCTTTGATTCATCGGATACAACGTGGAAACAGAGGCTTAAGCGGCCCGAGCCGAGCGGTTCCCGCTGTTTCGAACACTAGCGCTGCATTTCACCCATCCATAGGCGAACGGGTCCGATAGCATCGCCATTAGAGATGCGCTTTTGCGTTCGGCGTCGGCAGGTAGTCGAGGTCGCGCGCTTATCTGTCGCGAGTTGTGTGCGTCAAGGTGTGCAGAAACCGGATGCCGGCGGTTTCAGTTGATCCTTCTGTGCGGCGTGCGGTGCGGAGGGCGTAGCCCGCAGCGCCGAACGCCGCCCGCCGCTATGCAGCAGCGCGCAAGAACTCCTTTTTCTGCTCGGCCAGCAGGGCCATGTTCAGATAGCGGCTGTCCTCCAGCCACGTTTCATGGGTTTCACTGCATAGCGCCCTGACTAAGCGCAGACACGCGGCCTCGTTTGGGAAGATCCTCACGATACGCGTACGCCGCTTAATCTCTTCGTTCAAGCGCTCGAGCATGTTGGTCGACTTCAAATGCTTGTGATGCGCGCGCGGCAGCCGGTAGAACGTGAGCGTCTCGGCAATGTTGCCTTCCACCCAATCGACGAGCTTCGGATATTTGCCCTGCCACTTGGTAATCCACGCCGCGAGATCTCGCTGCGCCTCCTGCAGATCGCGTCGGTCGGACATCCAGCGCAGTTCTTGCAAGCAGTCGTCATCGGCCTTGCGCGGCAGGTAGTCCAATGCGTTGCGCAGAAAGTGCACATAGCAGCGCTGCCAGGCGGCTTCGGGCAGCACCTCGCCGATCGCCTTCTTGAGCCCCGCGTGGTCGTCCGAGGCGACGAACTCGACGCCTGACAGGCCACGCTTTTTTAGCGCCAGAAGGAACTCTTTCCAGCTCGACTGGCTTTCGCGGTTGGCCATTTCCACAGCCAGCACCTGCCGATGGCCTTCCCAGTTGATGCCGATGGCAATCAGCACCGCTTGCGAGCGGATCACGCCCGATTCGCGCACCTTCTCATAGCGCGCATCGACGATCAGATACGGATACGCTTCCTCTAACGGCCGATGCGCGAACTTCGCCAGCGTTGCGTCGAGTCCTTTATTGATGGCGGAGATTGCTGAGGCCGAGAAGCTGTGACCGCATAGCTCTTCGGTAATCGCCTTGACCTTGCGGGTCGAGACGCCCTGTACGTACATCTCGGCGAGCGCGGCCACCAGTGCCTTCTCGCTGCGCGCATAGCGCTCGAACAAGGCAGTGGAGAATTCGCCGTGCCGGTCGCGCGGCACGCGCAGCTCCAGCTTGCCGATGCGCGTCACCAGCCCGCGGCTGGGCTCGATAGCCACTGCGTGTCTCGGTCCGCTCGTTAGGCGATGCTCCCAGCAGCTCGGTCATCTCCGCTTCGAGCACTTCCTGAAGCGCATCCTTCATGAGCGCCTTCATCAGATCCCGGTCGCCGGCAACCAGCGCTTCCACTGGCGGCCGGATCGTACTACGCTTGGTCGTGGCCATGGCGTAAGTCCTCCCGAGGGCAGGTTGACGAACTCGACATTCATCAACTTACACCACGGCCACCCCTTCCTTCGGCATCTTCCCGCCTCCGAACTTTTTGCACACTTCTCGGCACATTACCCTGTCGCGCTTACATGGATCGCGATGGAGCGCCCGCTCAACGCGGCGGCCCGTCCTCGGGCGCCTAGCGGGGCGATATATCTCCGATCGCGGTTGCGAGTGACACTGTATGGCAGCATTTGGCGGAATGACAGACGCCTTGCGGACGGCTGCATCCTCCATCTTTCAAACACTAGGACTGCCGCGGCTTCCGCCGGACCACTTCCGCAACGGTCCCGGGAAAAACGGCTTGCCGGAAGCGGACACGTCGCTCTCAACGACAATGGCAACGGTGTGGCGCGCCTCCTTGGGTTCGAGGCAGCCGTTGGCAGCTGGGCTTCTGACCATTTAAGCGCGGTTCTAGCTACCTTGCTTAACCGATCGCCGCGGCAAGCAGCCCGACGAGTAGGTCAGATCGCCGAGGATCCGGACCGCATTCCGTGGTCGCCGGGAGTTGGATGAACCACCTGTTCAAGGTAGGCGAACACGACCGCCGGGGCGAGGAAGCTGGTAGTGCTATGAACATGGAACGGTTTCAAAGAAACGATAGACCGGATCGCGAGAACAGACGCAAGGGACCTTTCTGCGGACCATTCGTGGGTGCGTGCGCCAAGCATTGAACGCGTGCGGCCTGCGATGTCGAGGGCCGGCCATCTTCCGAAGATTCTGCGCCCCGCGACTCGCACGAGAAAAAGACCCAGGGAGGACACGATCGCCGACCGGGCGCATTCCTGAAGCGTCGTGACGTGGTCGTGGGTGCCGAAAACGTCATTCGGCAAGACCATTTCTTAGGCGAACATGTCGTCGCGTAGGTGCGGTTCTACGGGTTCATCTTACAATTCGCCGCGTGCCGCGAGCGCCTGTATCCTGTCCGCAGTGCGTAGGGCAATCGCCTGTATCGTCAGAGACGGATTAACGCCGCCCACCGTCGGGAAGACAGAGCCGTCGCAAATCCATAGATTATCGATGTCCCAACTGCGGCAATCCGCATTGACGACGCTTTTCGCAGGATCGTCGCCCATCCGCGCTGTGCCGTTAAGATGCGCGGTGTCGTCGGTTTCTGGCCAAGTGTCGCGAGCGCCCGCCGCTTCCAGTGCAAGGTTCATGAATCGAAGAGAATGCTCAATCAGTCGGCGGTCGTTTTCACACCACGAGTGTGTCACGCGCGCGATCGGCAGCCCGTACTGATCCTTCTCGTCGGCGAGCGTCACGCGGTTGCGCTCCTGCGGCATGGTTTCGCCGACGATCTTCAAGCCCGCCTGATGGTTGTACTTCTGCATTTCGTCGATCAACTGTTGACCCCATAAGCCGCGTCCGTTCTGCACCGACGCCCACTGCACCGGCAACGGTCCCTGGCTCATGTAGCAATAGCCGCCAAAGAAGTCCTTGCCCTTGTCCTCGTAGTTCCAGTGCTCTGTGAGGGAAAGGGAAGGCGGGCCCTTGTACCAGCGCACTTCTTCTTCCATCGTTCCCCAGACGGCCTGATTGCTCTGCACCATCAGGTTCTTGCCGACGAGGCCGGAGCTGTTCGCGAGGCCATCGGGATAGCGGTCCGTCGCGGACATCAAGAGCAGGCGCGGCGTTTCGATCGCATAGCCCGCCACCACGACATTGCGCGCGCGCTGGAACTGCCATTGCCCTTCGCGCATGTATTCGACGCCCGTTGCGCGTCCGTCGTCGCCCATCACGATACGCCCGACCATCGCGAGGTCGCGAATCTCGGCACCTGCGCGCACGGCCCGCGGTATCCACGTGACGAGCGCGCTCTGCTTCGCATTCGTCGCGCAACCCGACACGCAGAAGCCGCGATACACGCACGGATGTGCTTCGCCGCGCGGCGCCGAGACGGTGGCGAGCGGCGTCGGCGACCAGTCGATGCCGAGCGCCTCGCAGCCCCGCGCGAGCACGAGCGCGGCGGCGTTCAGTTCGTGCGGCCGATACGGATAGCGCGGACGTTTCGGTCCCCATGGATAGTTCACCGGCCCCGCGATCTTCAGCGCGTCTTCCACCTGCGCGTAGTAGTGCCACATCTCGCGCCAGTCCACCGGCCAGTCTGCGCCGTAGCCGAGCAGCGTGCGCGACTTGAACCACTCCGGCCGGAAGCGCAGCGACACCATGGCGAAGTGAACGGTGCTGCCGCCCACCGCCTTGCCGCTGTTGTTGTTGCCGAGCTTGAGCGGGTTTTCGCCGTCGCAGATGCGGTCGTCGGTCCAGAAGAGCTTGCCCTGATGCGTCTCGTCGGACGCGAATTCCTCGAGCGGACGCCACCATGCGCCGGCATCGAACGCGACGACCTTGAAGCCTTTCTCCGCGAGACGACACGCGAGCGTGCCGCCGCCCGCGCCGGTGCCGACGATCGCGAAATCGACCGCTTCGTCTTGCGGATATTCGCGCATCGGAATCCATGCGCCGGTATGGTATACGTCGGGCGCGCGCCCGTTCTTGCCGCGCGGAAAGTGCTCGGCGTCCTTCGGCGATTCAGCGGACACGGGCGTTCTCCTTGCGTGCATCGTCATCGTGGCCGGGCTTTGCTTCGGCCGCTTCCCACGGATCGCGCCGGTTGGCGACCATGCGCACGTAGCCGCGAGGATTGGCCGGGCCGCCGAAGCCAATCTCGCTCCAAGCATGCGGATGCGCGTAATACATCCCGCAGATGTCGTGCAGCACGCGCTCCGCGAAGAAGACAGCGGGCGGCATGCCTTGCCACTCGGGGCGGTCGAGCTTGCCGTGCTGCATGTCGTGGATCAGCGCGCGCCGCGCGTCGTCGTCGATGCTCGCGAACGGCAGTTCATGGCGCGCGCGGCTTTCGGCATCGAGCGCATGCAGGCCGATGCGCCAGGCATCGCGCATCGGCGGCAAGCGCGCGTCGCGATAGCCGTCGCCGGTGTTCTCGGCAAGGCGCGCATCGACGAGCGAAGCCACTGGCACGGCGGGCCGCTCGCGGTCCTGCGGCACGATGCACGCGCATAACGCACAGAGCGCGCGCCATTCGACGGCATCGAAAAACATCGGGCCTTGCGGCGTGGAGAGCCGCTTGTCGATGACCTGGCGCGTCACGTCGTCCCACGAGGACGTGTCGCGCTTCTTCATCACGTCATAGTCCGGATAGCGGGGCAGCGTGGTCATTTTTCGGTCTCCCGCAGTCGAAGCGCGGCAAGACCCGCGAGCGCGAGCGCGGAAAAACTCGGCGGCGCGGGCAGCGGCGGTCCGTTGAAAAGGTTCTGACTCCAGTTGCGCCAGCCGCCGCGATTGCGCGCGACGCCGCGTGCATGAAAGCCGACGCCGATAAAGCCGAGCGCCGTCGTGATGCGCAGCCACAGCCGCGTGAGCGGGCGTTCGCGCGGCGCGGCAAGCGCGGTGTTGAGAAGCAGGACGGAGGCGACCGGCGGGATAACGATCGGCGCATACATCACCGGGTTCTGGAACGAGCCGCGAAAATGCAGCAGCGCGACTTCGCCGAGCGTGCCGACGAGCCCCGCGCTCGTGACGAGCGCGAGCGCCTGTCCGGCCGGCATGCCGAAAAGGCGCGGCTCGTGCGCGGGCTCGTCGCGCAATCGTTCGGACACCGCGCCGAGCGCGCCCGAAAGCAGCAGCGCCGTGGGCGCGCCGATGGGCGCGGCATAGAAGAGGTTGTGCCAGCTCCATCCGCCGGGACGCTTCGTGATGTTGTACAGATGGAACCCGGTCCCCGCGATACCCGCGAGCGCCGCGCCGATATACACCGAATCGCGCACGGGATGCCGTGCCGCCTCGCGGTCCGATCCACCGTGCAGTCCGGCGAGCAGCGAGAGCGTCGAGACGACGAGCGGCGTGTACATGGCCGGGTTGTCGAAGGAGCCGCGATAGTGCTCCATCGCGCTGTCAGCGAGAACCGAGAGCGCGAGCAGCGCCGAGCTATGGTTGAACGTGCGCGCCGTGTCGATGTGCGTCTGTTTCTTCGAGCGATGCGCTTCGCGCGTGCCGAGCCGCGCGACGGCAAGTCCCGCCGCCGCGACGCCGCAGCCGATGGCGATGTCGATCATTCTGGTTTGCGTCATGTTGAAGTCGAATGCCGTTCGTTCTAAACCGCATACCGGTGCGCGTCCGCATGCCTGAAATCGAGCCCGCAGCCCGGCCGCGACCAGTCCGGCGCAATGGCGCCTTCGTGGGCGCGCGGCGCGCCGTCGAACAGCATCGACTCGATGCGAACGTGATCGTGAAACCATTCCTGATGCCGCAAGCGCGGCGCGGCGCAGGCCGCGTGCAGATGCAGCGCGGGCGCGCAATGCGCCGACAGCGGCACATGAAAGGCATCGCACAGCGCGGCCACGCGCAAGAAGCCCGTGACGCCCCCGCAGCGCGTGAGATCGGCTTGCAGCACATCGACGGCTTGATGCGCGAGCAGCGCGCGGAAGTCGTCGAGCGTGTAGCCGTATTCGCCCGCAGCCAGTTCCATGTGCGCGGGAAGCGCGTCTCTCAGCAACGCGAGGCCCGTGATATCGTCCGATGACACCGGCTCTTCGAACCATTCCACGCCGTATTGCGCGAACTGCTCGGCATAGAAGAGCGCCTGCTTGCGATCGAATGCGCCGTTCGCATCGACGAAAAGGCCCGCTGCATCCCCGATCGCTTCTCGTGCCACCGCCACGCGATGCGGATCGCGCGAAGGCTCCGTGCCGATCTTGATCTTGACCCAGCGGCATCCGTCTTCGTGCACCCAGCCGCCGAGTTGCGCGCGAATCTCATCGTCCGTGTAGGTCGTGAACCCGCCGCTGCCGTAGATGGGAACGCGATCGCGCATGGCCCCGAGCAAACGCGCGAGCGGTATGTCGAGCAGGCGCGCCTTCACATCCCAAAGCGCGCAGTCCAGCGCGGAAATGGCGCTCGCCGCAAGCCCCGAGCGCCCGATGTTGCGCACGCGCTGCTGCATGCGCAGCCAGAGCGCATCGATATTCCACGCGTCTTCGCCGATGAGCGTCGGCGCGAGCGTCGCTTCGACGAGCTTCGCCGCGCTCGCATCGTTATACGTGTAGCCGATGCCCGTCTTGCCCGCCGCAGTGACCTCGGCGACGACGAGCGTCGTCGAGTTCCACCCATAGGTGCCGTCTGCTTCCGGACGATCGGTCGGGATCGTATAGGCGCGTGCTCGAACCGCTTCGATCGGCGCTTCGCGTTTCGTGAGATGCATGGCGCGGCCCCGTCTACTCGTCCTTGTGCCCCGGCAGCACCGCGCCCAACACCTGCTTCGCCGTATCGACGATGATGCTGCGTTCGTTCGGATCGCCTTCGAAGAGCGTCGTCGCGAATGCCTTCGCCTGTTGCAGCGTGATGTGCGGCGGCAGCGGCGCGATGTTCGGGTCCGCCTTCACTTCGATCACGACAGGCCGGTCCGATGCCAGCGCGTCGTCCCACACGGCGGCCATGCGCTCGGCGTCGTCCACATAGAAGCCGCGCAAGCCGATCAACTCCGCGAAGCGGTGATACGGCACGGACGGAATGTCCTGCGACGCTTCGAACTTCGGGTCGCCGTTCATCACGCGTTGTTCCCACGTGACCTGATTCAGGTCTTCGTTGTTGAGCACCATGCAGATCCAGCGCGGATCGGACCATTGCTTCCAGTACTTCGCGACGGTGATGAGCTCGGCCATGTTGTTCATCTGCATGGCGCCATCGCCGACGAGCGCGATCACGGGCCGCTCCGGATGCGCGAACTTCGCCGCGATCGCATACGGCACCGCCGCGCCCATCGAAGCGAGGCCGCCGGACAGCGAGCACATCATGCCGCGCTTGACCTTGAGATCACGCGCATACCAGTTTGCACAGGACCCCGAATCACTTGTCACGATGGCGTTGGCCGGCACGCGCGGCGACAGTTCCCACACCGTGCGCTGCGGGTTCACGCCTGTCGTGGCCGGCTCCAGTGCGCGCTTTTCGAGCTTCTTCCACCAATCGGCCATCCAGCCTTCGATGCCTTCGCGCCATGCGCGATCCGTCTTTTGTTGCAGCATGGGCAAGAGCGCGCGCAGCGTTTCAGCGCTATCGCCGACGAGGTTCACTTCCATCGGATAGCGGATGGAGAGCATGTCCGCCTTCAGGTCGATCTGCACGCCGCGGGCCGCGCCTTCCTTCGGCAAGAACTCGGAGTAGGGAAAGCCCGAGCCGATCATGAGCAGCGTGTCGCATTCGGTCATCATCTTGTAGCTCGGCTCCGTGCCGAGCAGACCGATGGAGCCGGTCACGAAGGGCAGATCGTCGGGCAGCGCGGCCTTGCCGAGCAGCGCCTTCGCGACGCCCGCGCCGAGCTTTTCGGCGACGGCGATCACTTCGTCCGTGGCTTGCAGCGCGCCTGCGCCGACGAGTATGGCGACCTTCTTGCCCGCGTTGAGGACGTCGGCGGCGCGTTGCAGATCGTCGGCGTAAGGCACTGTCTTCGGCGCGCG
>NZ_JALQDQ010000041.1:0-3258 GCF_023631105.1 Caballeronia sp. AZ10_KS36 | reverse complement strand
CTGACGGCGATATGCAGTCTTGTGTGCATCATCATCGCGGTGATGCTGCTGATTGCGACCTTCCGTCACCGCAAGAAAGAAGACCACCGTGCGCTCGGCAAGGGCGGCGGCCTGAGTTTTATCTATGTCGGCACGGCCATATCGACCGTGGCGCTGTTCGGCATCGCCATCTACATGCTGACGGTGCTGGCCGAGGTCGCCGATCCGCCCAAAACGCCGGCTCTTACTGTCACGGTCACCGCTTACGACTGGTGGTGGAAAGTGGACTACGGACAGGGCCCGAGCGCCTTCACGACCGCCAACGAACTGCATATTCCGGTGGGCGTGCCGGTGCTCGTGCTGCTGAAAAGCGCGGACGTCATTCATGCGTTCTGGGTGCCGCAATTGTCCGGCAAGACGCAGACCATACCCGGCAACACCAACCGTCAGTGGATACAGGCGGACAAGCCCGGCATTTTTCGCGGCCAGTGCACGCAGTACTGCGGCGTGCAACATGCTCACATGGCATTCGAAGTCTATGCGCAGCCGCAAGCCGACTATGACCGATGGTACGCCGCGCAGCAGCGCACAGCAGCCGCGCCGGCCACGACGCAGGCCGTGCACGGCAGGAAGCTTTTCGAGCAACGCTGCGCGGGATGCCACGCGGTACGCGGCAGCAACGCGGCCGGCGTGCAGGCGCCCGATCTCACGCATGTGCTGTCGCGCCGGCTATTGGCGGCGGGCACGGTCGTCAATACGCCGGAGAATCTGATGGACTGGATTCAGCACGCGCAGGAAATCAAGCCCGGCACGCTCATGCCCGACATGAAGCTTTCGCCCGTTGAATCAGGCGAGCTGTCGGCATACCTCGCTACTCTCAGGTAAGGACTAGACGATGGCCGTGACAGGGGATCGAAGCGCCGGGCACTCGCACCGCGTCGCGTTCAGACGCGAGCCGGAGTTCGGCAGCGTCCCGAAAGGATCGGAAGCCGAGAAGCGGCTGCTCGATCTATGGGAAGGCGAATCGGGATGGCGCGGCTTCATCACGACAGTCGATCACAAGAAGATCGGCCTGCGCTATATCGTGACCGCGTTCGTGTTTCTGCTGTTGGGCGGCGTCGAGGCGCTCATCATGCGCTTGCAACTCGCGCGGCCGAACGAGACGCTCGTCACGCCGGGACAGTTCGCCGAGCTGTTCACGATGCACGGCATCACGATGATCTTTCTCTACGCGCTGCCGGTGCTGAGCGGCTTCGCGAACTTTCTCTGGCCGCTCATGCTGGGCTCGCGCGACATGGCGTTCCCGCGTCTCAACGCGCTTTCGTATTGGGTCTTTCTCTTTGCCGGCATCTTTCTCTATTGCAGCTTTCCGCTCGGCGAAGCGCCCAATGCGGGCTGGTTCAACTATGTGCCGCTTGCGTCGCTCGAATACAGCCGTGGAATAAACATCGACGTCTATTCGCTCGGCATGGTGTTGCTCGGCATTTCCACAACGGTAGGCGCAGTGAATTTCGTTGTGACGCTCTTTCGCATGCGCGCGGTGGGCATGTCGGTGGACCGGCTGCCGATCATCGTATGGGGCACGCTGACCATTTCCTTCGCGAACCTCTTCGCCGTGCCTTCCGTGAGTCTCGCGTTCTTCCTGTTATGGATGGACCGCAACATCGGCACGCATTTCTTCGATG
The DNA here is from genome assembly GCF_023631105.1 of Caballeronia sp. AZ10_KS36. Classification (NCBI taxonomy): domain Bacteria; kingdom Pseudomonadati; phylum Pseudomonadota; class Betaproteobacteria; order Burkholderiales; family Burkholderiaceae; genus Caballeronia; species Caballeronia sp. AZ10_KS36. The sequence continues at coordinate 1,594 of NZ_JALQDQ010000041.1, read as the reverse complement.
TCGCGAGCGACGGCAGGCCGCTGCTCTGGCAACACCTCTTCTGGATGTTCGCGCATCCGTGGGTGTATGTCGTGGTGCTGCCCGCGATGGGTATCGTCTCCGATGCATTGCCCACGTTTTGCCGGCGTCCGCTCGTCGGTTACGCGGCAGTGGCCATGTCGACGGTCGCGACGATGATCATCGGCTTCGAGGTGTGGATTCATCACATGTTTGCGACCGGCATTCCGCCGCTTGCGCTGGCCTTTTTCGGCGCGGCGAGCGTGCTCATTACGATTCCGAGCGCGGTCGCCGTGTTCGCGTGGATCGCGACGATCTGGACCGGGCGCCCCGTGTTCTCGGTGCCGTTCCTCTATTTCGCGAGCTTCGTGCTGATGTTCGTGATCGGGGGCGTCTCGGGCGTGATGACCGCAGCGGTGCCACTCGACTGGCAACTCACTGATACTTACTTCGTCGTCGCGCATCTTCATTACGTGCTGCTCGGCATCAACGTGTTCCCGGTATTCGGCGGCATTACTTATTGGTTCCCGAAATTCACCGGGCGTCTGATGAGCGAGCGATGGGGCAAGATCGCGTTCTGGATCATTCTCGTCGGCTTCAATGTCGGCTTCTTCCCGATGCATATATCCGGCTTGCTCGGCATGCCTCGGCGCATTTATACGTATCCGGAAGGCATGGGATGGGACACCTCCAATCTCATTACGACGATCGGCTCTTTCATCTTCGCCATCGGCGTCGGCATCTTTCTGATCAATGCACTCATTTCGGCGAAGCGAGGAAAGAAGGCGCCGCAGAACCCCTGGGATGCGCCGGGCCTCGAATGGTCGACTGACTCGCCGCCCCCGGCCTACAACTTCGCGGTGCTGCCGATTGTCGAGTCGCGGCATCCTATGTGGGAAGACCGCTTGCAACCGAAAGGGCGGCATTCGAGCCTTGCATCGGGTTATCTGCTGCATCAGGGACGCGAGGCGCTCGGCGTGCATCCGTTCAACGGCAAACCCGACGCGATACTCAAGATGCCCGACGATGCATGGTCCCCGTTCCTGCTGGCTCTTTTCGCTGCGCTTTGCTTCGCGGCGCTGTTGCTGCGCTCGCCGTGGTTCACTGGTCTCATGGTCGCGGGTTGCGGTGCGACGCTGGTGGCGTGGATGTGGCCGCGCCGCTCGCTCGGGCAACGCGAACCGCCGACGCCTGAAGAAACCATTCCGGCGCAGACTGCGAAGAAGAACGACGTGCTGCCTGTCGGAAGCACGGGCGAACATTCGGGCGGATGGTGGGGCGTGCTCGCGTTGGTCGCCACCGAAGCGAGTCTCTTCGGTTATCTCATCTTCTGCTATTTCTATTCGCAGTCGCAAACCACGTTGCCGTGGCCGCCCGAGGGCATGCCGAAGATCGGCACCGGCGCGACGGCTACGGGCGTGCTCATCATGAGTAGCGTGCTGGCGTGGATGTCAGAGCGAACGCTCAAGAAGGGCAAGCGCTGGCCGGCATTCGCGTGGATGCTCGGCGCCATTGCGTTCGGCTGCGTCTTCTCCGGCATGCAGTTGAAGGAATGGCACGACCATCCTTACGGCATCACGGCGCATCTCTATGGCTC